>NZ_JBXAGS010000010.1:0-255918 GCF_058794355.1 Cupriavidus sp. GW823-FHT07B10
CCCCCCCCCCCCCCCCCCCCCCCCCCCCCCGATACAGGTATTGCCAGATGTCCTCGAGGTTGCGGGGATCGCGCCCGATCAGGCACGGAATCACGTGCTCGTCCAGATAGGCCTGGACCGCCAGTTCCCGCCCGTTGAGCGTGGCATCGCCCAGGCCATGGACGCCTTCATCCGTCATCACCTTGACCGTGACAAAGTTGCGCCCCGGACAGGTGACAATGGTTTGTACCGATTCGATCTTCAAGTCGCCTTCCCCCGCGAGGTCAGTCAGTGAAATAGCTCTCCGGCGCCTGCTTGCGCAACGCCTGGAGGTGCTCGGTGATGTGGTTGATATGCGAAGCGACGCTGGCCCCGAGGCCCGCGACATCGCGTGCCGCCATCTGCGCCAGCATCTGCTCGTGCTCCTGCAGCGCGCGGCTGGCGTGGTCGGCCACCCGGCCCAGCAGCAGCCAGCGCACCCGGTCGAAATGCCGCTTGATGGGCTCGAGCATGGCCCAGACGTTGTGCCGGCCCGCAAACTCGAACAGCCTGCGGTGCATCAGCTCATCCAGCTCCGAGAACAAGTCGGTCTGGTTGCCAGCGACGGCGGCGCGCTGGCGCTCGACGATGCTGCCGAACTCCGCCAGTTGCTCGCTCGTGATGGACAGCGCCAGCTGCACGTGATTGGCGCATTCCAGCGTGCAGCGCACGAAGCGTCCCTCCTCGATCAGCGAAGTGCGCACCGGCGCAACGATGGTGCCGACCTGCCGGTAGATCTGCACTAGCTGCTCGTCTGCCAGCATGGCCAGCGCTTCACGTACCGGCGTGCGGCTGACCTCGATTGCCTGGGAGATCGCCGCTTCCGACAGCGCCATGCGCGGGGGCAGCGTGCCGCGCACGATGGCTCGCTGCAACATCGCATGGACCTGGGCGGTGTAGGAGCGGTCCTTTTCCAGCTGGAATCCAGCCAGCGCACGGGTCAGGACCTCTTCGGCATTGAAGGCTTCCTGGGAATTTTCGCGGACAAGCGAGATACGGGAGGCGCGCATTTGGGGTCGGTTATTTGAGTATCACTGCCATGGTAGCACGTCGCCATTTTCCCAATGGTTCGGCGTAAACCCGCATGGATTCGCCAAATACTCGCGACTACAGTGCACAACACCGCCGCACTACCATGGCAGCAACCAGAGAAATGTGAGCCTATATCGATATGCAGCCCATTTCCGCCACGGCAGCACGCCATCAGCGCCTCTCACAAGAAGCCCTTCTCAAGGTGCGTGCCGGGGTCGAGCGTCCTCGCTACGATCGCTCCGGCCTGGGCCGGGGCATCGTGCATCTGGGTCTGGGTGCATTCCACCGCGCCCACCAGGCGCTGTACACCGAAGCCGCCCTGGCGCAGGGCGATACCCGGTGGGGAATCATCGGCGTCAGCTTGCGCAGCCCCGCCACGGGCAACACGCTGCAAGCCCAGGACCATCTCTATTCGGTCACCGAGCGTCATGGCGATGCCAGCCACACACGGATCGTCGGTGCCGTGGTTGCGTCGCTGTATGCGCCACAGGCCCTGAAGCAGGTAATCGACGCCATCGCTGACCCGGCGGTCAGCGTCGTCACCAGCACCGTGACCGAGAAGGGTTACAGCCAGCTCCCGTCAACGACCGGGCTCGACCTCGGCGATGAAGACATCCGCCACGACCTGGCCAACCCGGAGCGCCCCCGCAGCACCCTCGGCATCCTTGCGGCGGGCATACGCCGCCGGCCGCGCGGCGCCCCGCTCAGCGTGGTGTGCTGCGACAACATGGCGGGCAACGGCGACACCTTGCGTCGGCTGCTTGCACAGTTCGCGGAACTGTCCGATCCAAACCTGCCACGGCGCATCGAGGACGAGATCGCACTGCCCAATTCAATGGTCGACCGGATCGTGCCGGCCGCCAGCACAGCATCGCTCGACCTGGCCAGCCGGCTGCTCGGCGTGCGCGACGAAGCCGCCGTCGTGTGCGAGCCCTTCACGCAATGGGTCATCGAAGACCGTTTCGCGGGACCACGGCCCGCATGGGAAGCCGGTGGCGCGCTGCTGACGACCGATGTCCGGCCTTACCAGGCAATGAAGCTGCGCCTGCTCAACGGCACCCATTCGGCAATGGCCTATGCCGGTCAGCTTGGCGGATTTTCCAGCATCGCAGACGTCATGGCGAATCCCGCTGCCGCCGCATTCGCGCGGGGCGTAATGCAAGACTTGCGCGCCACTGTTGCGGCGCCGCCAGGCTATGACGTCGACCGCTACTGTCGCGAACTGCTGCATCGCTTCGAGAATACCGCCCTCGCCCACCTGACCGCACAGATCGCGACGGATGGCACGCAGAAGATCCCCGTGCGCTGGCTGCCCGCCTTGCGCGAAAGCTGCAGCGCGGGCGTCGAACGGCCATTCCTTGAGCGTGCGCTGGCGATGTGGCTGCATTACCTGCGAACCGGCCGCAGCGACTGCGGCGAGGTACTTGCGATCAGCGACCCCGGCGCCGCGGCATTGGCCGATCGCCTGCGCAGCGCAGGCTGCGACGCCGATGCCGCGCGCCAGGCGCTCGGCCATGCCGCCGTCTTTGGCACCACGCCGTGGCCTGCGCCCCTTGCCGCCCGCCTTGCCGCTTACCTGGCGGCACTGGCAAACCGCGGCGCGGCGGCATTGCTGTCCATGCCGCCGCGCCAATAAGGCGCCAGATCTTTCAATACAGGAGCACACATCACCATGACTTTCTCCCTGACACGCCGCCAGTTCGGCGCCCTGGCCGCAGGCAGTCTCGCGCTCGCATTGCCGGTACGCCACGGCCTTGCCCAGGGCGCCGGCATCCGGCTCAAGTACGGCACGGCGTTTCCTGCGGACCATCCGGGCACACTGCGCATCAAGGAAGCCGCGGAGGCCATCCGCAAGGACACCGGCGGCAAGGTGGATCTCCAGGTGTATCCCGCCAGTCAGTTGGGCAGCGAGCCCGACATGATCTCGCAGACCCGCGCCGGAGCCATGGATTTCATGTCCACTGCCGGCACCAACCTGCAGACGCTGGTGCCGACCGCCGGCATCAACGGTGTCGCCTTTGCCTTCAAGGACTACGCCACGGTCTGGGCGGCCATGGATGGCGACGTCGGCGCGCACGTGCGGGCAGCGCTGGGCAAGGTCAACCTGCACGTGTTTGAAAAGTGCCTGGACAACGGCTACCGCAATATCACCTCGGCCAGCCGGCCGGTTCAGACCCCTGCGGACCTGAAGGGCTTCAAGATCCGCGTTCCCGGCATCCCGCTCTGGATCTCGATGTTCAAGGCGCTTGGCGCCGCGCCCACCGCCATTCCGTTCGGCGAGCTCTACTCCGCGCTGCAGACGCGGGTGGTGGACGGCCAGGAAAACCCGCTGGCCCTGATCCGCAGCGCCAAGCTGTACGAAGTCCAGAAGTTCTGCTCGCTTACCGCGCATACCTGGGATGGCCACTTCATCTTCGGCAACGCCAGGAAATTCCAGGCGCTGCCCAAGGAAGTGCAGGCGACCATCGCCACCCATTTCGACAGCGCGGCGCTGCGCCAGCGCGAAGACATCGCCAGGCTGAATGTCGATGCGCAGGCGGAACTGGGCAAGCTCGGCATCACGCTGAACCGGCCCGATCCCGCGCCCTTCCGCCAGTTGCTGCAAAGCGCGGGCTTCTACACCGAGTGGAAGAAGAAGTACGGCGAGGAAGCCTGGGCCAAGCTCGAGAAATACGCGGGCCGCCTGGCCTGACGCCATACCACCAGACTGAACGAGAAGCCGCGCCTCAGCGCGTGCCGCATGGAGACACGACGATGGAGCACACTGCCGAAACCTTCGCTGGCGCACCGCAGGAACCAGGCGCCGCCCTTGCCGTGTGGGGCCGCGCCATGCGCTGGGTCGTGGAGATTCCGGCCGCGCTGATCGTGCTTGCCGAGATCGCCATCCTGGGCGGTGGCGCCTTCGCGCGCTATGTCCTGCATGCGCCGATCCCCTGGACCGATGAACTGGCCAGCATCCTGTTCCTCTGGCTGGCGATGCTGGGCGCCATCATTGCGCTGCAGCGCAGCGCGCATATGCAACTGACCACCTTCATCAAGGACCTGGCGCCGGGCAGGCGCGCGTGGCTCGATGCCTTTGGCATGTGGCTGGTGGTGGCGTTCCTGCTGATGCTGGTCTGGCCGGCCTACGAGCACCTGAGTGAACACATCGAAGTCTCGTCGCCAACGCTGGAGATCAGCGAGGGCTATCGCTCCGCGGCGGTGCTCGCCGGCGCGCTGCTGATGCTGGCGACGGCCGTCATCCGGCTGGTCGCGCAGGCCGACTGTAAACGGGTTCTCGTCAGCGGCGTGGCGGTGGGCGTAATCGGGGCAATCTTGTGGGCCTTGTCCCCGGTGCTGGCAGAACTCGGCAACATCAACCTGGTGATCTTCTTCCTGCTGGTGCTGGTGGTATGCGTCGCCATTGGCGTGCCGATCGCCTTTGCCTTCGGCCTGGCCACCATGTGCTACCTGGCCTTCACCACCACGACCCCGCTGTCGATCGTCCCGAACCGCATGCAGGAAGGCATGTCGCACCTGATCCTGCTCGCCGTGCCGCTCTTTGTCTTCCTGGGCGCGCTGATCGAGATGACCGGACTGGCGCGCGCCATGATCAGTTTCCTCGCCAACCTGATCGGGCATATGCGCGGCGGCCTGCAGTACGTGCTGCTCGGCGCGATGTATATCGTGTCCGGCATCTCCGGCGCAAAGGCAGCCGACATGGCAGCGGTCGCGCCCGCGCTGTTCCCGGAAATGAAGCAGCGCGGCGCCAGGGACGGTGACCTGATCGGATTGTTGTCGGCGTCCGGCGCGATGTCCGAAACGATCCCGCCCAGCATCGTGCTGATCACGGTGGGATCGGTCACCGGTGTGTCGATCACCTCGCTCTTCATCGGCGGCCTGATGCCTGCGGCCGTGGGCCTGGTCATGATGGCCTGCGTAGTCTGGTTCCAGACGCGCAAGGAAGACATGAGCACGGTGGTACGCCCTACGCGCGCCGTGATCGTGAAATCGCTGCTGGTGGCCCTGCCGGCCCTGGCCTTGCCCGTGATCATCCGCACCGCGGTAGTGGAAGGCGTGGCCACCGCGACCGAAGTGTCCACCATCGGCATCTTCTACGCAGTGCTCGCCGGCATCTTCGTCTACCGGCGCTTCCACTGGGGCAGCATCTACCCGATGCTGGTCGATACCGCTGCGCTGTCCGGCGCGATCCTGCTGATCGTCGGCTGCGCCACCACAATGGCGTGGGCGCTGACGCAATCGGGCTTCGCCGGCGACCTGGTGAAGATCATGTCCGCCGTGCCGGGCGGCAAGACCGGATTCCTGCTGGTGTCGGCGCTGGCATTCGTCCTGCTCGGCAGCCTGCTTGAAGGCATCCCGGCCATCGTGCTGTTCGGCCCGCTTCTGTTCCCGATCGCAAAGATCGTCGGCGTGCATGAAGTCCACTACGCCATGGTGGTGATCTTCGCCATGGGCCTGGGCCTGTTTGCGCCACCGTTCGGCGTCGGCTTCTACGCGGCTTGCGCCATCGGGCGGGTCTCGCCTGACGTGGCCATGCCGCGGGTCTGGCCGCACATGGCGGCGCTGCTGGTGGCTTTGCTGCTGCTGACACTGGTGCCTTGGTTCTCGATCGGGTTCCTGTGAATGCAGTCTTTCGTGCACCCGTCGATGTCTGCCTGAAAAATCGTGTCGTTCCTTCCGGTTAGCCGATACCGGACCGCCGTCAGGTTTGGGCGCCGTCCGCGCCTCCAGCGCATGCCTGCATATAGCAGAACACCATCGCCGCGCGCGATCGGACACCGAGTTTGCAGTAGATCGTCTTGAGATACGAGCGGACGGTAAATTCGCTGATATGAAGCCGGCCCGCGATCTGCTTAGTCAAATAGCCCATGCAGACGAGTTGCACGATCTGCAGTTCGCGCACGGTCAACACGCTTCGCACATCGGGGACGGCGGGACGCGGCTCGCCGGCCGGCAGCGGCGCGGCCGCCGGCACGGCCACCGGATCAGCGATCAGGGCGTAATAGTTCCCCTCGAACTCGAACTGGGTAATCTCGCCTTCCCCGTACGCCCCCCCGCGTGGCGCACGCAGGCCGCCTACCTGCAGCAACCGACATCGCCGGCCGCCCAGTTCGACCTCGCAGACCTCTCTCCCCCAACTGCCCGACCGGATTGCCGCCGCCCCGTACCCGGCCGTGGGCGAATCCCCTAATGCGCTGTACGGTGCCAGCAGCGCCCCCCGGCGGAATCTGTGAAGCATGGTTTTTTCCTTCTTGTCGTTCCGCCTGGCAACACGACGACGAGCGAACGGCACGCCGGATGCCCGCATGACGGCACAGCTCAACTGCCGGCTTCGAGTCCGCATTCGTATCCATGCGCGCTGACAAGCTGCGTTCCCCTGAGTCAGGCTGCAGTGCCCCCGCTGCACTTTTCCCTGACACAGGCCGCTCGAAACTTCTTTGTTTTGGCATATGGCCGGTGACTTTGCAAGGAAAAAGCGAGAGCGCAAGCAGGCTACCCCATTCCGGCTACGGCAAGGCGGCACGCCCCGCCTTGCGGGCCCGTTGTGCCGTACCCCGATGCGCCGGTCCTGTCGCGCCCGGCCGGTCGCGCGAATCCCGCCGTGCCAGAGGCATCGGGCGATGCGGCGGGCACCTCGCCGCATCTAGAGTGGCCATGACAGCGGCATGACACACGGCCGCGTGGAGGCATGCGATGAGCGACCAATTCGACAATGACCTGATGGAAGACCTCAGTTTGGACGAATACGCCAGTAGCACGGACTACGGCGACACGGCCGACGACGCCGCCGATCATGCCGCGCTGCAATCGGGCTTGGCGCGGACCGCGTCCCCGTTTGACGAGGACGGGGGCGACGATGCTTTCACGGACGAGACAGATTCGGCCGATATGGCGGCCGCGCAAGACACCGACATCGGCGACCACATCGACCAGATGGCCGTATGGAACGCCTTCGAGGAAGAAGTAGCCGACGGCCTCGACGCCGCCGACGACGACGAATTTCTCGGCCGCCTGCTGGGCGGCCTCGGCCGCGCGGCCGGGGTGATAAGCCGCCAGGCCGGACGCATGCAGGGCGTCGCACGAAGGGCGGGCCGCGTGGCGGGACAGGTGGGCCGGGTGGCGCAGGCTGCTTCCCCCACCGCCAACGCGGCGGCCGCCCTTGCGCGCATGCTGGGCGCGCCGAACCTTGCGCGCGGCCTGCAAACCGCTGGCCGCCTTGCCGGGGACGTCAGCCACGCGGCGCGCCAGGCGCGCCGGCAGGCGGGCGCCCTCGGCACCCTTGGCGGCGGCACTCAGGACATGCTCGCGCAGATCAGCCAACTGCTCGCCTCGCAGGCCAGCGCGAGCCAGGGCATGGACGCGATGATCGATCTCTATGCCAACGACGGCATCGACGAGGCCCTGCCCGCAGCGGTGGCGCTCGCCACGCGAGCCGCCGCGCGCGGACTCGGCCTGTCAAATGTGGCGCAACTATCGGCCGCGGGCCGGCGGCAACTCGTGCGCGGCGTCGCCAGCGCGGCACGCGAACTGGTGCGCGCAGGCGGACCCGGGGCCACACGCGCCCTGGCACCGCTGGCGCGCGCCGCCACCCGCGTCGCACGCCAACGCCAGCAACCGCCGAACCAGGCCGCGCGGGCGCTGCGCCGTGGGCTGCCCCAGGCCGCGCGCCGCGTCGTCGCCAATCCCCGCATGCTCGATCGCCTGGCGCAACCCGCTCCCCCTGGGCCGATGGCCCGCCCCACAGGCATCGGCCGCGGCGTGCGCACCATCCGGCCGAGAAGACCCCGGACCTTCCACTTCGGCGGACCTGTGACGCTGACGGTCGCACCCCGCTGAGCCAATCACAACTTGAGCCGCACACCAAGGAGCACACCATGGACCGATTCGAGGCCGATGTAATGGACGAGCTGATGGATGAAGCCGCCGAGGGCCCCACTCGAGGCAGCGCGATGGACCTGATGCACGACGACGGGTACGACGAATCCGACGAGGGCAATGACAGCTACGACGAATGGGATGAAGGCGAGGACAACTTCGTCGGCCGCGTGCTCGCAGGCGGCGCGACCCAGTATGACGAAGGCGAGGACGAGGGCGATACCTACGAGGACGTGGACGGCATCGACTCCGTCGACGAATACGAGGCCGCCTACGACGAACTGGACGGCATGGAGGACGCCGTGGCCGATGCCATGGAAGCCGGTGACGCCGACGAGTTCTTCCGCCGCCTGCGGCGCATGGCGAGCGGCGCGGTCAATGTCGCGCGCCGCGTGGGGCAAGGCATTGGGCAGGCCGCGCGTGTGGTGGGACCGATCGCCAGCATGATTCCTCTTCCACAAGCGCAGTTGATCGGGCGCATCGCCAATGTGGCCGGGCGCATGCTCGCCGACGGCGCCGACGAGTATGAGACCTTCGACGAACTGGTGGATGGACTCGACGAGGATGCGATCGACGCCGCCGCGCCGGTGCTGGCCGGCATGGTGCTCCGCCGCGCCCTCCCCTCGGTCGCGCGCGCCGCGCCCGCCGTGCGTCGCGCCGCGGTGCGCGGCGTGGCCCAGGCGGTGCGAACGGCCACCCGCACCAGCGGCGCCCCCGCGGCACGCGCGGTTGCACGCGCGGTGCGCGCCACGCAACGCACAGTGCAGGCGCGCCAGCTGCCGCCGCGCGCCGCTGTGCGTACCGCCACCCGCACTGCGCAAGCCGTGGCACGGCGACCCCAGGCGGCGCGCCAGCTGTCGCAGCCGCTGGTGCCTGCGGCGCGCCGGGCCACGCCGCGCGGCCGCGGCGCGCAGGCCGCCGCGCGCACGATAGCGCCGTTAGCGCGCCGTGTCGCGGCAACCGGCCCGCGCGCCCAGTCCCGCAACTATGGCGGCCATGGCGTCGGCTGCCCACACTGCGGCGGCCGACGCATGCATGTGCGTGGGCCGGTGACCATCATCGTCCGTGGCGCATGAATCGTCGCCAGTGACACCGATCGGAACGGGGGCCGGCCATGAACCTGCAGCGATTCCTGAGCGCAAAGATTCGCGGCCTGTCCGCGCGCCTGTCGCGGCTGGCCCGGGTCGACAACGCCTTTGTCGGACTGCGCCCGCAAGACATGCCCCATGCGCCTTCGCAGCAACATTTCGACACGGCCAACGCGCGGCTGGCCCAGGCCGAGCAACGCATCCGCGCGCGCTTCGATCAGATCCTGCCGGACTGGCAGCAGAGGCCTGCGCAACGGGTGTTGATCGACGTGGCGCTGGTCGAGCGCGAACTTGACCGCGCGCGGCGGCTGTTCGGCATGTTCTACGAAGTGTTCGCGCAGCGGGGCACGAGCTTCGGCCCGTCGCTCGCCGCGCACGACGTCATCGCCGAAGACTGCTACCGCGCCGTTCGACGCGCCGCGCCACGCGTCTTCGATGGCCCGCTGCTCAAGCCGGTCTGCTACATGGAGCACGGCTATTCTCCCGCGACGATGCGCCGTGGCGTGGCGCTGTCGCGGCTGCTCGGCGAGGCCAATCCCTTTCCGCTGATCCGCATACCCTGGGACCGAGACCAGCCGTGGCAATCAGTCTTCCTGCATGAAGTCGCCCACAACCTGCAGGCCGACCTCGGCATCTGGAGGGAGAACCGCCAGGCCGTACTCAGGCGCACCATGGGCAAGACGCGCGATCCCTTCCTCGCCACCGTCTACGGCCGCTGGCACAAGGAGATCTTCGCGGACCTCGCGGCCATCCTGCTCGGTGGCCCGGCGGCGGCCTGGGGCATGGCGGATTTCCTCGCGCACCCCCAGCCGCGCACCATGACCTACCGGCCCGGCGGCGCGCATCCCACCGCCTACCTGCGTGTCTACCTGCTGGCCGAAATGCTACGCCGGCTCGGCTTCGCGCGCGACGCCGCACGGTTGTTACGGGTTTGGCAAAACCTGTACCAGCCCTCCGCCGGGCACCGCATACCCGCCGCGCTGATGCTGAGCGTGCCGCGCATCGTCCCGGACGTCGTCGACGAGATTGCGTTCCAGACGCGCCGCAACCTCGCCCAGCGCGCCCTGGCCGACATCATTCCCTTCTCGCGTGACGACGAGGCGGCCATTCGCGAAGGCGCGCGGCTGCTTGCGTCCGAACGTGAAACCGGACTGCCTCCCCGCCACCTCGTGAGCGCCGCGCACTACGCGATAGTGGACGGGCGCATCCCGCCGAGGCGCCTCGCGCACTGCGTGATCGGCCAGCTGAGCGCGCGCATGGCCTCGCGACGCCCGCGCGCAGCGCCGTACGAGCCGCAGCCTGCGCTATTGCACCTGGTGTCGTAGGCGCGCACGACAACACACGCATCACGCCGTTCAACGCAACAGAGGATCACCATGGCCTATCCCGCGATTCCCCAACCGGTTCCGTCCGGCTCCGACGGCAAACCCATGAGCATCGGAAACAGCCAGCGGCTCGCCTTCGATACCCTGCTGCGGCGCGAACTGAAGATCGGAGATCCCAACGACGCCCAGCAGATCGCGAGAGCATTGCTGGACCGCTACCAGTCCGACGCGCGCGCGCAGGGTATCGGCGGCGAGGCTCAGGGACTGCCGTTCCTGAATACCGCGGCTCCACGGCCCTCGGCCATCGCTGCGCCGGAGGCGACCGCGACCAATCTGGATCTGGATCAGGCCCGGGCGGATGTGGAGCAGGATCTGCAGCAACTGATCGCGAGCAACCTGACCAAGGACATCCGGCCAGAGCTGGAGGGGTGGCATCAGACCCTGTCCCTCACCATCGACGATGGCGTCGCGGCGGCACGCCAGTCCCTCGACCCCTACAGCCGGGACCGGGCTTTCGCCGCACGGCGGCGCCTGGGCGAATATGCCAGGCTGGCGCGGATGGTGGGCGCGCTGTCCACCGAGCTAAACGAAAGCTATCGCAATCTCGGGCAGAGCCTCGACGAAGTGGCTGCGGTGCTTCTGGTGTTGATGGGCGAGGCGCTCGCCAATACAGGCTTCCAGGGCGGGCGCACATTACTGCGCGTGCCCTACTCTGAACTGCAGGCGCGGCGCGACCAGGTGCTGGTGTGCCTGCGCAATATGTCGGGCGTGGCCCAGGAATCGCTGGACCAGAACACGATGCCGCGAGGCCTGGCCGCCTATCGCGGCCTGCACGCCAGTCTCGAAGCGCATGGCCAGTCGGACCTGCGGGCACTGCTCCACGAAGCCGACCTTTCCCGTGCGATGGACGAAATGATCCAGCTGTGTGCGGGAGGCTCGAGCGACGGGCTGCGCCGGGTCGGCGCGACCGCATGGAACATGCTCGGGCGGTTCTCGCGCTTCGTGCAGGTGACGCTGCACCTGCCGGTCCGCGACGCGCCACCGCTGCTGGCGTTTCAGGACGCCTTGCAGTTGTTCGTGGACGGCTTCCAGGCTTCCGGCGGCCTGCGCCTCCTGCGCATTGCGCGTCCCAGCGTACTGATGTATGGCCTTTACGGAGGGAGTGGCACCACCTTTGCCGAGCAGCGTCTGATGAATCTGGTCAGTCTGCGCGGCAGATTTGCTTCGACCATCGACTGTGTCACCCGTTGCGACTGCGACCCCGATACGCTCAAGCTGCAGGTCCTGCTTGACCGTGTCCTGCACGATCTCGACCGCGCAATCGATCTCTACGCCAACGGCACCGAAGAGTTTGGCATGCCGGAACAGCGTGCCGCCGCCCACGCCATCTTTGCGCTGGCGCTGCGTTACCCCGATGTCTGGCTCGATGCCGCTGCACCGATGAAGGACATCACCAATCCCGACAACCCGACGGGCGCAATGCTGTCGGAAATGGCCGCACTGCTGATCCCGGCAGGGGTCAGCTTCGCCGCCCCGCAGGATCCGGTCATCCCCGCGCCCCAATGGCGTGTATGGGACAAGCACACCATTGATCACTTCGATCTGACGGGGCCGGCAGGACCGACACCGCTCGCCTGGCTGATGCATGGCGAGCTTGTGCTCCAGCTGCAGGCCGAGCGCGCACTGCGGCCCATCGTCGAACAGATGACATCCGGCTGCATTCCGGCCTCGGATATGCTTGCAGATGCGACGCTCGCCCCCGTCTATCACAGTCCGCCACATATGGGGACCTTTGGCAATATCGGAATGCTGCCGGGATACCAGCGCGGCGCGTTGATGATGATCGAGCAGCGCGTGCCCGAGTGGCACCGGCGCAACCGCGACTATCGCGAGCACGCCCCGCAGATTCCGCCGCATCCGGACGGCTCGATCGATCGTATCGCGCACGAGTTGGGGGAACGGAATCGCCGGCGACTCCTTACGCCGGGCACGTCCGCCGTGCCGCCCGCCGCTGCCCCCGCCCCTCTCACTCCCGGTGCGGCTGATGCCTTCGACGGCACCGAAGGTACTGGCGCCGACGGTAGCGGAGCGGGCCCTGCGGGTCCCGACGGCGGCCCTGCCAAGGCCTGACCCCCGACGACGGAGCGCATCATGAACTTCCAGACCACCGAAACCATTCAGCGCCTGTGGGAGACCTTTCTGCAGGAGCAGCTGGCCAGCCTGCCGCCCGACCAGCGCGACGCCTTCGCCTCGCAGTTCGAGCAGCGTTACTCTGAACTGTTGTCCAAACCCAATGGCAGCGGGGAGGAAGGCTTCTTCGATCTGCTCGGCCTCGGTCCGCAGGGGGCAGTCGGCTTCGAGAAGATCGGGTATCCCTATGTACAGCCTGACTTCGACGATTCAATCATCCCGAGCCAGTTGCATGCGGCTGCCGAGCTGTACTTTATCTATCAGCACGAGCGCATGAAGATCTTTGAGGTGGTCGAGACCCTGCTGCGCTTGTTCCGCCTGGGGAAGATGCGCATCCAGCGCGGCCCCGGCGCGCGCGGACTCTATCTGCTCGAAAAATGGCGGCCACTGCGCTACACCCGGCAGGACCGCATGGTGGCCTATCGGCGCGCCTTCAACTATGGCACCGCGCAGGCCCCGGCCGGCGCAGTGGTCAACCGCAATTTCCATCGCCAGATGGTCGGCTTCATGGTGGCGATGGGCCAGTACTTCCGCGATCTGCTGATCGGCGAAGTCATCCGGGGCGGACAGCTGATCGACCAGCGTCCCTTCGGCAGCGTCGGCACCATCCAGCGCATCGGGCTCGACCTGCGCTATGCGCTGGACCGGTCTACCTACGGCAATATCTTCGCGCTCGCGATGGAAACCGGGCATTACCTGATCCAGGTGCTCAAGCTGCTGGATTCGCCCGACATCAAGAAGGCCTTTGACGCCAACACCAAGTGGGATGTGGTCGAGATCGTCTCGAATCGCTATCTCGGCGGGGTGGCCGAGCCCTCGCAACGGGCCAAGATGGCCGAAAGCGGCCGGCGGATCCTGCAGTTTGTTGCGGACAATGATTTCAAGACCGCAACCGATCCGATCCTGTTCCAGAGCGTGGTGCGGCCCATGGGCGCGCACGCGGAAGCGTGGGTCGCCGCGTACCGGATGACGCCCGAGGGCCGAGGATTCCCCGGCGTGACACACGCGCTGAACAGCGTGCTCGGCGTGCCGCAGGCTGCGGCCTGACCGTGGCGCGCCGTACATTTGCGCATCCCTGACCGCGGCTGACACGGAGACGCCCCGCCATGCATGCTGAGGACATGATCGTATCGGTACGGCAACGCAAGCTCGCCTGCATCCTCGATCCCGCGCTGGTGCTCGGGTCGCCCTGGGGGCCGAGCCTGGCGTTGCGGCTCACGCGGGTGCTGGAGCCCTGGCTCACGCGCGCGTTCTGGCAGGTCATCGATGCGAGCGAGATGGTACTGCCAGGCCTCTCGGCCAACGGCGCGGCACTGGACAGCGGCGGCGCCGTGCCGAGGCCGCTCGAACCCGCTCTGATTGCGTGGATCGCGATGCGCGACTGCACCGATGCCGCGTCGTGGCCGTTTCGCTGGGTCGGAGACAACGTGGCCGGTTCCCAGCTCGGCGACGCTGCCGACCATGCCGTGGTCGAGCGCTACGAGGTCCTGCTCGACGCCCTGCTGCGCCGCTGCGAGGGGGCAAGGCCGGCGCTCGGCCCAATGCCCTCCCCCTGGTGGGATCCGCTCGCCATCGCCCTCGACACGCTCGCACTCTCCGCCACGCTCGATGCCGCCATCGTGCTGACCACGCTTGATGGTGACGGCGCACCGTGGCCGGTGCATGCCCTGTGGCGAAGCGGCGTCGACGTGCGGCATCTGGACCCGCTGCCTTCCGAATCCCTGTTCGGCGCCGAGCGCTCGCTGCTGCGCGACGCACTGGCAGCGGCAGGAGTGGCCGGGCTCGCCGAACGCCTGCCCAGGCTGGCCGCGCTGCATGTAATGGCGTCGTCGCCGCACCATGCTTGCGTCGATGGCCCGCTGGTCGGGACCGGCCATCATGCCGACCCCTGGCAGCAAGCCACCGCCTGGTGGTATCCCCTTTGCCCCACTCCGGCGATCGGCACACCGGCCCCGCAAGGAGCCGAAGCATGAGCGCAGCAATCGACCAGTTCGTCGACGCCATGCTTGACGATGCCGTTCGGCACTGGACGCGTGAGCGCGGACGCGCCGGGGATGCCGACCCTGCCGTCGGCCGCAACGAATGCCTGCCGGCCTCGCGCGCCCGGCATCTGGCATGCCGTGATCTGGCCGCCGCCGAGGCCCGGCCGCGCGGGCAGCGTCCGGCGCTCATCGTCATCAATAACCTGCGTGGCCGTTGCGCCGAGCAGATCCTGGTCGAACGCCTGTGCCTGCGCGGCTTCGATGTGCGCAACCAGCTCCGCATCGGCCCGCGCAGGGGCGGCTCGGTGCTCGATCTCACGCCGATGCCGGCTGCCCCCAAGCGCCTGCCGGCAGGCCTCGAAAGCAAGCTGCTACACGCAACCGATTACCGCGACGCCAACGGACGGCTACGCCTGAGCCATCTTGCGCGACAGGTGGTGCGCGACGTGGACCAGGTGCGGCGCCATATGCGCCAGTCCCGGACCAGCGCCGTGCCCGGGCTGCCGCAGCGCGTGCGCCTGTTCTATCAGGTCAGCGGACGCGTGACCGATGCGGAGCTGCACCATATCGCGCACACCGTCTACGACGCCGTCGCGGCCGAGAACCGGCGCGCGCCGGGACAGCCGCAGATCGCCGCCACCGTGGTGCGCAGGATGCGATAGGAGATGGCACCCATGTCCCGCCCGATTCCGCTCGTCCAGCAAGCCCTGTCCCGTCCGGCCGGCCGCGACGGTGCACGCCCCGTTCCCCGAATCAATGCCGACGAACTCGTGGCGGTGTCCGTCCTTGGGCAGATCGCGCATCCCGTGGGGCGCGCCTCGCCCTACCGCATTGGCTACGACGGCGTGCCGCGCGTCCTGCCGGGTACCGGCGGCATCGTGGTCAATAGGCGCATCGGCGATCCTTGCGTCGGGTTGGCGGGCGACCATATCGAGCCGGGGGTCGCCCTGCACAACAACGGGCGCGAGATCGTCGGCCCACGCGACGGACCCAACAGCGCCCTGCTGACCTATGCCTGCGTCGGCAATCCGGCCCGTGTGGTCAACGGAGCGTGCGCGGGCCGGACTGGTGTGGTGACGGGCAAGCACGGCGGCGTCAACCACGTGCTGGTGGACTTTCCCACGGAGGTGCTGGTGCGCCTTTGCATCGGCGACCGCATCCAGGTTCTTTCGCATGGACTGGGATTACGACTCCGCGACTACCCCCGAATCGAAGTCCTCAACTGCTCGCCGCGCCTGCTGGCGCGATGGGGCCTGCTGGAGCGCGATGGCCAGCTCCATGCGCCGGTCACGCATCTGGTGCCGGCGCGCGTCATGGGCTCCGGGCTGGGAAAGAACAATGCATGGCGCGGGGATTACGATATCCAGCTGTCGGACCGGCAGGCACGTGAGCGCTACCGTCTGGGCAGCCTGCGCTTCGGCGACATGGTGGCGATCATCGGCGCCGATACGCGGCGGGGGCCGCGCTACGCCAATGACCGCGTGACCATCGGCGTCGTGGTACACGGCGACAGCACGGTCAGCGGGCACGGCCCGGGCGTGACGCCGCTGCTCACAGGCCCCGCCTCGCTGCTGCGGCCGCTGCTCCGCCCGCAAGCCAATGTAGCCGAAATCCTCGGCGTGCGGCGAGCCGCGCCGCCACGTACCCAGCTGACACTGCCGGAGCGCGACCGGCGCGTTCGTTGCGCGGTGCCAGAAGCGCCACCGCGGCTGGCGTTCGCCACGCGGTAGGGCGAAGGTTCTGGTGCAAATACGAAACGCGGGAAGGTCGCGACCCGGTTGTCGGACATCTCAGCAAGCGGAAGCATCGCCATCCAGGCGGCACGCCTCTGGCCGCGGCCGTGCAGGCGCTGCTGCCGCTGTGTATCACGCATGCGCCCGGCTACATGCTGGTGGGCGACGTGGCGATCGAGGACGTCACGCTTACGCCGTAGGCATCCTCGACAACGTGAGCGCAGCCACGATGGTGCTCACGATGATCTCCACCGGCGTGCCCGGTCCGAAAATCCCCTGCACGCCGCACTGGCGCAGCAAGCGCCTGTGGTCTGCCGGAACAATGCCGCCGACGAAGACCGGCACTTCGAGCGCACGCTGCCGCAAGGCGTGTAGCAGCGCCGGCAGCAGATCCAGATGCGCGCCGCCCAGCGTGGAGATGCCGATGGCATCGAAGTCGCCATCGCAAGCAGAAGACGCAACCGCCTCGGCGGACTGAAACAGCGGTGTCAGTTCGACCGCGAACCCGGCATCCGCAAGCCCGGCCGCCACCGCTTTCGCACCGCGGTCGTGGCCGTCCTGGCCCAGCTTGGCCACGAGGATCCGGGGCGCGCGGCCGAGCCGCTCGCGCAGCGCACTGACGCACTCGCAGGCCGCCAGCCATTCCGTGTTGCCAGCGCGAGCCGTGCCGTACAGCGCAACGTCGTAGGACGCCCGGACAGTATGGCGCGGCCAGACCTGGAGCAGGGCCCGGGTACATTCCCCGACCGTGGCGCGGCAACGCATGGCATCGATCGCACAGGCTAGCAGGTTGCGGCCGCCGTGCCTGGCGGCCCCGGTCAGCGCCGCCAGCGCATGCCTGGCCGCGGCGTCATCGCGGCGGCTGCGCAGCGCGTCCAGGCGGCGTGCCTGTTGCACGCGCACCTGGGTACCGTCGATCTCCAGGCATTCCTGGCCATTGTCGTCGGGCTCCTGGTAGCGGTTGACACCCACCACGACCTCTTCCTGCGCATCGAGCCGAGCCTGCGTCCGCAGCGCGGCCTGGTGGATGCGCCGCTGCACCCAGCCGGATTCGAGGGCTGCCAGGATGCCACCCTCAGCGTCGATGTGCGCCTGCACCGCGCGAACCTCCGTCACCATGCGGCCGGTCAGCGACTCGATCAGGTAGGAGCCCGCCCACGGGTCCGCCACGTCGCACAGGCCAAACTCATGCTGGAGGATCAGCTGCGTATCGCGGGCCAGCCGCGAGGCCTGCGCGCCCGGCAAAGCCAATGCCTCGTCAAAGCCGTTGGTATGCAGCGACTGCGTACCACCGAAGATCGCGGCCATCGCCTCGATCGTGGTGCGCGCGACATTGTTGAGCGGCTGCTGCGCGGCGAGGGTCCAGCCCGAAGTCTGGCAATGCATGCGCATGGCGGTGGCGCGCGCGCTGGTGCCGCCCAGCTCGCACACGATGTCGTGCCACAGGAGCCGCGCGGCGCGCAGCTTGGCGATCTCGACGAAGAATGGCTTGCCGACGCCGAAGAAGAAGCTCAGTCCGCCGCAGAATGCATCGACATCAAGGCCGCGCTCTCGCAGCAGGCCGACATAGGTCCTGGCATTGGCCAGTGTCAGTGCCAGTTCCAGCACCGGATCGGCGCCTGCTTCCTGGAAGTGATAGCCCGAGATCGACATGCCGTTGAACTTCGGCGCATGCGCGGCCAGCCATTCGACCACGTCGGTGGCGATGCGCAGCGACGGCTGCGGCGCATGGATCCAGGTGTTCCGGACCATGAACTCCTTGAGGATGTCGTTCTGGATGGTGCCGCGCAGCTGTTCGAACGGGACGCCCGATTCCTCGGCCGCGACCAGGAACGCTGCCAGTACTGGCAGCACCGCACCACTCATGGTCATCGATACCGACACACGGTCCAGCGCAATGCCATCGAACAGGCGCCGCATATCGTCGACCGAGTCGATGGCCACGCCGGCCATGCCGACATCGGCCTGCGCCAGTGGATCGTCGGAATCATAGCCGCGATGGGTCGGCAGGTCGAAGGCCACCGACAAGCCCTGCGCGCCCTGCTTCAGGGCCTCGCGATAGGCGAGGTTCGACGTCACGGCGTCGCCGTATCCCCCGTACTGGCGGATGGTCCATGGCCTGCCGCGGTACATGGAGGGATAGGGGCCACGAACGAACGGGGCCTCGCCGGGCATGCCGCCCAGGTGGCCAAGACCAGTCAGGTCGCCGGACCCGTAGACCGGCTTCAGCTCAAGGGCGCCTGCCGGGTCATCCCGTTTCGCGTTCATCGTTGCCTCCACCGCTTCTGCGTGACCACATCTGCGATCTTCTCGCCGTCGCGGCTGCGCCGGATCTCACACCAGTGCGTCAATCCTTCCTCGTCCTCGCGCAGCGCGGAGAAGATCAGCTCCAGCGACTCGCCGACATTGACGTTGCCATGGAAGAACAGGTCCCGCGCGAACACCGTGGGCGGATCCGCGTCGCGGCGCCATTGCCATTCCGCGCGATCGACCATGGCCTGGAAGCTGGCGAAGTACAGCAGGTCGGCGCCATTGAAGTCGTTGCAGGGGCACGGCAGGTACTCGGCGGCGTGGCAGACGCGATGCCGGGCCTGATCGAGCCCGAGATGCGTACCCCAATCGCCGCAGCGAAATCGCCGCGCCAGCAGCGACAGTTCCGCCGCCTGTGCCGACGGGCCGGCGCCGGCCCACTGCGCGGCCACGGTCGGCATGGTGCGCACGACCGAGCGGTTGTCCCGCTCACGCGTGCGGCGGATGAAGGTGGACAGCATCGTCACGCTGGCGCGGCAGTCCCCATGCATGTCGACCGCATGTTCGCTGAGGTGCTTCACGCCACCCGCTGGCACGATGTGCGAACCGATGCTGAACCCGGCGTGCTCGCCGACCGTTTGCGGCGCGGCATCGCGCACGCGGATCGCGGTGAACGCCGCATACACCGGATTGCCCTCGGCATCGCGGAAGTCCGGCACCCCCAGGCCGGCGCCGGCGGCCAGCAGGCGCCAGTGCAGGTCGCCGCAGGTCTTCAGCAGCCAGTTCTCTGACAGGCCGGTGTATGCCAACTGGGGCATGCCGGCCACATGGCGCGAGACGACGGCTTCCATGTCAGGCGGCCAGCGCGGTGTCGGCCCGGCCTGCGGCGACCAGGGCGGCCAGGTACTCGGCGTCGCGCGCGATGCCGGAGAATCGCCCCGATCCCCACGTGTGCAGCCAGGGCAGGCCAAGAAAGTACAGGCCGGCGTGTGCGGTCACGCCACGTTCGTGGCCCGGATAGCCGCGGCCGTTGAACACCGGCACTTCGAGCCAGCTGAAATCCGGCCGGAAGCCGATGCACCAGATGATCGAACCAATGCCGGCTGCCTGGGGATCGAGTTCGGTGCGCTCGGCCGGCGGCGTCCACACGGGCTCATAGACGCTCGGCGGCGACGCCTCGATACCTCGCTCCGCGATGAACTTGTCGATGCTCGCGTTGATGCGGTTGTAAGTCGCATCGGCATCGTCCAGGTTGCGACGCAGGTCCGGCGCAAAACGCAGTTGGCCTTCGAGGTAGTCGTCGAGCAAGCCGTAGAGCTCCATGCCCTCAGTGGCAAACCTGCGCAGGTCGATATCGCGCCCGCCGTCGCGGCCGGTGACATAGTGATTGGTGTTGTCGCGAACGCCCTCGCGCAGCGGATGCTCGGTGACCGGCAGGTCGTAGTATTTCATGTCCGCGAGCCAGTCCACGACGTCCCGCCCGCGATAGAAGCGCGCGCAGCGCGGCGCCTCGCCGACGGCCAGGTACACCTTGCGGCCGGCCAGGTGCAGGTCTTCCGCAATCTGCGCGCCCGACTGGCCCGAGCCAACCACGAGCACCGCACCCTCGGGCAGCGACTCGGGATTCCTGTATTCGGACGATTGCAGTTGCCGGACCGACGCCGGCAGGCGCTCGGCCATGCGCGGCACGATCGGCGTGTGATAACCGCCCGAGGCCACCACCACCTGGTCTGCGGTGAATGCACCCTGGCTCGTCACCACGGCAAATCCCCCCTGAGCGCGCGCCTTCACTTGCCGTACCTCGGTGTGCTCGAGCACCGGTGCGCCGACCGTCCGGATAAAGCCATCGAGATAGGCCGTGATCTCATCCTTCTTCATGAAGCCGTGCGGATCATCACCCTGGTAGGGATAGCCCGGCAGCGCGCATTGCCAGTTCGGCGTCACCAGGCAGAACGCATCCCAGCGTTGCGTGCGCCAGGTATGCGTGACGGTGTGCTTCTCGATGATGAGATGATCGATGCCGGCCTGCTTCAGGAAGTAGCTCATCGATAGTCCGGCCTGGCCGCCGCCGACAATGATGACGCCGTAGTGCCTGGGTTCTGCGGCCTGGTCCGGATTGGTGTAGATGACGTTGGACATGTTGGATCCTTTAAGGCGAGGAATTTGAAGAACGGCTAGCTGCCAAAGCCGAGAAACCGGACGGTGGCGCCGTCCTGGCCCCGGAACCGCTGCGCGGCGATTTCCAGGATGCGGAGCTGGTCCATCGCGGACGAGCAGGCGTAGCCATACCTGGCACGCACCCGCTCGGAAGCGGCGCCCAGCGCGGTACGCGCGCGCTCGACGAACTCGTCCAGCGGATACGCCGCCCCTTCGGCAAAGTGCTCCGTGACGATCGAGGATGGGGAATAGCAGGCCATCTCGGTCTGGTCAGGCCAGCGGATGCGGAAATAGGTAACTGGCATGGCAGGTCTCAGGTTGGGGAATCAATCGGCGTGGCCAGGCGCGTCGGCAGGATGAACCCCGCCTCGCGGAAGTCCCACAACGTGGCCCGTTCGCCGGCGTGCGTGAGCGTGGCGACACGGGAATTGTCGATGGCGCCGATCTGGGCGCAGGCAATGCCGCGATCGAGGAAGCGTCGTTCGACCGCCTGCGCATCGTCGTCATCGACAGCCAGCAGGAAGCCATAGCTGGGGAATGCCGTCAGCCATCGCTCCAGCGGCACGCCATCGGGCCGCGGAATGCGCTCCAGCGCGATGCTGGCGCCCACCCCGGAGCATTCGAGCAGCATCAGCGCGGTGCCGAGCGCACCCGCCATGCTGATGTCCTTGGCCGCGGTGCAAAGGCCGTCTTCGGCCAGCACCGGCAAGAGTTCGAGATCCGCGCGCAGTCGTTCGCCCGGCGCGCCCGTCGATGCGTTCCAGAACGGGTACGGCTCCGCGAACGCGCCGCGCAGGTCCACCGCCATCAACAGGCGCTGCCCGGGACGCGCCGCGAAACTCGACAGCAGCTTGCGCGCCCGGCCAACGATCGCCACGGCAAGCTGGCTTTCCTCGCTGCGCGCGTTGCTGTGACCGCCGACGATCGGCACGCCATAAGCGGCAGACGCCGCTGCCATGCCCTTGAGCACTTCAGCGGCGTCGGCGGCGCCATGGCTCCATAGCGCATCGACCACGGCCGTCGGCCTGCCGCCCATCGCATAGATATCGCTGATGTTGACCATGACCGCGCTGTAGCCGGCGAACCACGGCATCGTGCGGATGAAATCACTGACCAGTCCTTCAATGGCGAACAGCAGGTAGCCGTCGCCATCCCGCCATGCCGCGCAGTCGTCGCCGACATCGACAGCCATGGCCGCGTTGCGTCCGGTGGCCGCGGCGCCGAGTGGCGACAGCATGGCCGGGATATCAGTCTTATGCGCAAAACCCCGGCTGCTGCGCAAGGTGTGTACGAGGTCGTCGAGGCTCATCGCACGGCCCTGCCTTCCGCAATCAGGCCCGCGTGCGGCGTATGACAAGGTGGGTAATGGTTCAGGTCTGCCTGCATCAGGTGGTGAGGCCGCCCGAGCAGCGTCTCCTCTGCCAGGACGTGCCAATGCAAGCGCCTGAACAAGGGCACGTTCTGGCTCTGCACGTGCGCAAGGAAGCGCCGGCAGCCGATCGCGTGGGCGCTGCTCACCGCCAGGCGGATCAGCGTCGCACCGATCTTGCCCTGGCTTCGGTATGCCGCATCCACCGCAAGCCGCGAGCCGAACCACACGCCCGGCTCGCTTTCATGGATGCGAACCGTGCCGACCACGGTGCCGGGATGGCGGGGCAATTCCTGCTCGAAGCGCACCGCCACCAGCAGTTGCGCCACGCCGTCCACCGCGTCCCGGTCGTCGCCCGCGAAGATGCCCTGCTCCTCGCAGAACACGGCCTGGCGCAGGCGATAGGCCTGCTCCGCCTCCCAGGTGTGCTCCGCCCAGCGGATGCGGAACATCGGGATGCCCGGCACCTCGACGCAGAGATCGCTTTTCATGCTGTCGCTCCGTCGGTCACCAGTGCCGCCTCGCGCTCGTAGGTGGCCAGTGACGAGCACGCGCCGCACTTGCCGCAACCTGCCTTGATGTCGGACGAGCGCATGCCGGCGGCACGCAGCATGGCGCCGAGCGGCTGCAGGATCGACTGCATGAAGGCCGGCGAGGGTGCCGGGTGGTCCTCCAGCGGCGTGCCGGAGATCGGCACGAAAGGCACCACGAACGGATACACCCCGAGCTCGATCAGCTCGCGCGAGATCGACAGGATGGCTTCCGCGGTGTCGCCGAGTCCCGCGAGGATGTACGTGCTGACCTGCCCCCTGCCGAACACCGCAACGGCGGCCTTGAAGGCTTCCATGTAGCGGCTCGGAGGCACCGCCGCCTTGTCCGGCATGATGCGCTCGCGCAGCGCCGGCGTGACGACCTCGAGGTGCATGCCGAGCGTGTCGATGCCGGCGGCCTTCATGCGCTCAAACCAGCGGTCGTCGTCGGGCGGCTCGCACTGCGCCTGGATCGGCAGGTCGACCGCGGCCTTGATGGCGAAGGAGCTCTCGCAAAGAATAGCCGCGCCCCGGTCCGGCGTCGGCGGCGTGCCGGTGGTCAGCACCATATGCCTGACGCCGTCGAGCAGCACTGCGGCGCGCGCCACTTCGGCCAGTTGCTCCGGCGTCTTGCGCGCGATCGTGCGGCCCGCCGCCAGCGACTGGCCGATCGAGCAGAACTTGCAGGTCTTTTTGCGGCTCTCGTAGCGGATGCAAGTCTGCAGCACCGTGGTGGCCAGCACATCGGCGCCATGCAGCGTGGCGATATGCGAGTACGGGATGCCCTCCAGGGTCTGCAGCGCATGGAAACGCGGCGCCTTCGGAAAGCTGATGCTGGCAATCGGGATGGTGCCGCGCATCAGCGCGCTGCGCCCCGTTCCGTCGGGCGCCTGCGCCACGAACGGCGAGTGCCACGCGGTACTGGTATGCACCGGCACCATGATGGTCACGCCGTCGATGGTGACCGCCTTGTGATCGGACGGACCCGCCCCGCCGCGCCGGCTGGCCGCGCCGGCATTCGGGTCTTCCAGGCGCAGCCCGACGGACTGCAGTTCAGTCATCAATTGCCGGCTCGAAGCCGGCACGCTCGCGCTGGATGTCATCGCGGATACTCCCATGGAAGTTGGAGAAGGCGCCTGCCATCGGCACTGCCGTCGCCGCCGGCCGCTCATTGATGGCAAGGCTTAGCAGTTCCGGGCGCGCGTAGTGGCCCACCGAATCCATCATTCGCTTGCGCTTGGTGATGAGCGACATGTCGAGGTCGGCAATGACCATGCCCTCGCCCTCGCGCAACGGCGGCGCCAGGTGCTGGCCCTCCGGCGAGATGATTGCAGTGTTGCAGCCGCCGCGCAGCGCCTTCTGCAGCGCCGGATCGGTGGTCACGGAGGCGATCTGCGCTTCGGTCAGCCAGCCGGTGGCGTTGACCACGAAGCAGCCGGATTCCAGCGCGTGATGCCGGATCGTGACTTCGATCTGCTCGGCAAAGATCGGCCCGACCAGCGAGCCCGGGAACTGGCTGCAGTGGATTTCCTCGTGCTGGGTCATCAGCGCATAGCGGGCCAGCGGGTTGTAGTGCTCCCAGCACGCCAGCGCGCCGACGCGGCCGATCGCGGTGTCCGCGACCTTCAGGCCGGCCGCATCGCCCTGCCCCCAGATCATCCGTTCGTGGAAGGTGGGCGTGATCTTGCGGCGCTTGACCGCGAGGTTGCCCTCGGTGTCGAAGATAAGCTGCGTGTTGTACAGGCTGCCGTGGTCGCGCTCGTTCACGCCGAGCACCACGACCATGCCGTGCCGGCGTGCGCGCCCGGCGACGGCATCGGTGACCGGGCCGGGCACCACCACGGCCTGCTCGTACAGCCGCATGTGGTCGCTGCCGGAGTGCACCGGCGGCCGTACGAAGGAGAAGTACGGGTAGTACGGCACGAAGGTCTCCGGGAAGACGATCAGCTGCACGCCTTTCCCGGCGGCCTCGTCGATCGCCTCGCAGACCTTGGCCAGCGTGCCTGCGCCGCTCTCGAGGTCGGGCGCGATCTGGACCGCGGCCGCGCGCACAATGCGTTTCTGTGACATGGTGGCACCTGCCCTTTTGCTCAGACCGTCCAGGTATCGATGATCAGCGCGTTCTCCTTGCGGTGCAGCAGCTTAAGGTCGAGCACATCGAGCGGATTGATCGGGCGGATGCCCTCGATCAGCGAGGCCTCGCCGTGGCCGTACAGGGCCTGCAGGGCGAAGCGGCAGGCGTAGACCTTGCCGCCCTCGTCCATGAACTTGGTGAGCTGCTTGTTGAAGTTCATATGCCCGGGGAATGCCTCGTCGCCAAGCGTCGGGAAGCCGCGCTGAACGCCAAGGTTCACGCCGGGGCCGTACAGCAGGATCGAGGTCTCGAAGCCCTTGCGCAGCAGGCGCGTGGCCTGCAGCATGTTGACGAAGCCGATCGAGCCTTCGAAGGCGACGGTGTGGAAGGTCACCAGCGCCTTCTCGCCGGCTTCGGCCTTTACGTCCTCGAATACCTTCTCTTCATAGTCGACCAGGAAATCGCCCTTCTTGTGGGCCGGTTTGCTGACAGCAGGCATGCTTCTCTCCGTTGCGTTGATGGGGCAGTGCGGCCGACCGATCCCTTGCCGATCGACCGTTCGGCGCCAGGCCGAACACGCCAACATCCGCAACCGATGTGCCACGCAATGCCCGCAGTCATGCGATCAATCTCCAATCAAGCCGAAGCCGACCAAATGATCGGCCCAATGATCGCAACGGCTTTGGCCATGGATGCCACCAAAGGCGCACAGCGCACGCCATGACGGCTTCGCCACAATGCACATTTTTGAACGGGAACCAGCCGCCTGGTGCGCACGCGTGGTGCATCCGCGCTGATATCGCACCATCATTGAGAACTTCTGATGCAATCGCTTATGCGGCTTGGTAAGCGATCATTCGGGTGCTACCCTCAGGGCACTGAATGCCATCGCATCGCGCAGCGGGAGACCACGGTGTCCAACCTGACCAGCCATTGGGTAAAACGTATCGCCGGCAGTGCCAAGCCGGCCTATTTACTGATTCCGGACCTGATCGAGGAGGCACTGGCCGACGGCCAGTTGCGCGCGCGCGACCGGCTGCCGCCGCTGCGCGACCTGGCCGAAGCGCTGCAACTGAACTACACCACCGTGGCGCGCGGCTACAGTGAAGCGAGGAAGCGGGGATTGATCGACACCAAGACAGGAAGTGGCACCTACGTGCGCGGACGTGCGCCCGCGATGCCGCTGCGCGGCGGCACGGGTGCGGAGATGTCCATGAACATGCCGCCGGAGCCGCCCGCGATGACAGCGCGGCTTCGTTCCGCCATGGCGCAACTGCTGGAGGCTGCCGATCCCTACACGCTGCTGCGCTACCAGGACTTCGGCGGAACCCCGGCCGATCGCTCGGTTGCTGCGAAATGGCTGCGCCGCTGGGTGCCGGCATGCAGCGCGGACACCGTGCTGGTCACGCCCGGCATCCACAGCGCGCTGGTTGCACTGCTGTCGCAGCTCGCACGGCCGGCGCAGACCATCTGTGCCGACGCGCTGGCCTACCCCGGCATCAAGGCCATCGCCGCGCAGCTCAATATCCAGCTACAGGCGCTGCCCGGCGACGAGGATGGCCCGTTCGCCCACGCCTTCGAAGCCATGTGCAAGACACAGAAGCCGGCGGCGCTCTATTGCAATCCGACCATCCAGAACCCGAGCACGCGCACCATGCCGCAGGCACGCCGCGAGCAGCTCGCCGAAGTCGCGCTGCGCTACAGCGTGCCGATCATCGAGGATGATGCCTACGGCATGCTGCCGCTGCGGGCACCACAGACGTTTGCCGCGCTCGCCCCGGAACTCACGTATTACGTCACCGGCCTGTCCAAATGCCTGGGCGCCGGGCTGCGCATAGCGTTCCTGCACGCCCCCACCGCCCGGCAGGCGCAGCGCCTGGCTGGCACCCTGCGGGCAACGACGGTGATGGCGAGCCCCATCAACACATTGCTCGCTACATCCTGGATCAAGGACGGAACGGTGGACGACATGCTCAAGGCCATCCGCGCCGAAAGCGCGGCGCGGCAGTTGATTGCGCGCCATGTGCTCGAGGGCCTGGCCTATGACGCGGACCCGGAGGGCTTTCACCTGTGGCTGCCGATCCCGGCGGCTTCAGCGTGGAGCCCGTCGGAACTGGCGCTGCACTTGCGCTCGCGCGGCATCGGCGCGGTATCGGCCGCCGCCTTCTCGACCGACGGCAACCCACCCGATGCGATCCGTGTCTGCCTGGGCGGCCCGGGCGAGCGCGATGAGATCGAGGAGTCGCTGCGGATCATCGCGGAAACGCTCGATAATCCGCATCACTTGCATTCAGCGATGCTGTAGCCGGGGGGCTCCCCCTTGACCGTGCAGCTTTCCGCTGTTCGGCGCACTGGTCCGGCGGGGCGTTCAGGGCGCTATCCCCTGACCGACTCCGTCGCGGCTTCGTCGATCAACGCTGCAACCTCGGCTGGCTTCGAAGCCAGCGAAGCATGGCTTGCCGCCAGAGTCACGACCTTCCGGGGATTGAGCCGGGCCGACATCTTCAGTTGGTTTTCGGGGGCGATCATTCTGTCTTCGCTGGAAATCTGGTACCAGGACGGCTTCTTTTTCCAGGCCGGCGTCGTGATGACGTCGCCGAAGGTGCTTGCAAGCGGCGCCTTCTGCGTCACCGCCATCACCAGCGCGTCGTCGGGCGAAAGATCCTGGCAGAAGCTCTCATGGAACTTATCGGATTTGAGCCACAAGTAGCCGTCGCTGTCGGGTTCGAGATTGGGCGCCGCAACCGGAAGATGCTGATGCGTAATGCCACCGGGGCTCTCCCCCGCATCTGGCGCAAACGCCGCGATATACACAAGCCCCACCACATTGGGCTGGTCACCCGCCTGGGTAATCACCGCACCACCGTACGAATGCCCCACCAGGAGGACCGGCCCCTTCTGCTGGGCAATCATCTTGCGGGTACGCTCGACATCGTCAGCAAGCGATGTCAGCGGCATTTCAACGGCGCGGACGTTCGTATACCCCTTTCGCGCCAGTTCAACGATGACTTTTCCCCAATGCGCGGCACCTCCCCAGAAACCGTGCGCCAGAATGATCGAGGGCTTGGTCATGATCTGACTCCTATCTGCCAATGAAGGCTGTAAGCCGAACAATGCAACACGCTGCAGTCCCTCGGCGGTCGGACTGCGCTCCAATCGATTCCACCCAGACGCTGGCTCATCAGCCCTGATCCCCGCCGCCAACTGGCAAGACCGTGCCGGTAATGTACGAAGCCTCGTCCGAGGCGAGAAACAGGATGGCATGGACCTGCTCGTCGATCGTGCCATAGCGGTGCATCAGGCTCGAGGCCCTGGTCTGGTCGACAATGGCCTGGTACCAGATGGCCTCCTGCTCGCTCTGCGCTGCCATGTTGCGCGGAATCCTGCGCGGCGGCGCCTCGGTGCCGCCGGTGGCCACGGCGTTGACGCGCACGCCTTCGTGCGCATGCTCGAAGGCGAGGCTGGCCGTCAGTGCGTTGACGCCGCCCTTGGCCGCCGCGTAGGGCACGCGGTGGATGCTGCGCGTGGCAATCGACGACACGTTGACGATGACGCCCTGCCGGCGCGCGACCATGCCGGGCAGCACCGCGCGGCAGCACCACAGCGTGGGGAACAGCGAGCGCCGGATCTCGGCTTCGATCTGGTCCTCCTCATAGGCCTGGAAGGGCTTGGCCCAGATCGTGCCGCCCACGTTGTTGACGAGGATGTCGATGCGGCCGAAGGCTGCTTCGGCCGCCTGCGCCATCTGCGTGGCGCCGGCATAGCGCTCCAGGTCGGCGTGCACTGCGATGGCCTGCCCGCCCGCAGCAACGATCTGCGCCGCGACTTCATCGACCAGCGCCGATCGGTCGACCAGCACCACCGAGGCGCCCTCGGCGGCGGCGGCCTGTGCGACGCCGCGGCCGATGCCTTGCGCGGCTCCGGTCACGATCATGGCTTTGCCGGCAAAGCGTGTAGCAGTTCTCATGTTGTCGTGCTCCTCGCTCATGCCGCGTTGCTGGCCGAGAACTTCTCATAGTAGAAGCCGGCGGGCGTGATGCCGCTCTGCTGCAGCCAGCCGCGCACGGCCTCCACCATCGCCACGGGGCCACACAGGTAGATGTCGACATCGCCGCCGTTGAGCCATTCCGGCTCCACATGGGCTGTGACATAGCCCTTGCGTGGGTGGTTACTGGCAGCGTCGGCGACGCAGGTACGGTATTCGAAGCCGGCCAAGGCACCCTGGGCCGTATCGATGCGTGACAGCGCCACCAGGTCGATGTCGTTGGTGACCCCGTAGACCATGCGCACCGGCTGCGCACAGCCACTGGCGGCCAGCACATCGAGCATCGACAGGAACGGGGCGATGCCGGTGCCGCCGGCCAGGAACAGCACCGGCCGTGTCACCGCGCGCAGGTAGAAGCTGCCGTACGGACCCGAGAACGCCACGCGCTCGCCGGACTTGGCCTGGCTGGTCAGCCAGGTGCTCATCCGGCCTTCCGGCACGTTGCGCACCACGAAGCCGGTGCGCGCGCTGCCGGGCGCGGAGCTGAAGGAATAGGAGCGCGTCTGCCCGGTGCCCGGGATCTCGACATTGACATACTGGCCGGGCAGGAAGTCCAGGCCGGCGGCCTCGTCCAGGTCGATGGAAAAGCCGATGGTCGAATCGGAGAGCTGTTCCAGCTCGGCCAGCGTCCCCTGGTAGGTGGTGACGCCGGTCTTGCACGCGGCCGACGAGGCGGGCACGCGAATCACGCAGTCCGAACGCGGGCGCGTCTGGCAGGCCAGCACGTAGCCCCGGCCAGCTTCCTCCGCGGTCAGCGCATCTTCGATATAGCTGGATTCGGGCAGGTCATAGCTGCCCGACTCGCACAGCCCGCGGCAGGTGCCGCAGGCGCCATCACGGCAGTCCAGCGGGATATTGATCTGCTGCCGGTAGGCGGCATCGGACAGGGTCTCGTTCTCGCCGCAGGTGATGAACCTGGTGACGCCGTCCTCGAATTGCAGGGCGATGGTGTGTTCCATGGCGCGTTCCTCCAGCCTGGATCAGATGTGATAGATGTCGATGACCTGGTTGATGTAGTCGTTCTTGAGCACGACATACTTGTCCAGGATGCGCGGCTGCGCGCCGGAGAGGTCGAGCGTGTAGCGCGACATGCCGAAGTAGCTGTAGGTGGTCTGGTAGCGATGGCTCAGCGTGTGCCAGTTGAAACGCACGGTGCAGGTGTCGCCCGCCACCCCGAGCACTTCCACGTTGCTCAGGTTGTGGCTGGTGCGCGTGTCCGGAATGGTGGCGCTGGAGCGCTCGGTCTTGATGCGGAACACGCGATCCTCCAGGCCCTGGCGGGTCGGGTAATAGATCAGCGAGATCTCGCGCTGCGGGTCGGTGATCAGCTTGCCGTCGTCATCCCAGCAGGGCATCCAGAACTTTGCGTCGGGGTGGTAGCACGCAAGCCATGCGTCCCACTCTTCGTCATCCAGCAGCCGTGCCTCGCGGTACAGGAAGGACTGGATGGCGGCCAGGTCGACCGGTTGGTCGAGGGTGATGTCGGCGGTGCTCATGCTGCGCTCCCTGCGGCGGCGTCGGTGGTGTCGGTGGCTTCATTCGCGGCTTCGGCGGATTGCTCTGCCACGGCCTTCTTCATCACGTCCAGCCAGTAGCGGTGCTGCACCGTGTAGAGGCCCTCGTCCTCGGTGCGCACCCCGCTCATCACGGGCTTGAGTCCGATGCGCTGCGCGGCCTCGTCGGCACCGTCGATCCAGTGCTTCGCGCCGCGGCACATGTCGTTCCAGGCCAGTGCCTGCCCGGCGTAGCCCTGCTGGCAAGCGCGGAACTCCTCGAGGTCGTCGGGGGTGGCCATGCCGCTGACGTTGAAGAAGTCCTCGTACTGGCGGATGCGGCGCGCGCGCGCCTCGTCGGATTCTCCCTTCGGCGCGATGCAGTAGATGGTGACCTCGGTCTTGTCGACGGCCAGCGGACGCAGCAGGCGGATCTGCGAGCCGAACTGGTCCATCAGGTAGACGTTGGGATAAAGGCACAGGTTGCGAGAGTTCTGGATCATCCAGTCCGCGGTCTCGGCGCCGCAACGCTCGGCGAATTCCTCGCGGCGGCTGAAGTTGGGGCGGTCCTCCGGGTTGGCCCAGCGCGTCCACAGCAGCATGTGGCCATGCTCGAAGGCGTAGAAGCCGCCGCCCTGCTGGCCCCACTTGCCGGCGTCCATGGCGCGGATCTTGTCTTCCTGCGCGTTCTTCTGCTTGCGCTGGCTGGTGGTTGCGGCGTAGTTCCAGTGCACCGCCGACACGTGGTAGCCATCGGCGCCGTTCTCGGCCTGCAGCTTCCAGTTGCCCTCGAACGTGTAGGTGGACGAGCCGCGCAGCACCTCGAGCCCGTCGGCCGACTGGTCGACGATCATGTCGATGACGCGCGCCGCTTCACCCAGGAAATCCTTCAGCGGCGGCACGTCAGCGTTCAGGCTGCCGAACAGGAAGCCGCGGTAGTTCTCGAAGCGCGCCACCTTCTTCAGGTCGTGCGAGCCTTCCTTGTTGAAGCAGTCAGGGTAGCCGGCGTTCTCGGGATCCTTCACCTTCAGCAGCTTGCCGCTGTTGTTGAAGGTCCAGCCGTGGAACGGGCAGGTGTAGGTGGCTTTGTTGCCGCGCTTGTGGCGGCACAGCATGGCGCCGCGGTGGCTGCACGCGTTGATGAAGGCGTTCAGTTCGCCCTGGCGATTGCGCGCGATCACCACCGGCTGGCGGCCGATATGGGTGGTGTAGTAGTCGTTGTTGTTCGGGATCTGGCTTTCGTGCGCCAGGTAGATCCAGTTGCCCTCGAAGATGTGCTTCATCTCGAGTTCGAACAGCTCTTCGTCAGTGAAGGCCGCGCGGTGCAGCCGGTAGTCGCCGCTTGCCTTGTCTTCCACCAGGAAGGTATCCAGGTCGAGGCGCTTTGCGCCGGGGCGAACGGGGGCCTTGCCCTCCGGATAGATGGGGATCATGGAGTTGTCTCCTGCCGATGTCTTGTCGCCGGGGCGGCGCTGCGCATGGCGCTGCCGCCCGGACTGGATCTGCCGGCCCGCGCGGCGGGCGGCATTGCGGAAAATCAGGCGGCGGCGCGCTGGCGCTCCACCTCGGCGGCGGGGGCGCCGGCCTGCTCCGGCAGCAGCCGGAAATCGAAGTCGATCGAGGCGAACGGCTTGTCCACGCCGTGTTTGTCGAGCGCGGCGGCTTCGGTGACGCGGGTCACCGCCGGCACCAGCCCCTCGCGGCTGGCGAAGGCGAAGTCGTCCCACAGGTATTCGTCGCCGTCGATGTTGATCTGCGTGGTCAGCTTGCGGTGGCCGTCCGCCGACACGAAGAAGTGGATGTGGGCCGGGCGCCGGCCGTGGCGCGCAAGCTGGTCCAGCAGGCGCTGGGTGGTGCCTTGCGGCGGGCAGCCGTAGCCGTTGGGCACGTTGCTGCGGAACTGGTAGCGGCCGTTTGCATCGGTGACGATGGTGCGGCGCAGGTTGAAGTGCGACTGGGTCTTGTCGAAGAACGAGTAGTTGCCCATCAGGTTGGCATGCCACACCTCGACCCTGGCGCCGGGCAGCGGCTTGCCGTCGGCGCCGTACACCGTGCCGTGCATGAACAGGACCTCGCCCTTGCCGTCGTCGCTACCATCATCGAGCCGGGCAAAGCCGGTGCTTTCCGGGGCGCCGGCCACGTAGAGCGGGCCTTCGATGGTGCGCGGCGTGCCGCCGGTCAGGCCGGCGCGGGCTTCGGCCTCGTCGGCGCGGACGTCGAGGAATCGCTCCAGCCCCAGGCCGGCGGCGAGCAGGCCCAACTCCTGGGTGGCGCCCGCCTCGGCGAAGTACTCGATGCCCTTCCAGACATCGCTGGCGCTCAGGTCGAGGTCCTCGATCGCCTTGAACAGGTCCGCGGTCAGGCGGACTACCACCTGCTGCACGCGCGGGTCGGGGGTGCCTTGCGTGCCGGTGGCGACGATAAAGCTGTGGACCAGGGCGTCGATTTCCGAGTGAGTCATGGGGGTCTCCATAGTTGTGGTTGGGTCCCGGTTCATGCTTTGCAGGTATCGAGCTTGTCTTCCGGGCACGGATGGAGCATAGTCAACGGCAGTTTTGGCAGTCCAACACTGATTTAGTATCCCATCGATACTCAGGAGGTATAGTCTTGGAATTGCGGCACCTGCGTTACTTCGTGGCGGTGGCAGAGGAACGCAACTTCACCCGGGCGGCCGAGCGGCTGCATATCGCACAGCCGCCGCTGTCGCGCCAGATCCAGCAACTGGAGGACGACCTGGGTGTGCAACTGTTCGAGCGCCACTCGCGCCCGCTGAAACTGACCGACACCGGGCGCTTCTTCTATACCCACGCGCTGCAACTGCTGGCCCAGACCGCGGAACTGCAGGCGATGACCAAGCGGGTCGGCAAGATCGAGCACAAGATGTCGGTCGGCTTTGTCGGCTCCACGTTGTATGGGATGCTGCCGCGGATCATCCGGCGCTTCCGGCAGATGCACGCCGATCTCGAACTGAGCCTGCACGAGATGTCGACCATGGACCAGATCAAGGCGCTCAAGGAGGGGCGCATCGATGTGGGCTTCGGGCGCATTCGCCACGAAGACCCGTCGGTGCGGCGCGTGGTGCTGCGTGAGGAGCGCATGATCGTGGCGCTGCCGGTCGGCCATCCGCTGGCTGACGCCAAGCCCGAGCTCGCGCTGCACGACCTGGTCGGCGAGCCGCTCATCATCTTCCCCAAGGCGCCGCGCCCGAGCTTTGCCGACCAGGTGCTGGCCGCCTTCCACGACCGCGCCCTGAAGCCGCGCCGCCTGCACGAGGTGCGCGAGCTGCAGATCGCGCTCGGGCTGGTGGCGATGGGCGAAGGCATCTCGGTGGTCCCGAGCAGCGTCTACGGGCTCAAGCGGGGCGACGTGACCTACAAGGAACTGGACGATCCCAAGCTGGTGTCGCCCATTATCATGAGCACGCGCATGCTGGACGAGTCGGCCGACCTGCGCTCGCTGCGGGACATGATCTACCAGCTCTACGAGGATGAGGGCATGGCCTACCTGCCGCCGCCGAAGGAATAGGGCGCAACGGGCGGTTCATACTCTGTAGGTATGAAATCAGACGCCAACGGTCTTGGACACCCCAAAAATAGCCCTCCATACTCCGGTGCAACGTTCAACTGCATCAGGAAGGTATGAAAGTGGCGACGCAGCAAAGCATCACGGCCATCGAGTCCATCGAGGCCATCCTGGTCGATCTTCCGACCATCCGGCCGCACCAGCTCGCCATGGCGACCATGCAGCGGCAGACGCTGGTGATCGTCCGCCTGCGCTGTGCCGACGGCATCGAAGGCCTCGGCGAGGCGACCACCATCGGTGGACTTTCCTACGGCGACGAGAGCCCCGAGGGCATCAAGCTGACCATCGACAGCTACCTTGCACCGGCGCTGCTGGGCCAGGATGCGGCCAATGTGCATGGCGCCATGGCGCGCCTCGGCAAGGTCGCACGCGGTAACCGCTTCGCCAAGTCGGCGCTCGAGACCGCACTGCTGGACGCGCAGGGCAAGCGTCTCGGCGTGCCGCTGGCGACACTGCTGGGCGGCGCCGTGCGCGACACCCTGCCGGTGCTGTGGACGCTCGCCAGCGGCGACACCGCGCGGGACATCGACGAGGCCGTGCGCCTGCTCGCCGAGCGCCGCCACGATACCTTCAAGCTCAAGATCGGCCGGCGCAGCGTGCGCGAGGACGTCGCACACGTTTCCGCGATCAAGCGCGCGCTGGGCGAGCGCGCGCGTGTCACGGTGGACGTCAACCAGGCCTGGAACGAAGCGGATGCCGCCACCGGCATTGCCATGCTGGAGACCGCCGGCATCGACCTGATCGAGCAGCCCACGCCACGCGAGCAACGCGCCGCGCTGGCGCGCCTGGCGGCGCGTTTCGTGGTGCCCATCATGGCCGACGAAGCGGTGTGCGGGCCCGAGGACGCGATGGAACTGGCCCGCATCGGCGGCGCCGACGTGTTCGCCCTGAAGATCGCCAAGTCGGGCGGCATCTTCGGCATGCTGCGCACGGCCGCGGTGGGCGATGCGGCCGGCATCGCGCTGTATGGCGGCACCATGCTCGAAGGCAGCATCGGCACCATTGCCGCCGCCCACGGCTTTGCGACCCTGCCGCAACTGGCGTGGGGCACCGAACTGTTCGGCCCGCTGCTGCTGAAGGACGACATCGTGGCCGAGCGCCCCGTCTACCGCGACTTCGCGTTGCACCTGCCGCAGGGCCCCGGCCTGGGCATGGCGCTGGACGAGGACAAGCTCGCCCACTACCGGCGCGACCGCGCCTGATTCCCTGCCATCAGACCCCATCAGAATCGAAGCGAGGAGACACCAATGCTGTATCTGGTACGAATGGACGTAAGCCTGCCGCACGACATGCCCGCCGCGCAGGCGGAGGACATCAAGGCGCGCGAGAAAGCCTATGCGCAGGACCTGCAGCGCCAGGGCAAGTGGCAGCAGCTCTATCGCGTGGTGGGCGAGTATGCCAACTACAGCGTGTTCGACGTCGAGTCCAACGAGGCGCTGCACACGCTGCTGTCGGGGCTGCCGCTGTTCCCGTACATGAAGATCGCCGTCACGCCGCTGGCGCCGCATCCTTCATCGATCCGCTGAGGGAGCCCACGTCATGCGCTTTGCCACCCGCGACGGGCTTCGCCTTCACTATGAACTTAACGGTCCGGCCGGCGCGCCGGTGCTGGCCCTGTCCAACTCGCTGGGCACCACCCTGTCGATGTGGGACCCGCAGATGCCGGCGCTGCTGGAGCGCTTCCGCGTGCTGCGCTACGACACGCGCGGCCATGGCGCCTCCGGCGTGCCGGCAGCGCCGTTCGGCATGGCCGAGCTCGGGGCCGACGTGCTGGCGGTGATGGACCATGCCGGTGTCGAGCACGCCCACTTCTGCGGCCTGTCGATGGGCGGCATGACCGGCATCTGGCTGGCACGCCACCATCCCGAACGCTTCGGCCGCTTCGTGCTGGCCAATACCGCGGCGCTGATCGGCCCGGCGTCCGGCTGGAACACGCGCATCGAGCGCGTCAGCAACGAGGGCATGGCGGCAATCGCCGGGGGCGTGCTGGCCCGCTGGTTCACGCCGGCGGCGCTGGCCGGCGATCCGGCGCACATCGCGCCCGTGCTCGCCATGCTCGCATCCACGGATGCCGATGGCTATATCGCCAACTGCGCCGCCGTGCGCGACGCCGACCTGCGCGGCCTGCTGCCAGGCATCCGCTCGCGCGTGCTGGTGATCGCGGGCGTGCAGGATGCCGCCACCACGCCGGAACAGGGCCGCGAGCTGGCGCAAGGCATTGCCGGCGCCGAATACCTCGCGCTCAACGCCGCGCATTTGTCCAACTGGGAGTTGCCCGAGGCGTTTTCGCACGCGGTGATCCACTTCCTGTCACAGGCGTGATGCCATACATCCTTACCGGAGCCGACATGACCCAGCCCTGCATCATCTCCGTCGCCATCACCGGCTCGCTGCCGCGCAAGCGTGACAACCCTGCCGTGCCGATCACTGTCAGCGAGCAGGTCGAATCCACCCAGGCCGCCTTCGAGGCGGGCGCCACGCTCGTCCACCTGCACGTGCGCAATGACGACGAGACGCCCTCCTCCGAGCCCGACCGCTTTGCCCGCGTGCTGGAGGGCATCCGCAAGCATGCGCCGGGCATCATCACGCAGGTCTCCACCGGCGGCCGCTCAGGCGCGGGAAGGGAGCGAGGGGGGATGCTGTCGCTGCGCCCGGACATGGCGTCGCTTGCCACCGGCTCGGTCAATTTCCCCACTCGCGTCTATGACAATCCGCCAGACCTGGTGGACTGGCTCGCCGCGGAAATGAAGGCCTACGCCATCAAGCCCGAGATAGAGGCCTTCGACCTGTCGATGATCTTCCAGGCGGTGGCCATGCAACAGGCCGGCAAGATCGACGGCGCACTGCATATCCAGTTCGTGATGGGGATCAAGAATGCGATGCCGGTCGATCGCGAGGTGCTTGCCTTCTACGTGCACACCTTGCGGCGCCTGGCACCCGATGCGACCTGGACCGGCGCTGGCATCGGCCGGGACCAGCTGACGATGGCGCGCTGGTCGCTCGAACTGGGCGGCCATTGCCGCACCGGCCTGGAAGACAATGTGCGGCTTGACAAGCAGACACTGGCGCCCTCCAACGCCGCGCTGGTCAGCCAGGTAGCGGCCTTGTGCGAGGAATATGGGCGCCCCGTGGCGACAGTGGCCCAGGCGCGCGCGCTGCTGGGGCTGCCATCAATGGAAATCGACGGGCGTTCGCCCTGGTAGATTAAGGCCTATTCGAAGACGTGCAGGGCCGCCAGCAGGCGATCGCGTATGGCGGCGCATGAATCCGGCAAGGGTCCCTCGCAAGAACTAGATCAGTGGATTAGTGGACCGGCGCTTCAAGGCGCGCCGCACGTCAACCGTTGCCCGCCCTTCTCAATGCTGCGCCGACTTCTCCATAGAATGCGCGCAATTTCTCCACCTCGACGTCTACAGGCAGCAAGGCGGGCCACAACAACGCCACCATATCCCTGGCCGTCTTCTCGATATCCACTTGCCGCTGCCGGGCGATCGCGTCCCACAGGATGTGCTCCATCGGGCCGAGGATTGCCGAGCGCAGCAGGCTCAACGGCAGGTCATCCCGGATCTCGCCGTTGTCCCGCGCCCGCGCCAGCAAGTCCATCAACGGTGCCGTATAGCGGCGCTGCAGCGGTACGAACACCTCTCCCAACCCCGGCCCTTTTGCACGCCCCTCCGACAACACCAGCGCACACAAGCCCGTCCCCTGGATCAGGAACAACCTCAGGTGTGTCCTGACATAGAACTCCAGCTGCACCTTTGTGCTTTGCCCGTGCGGCATGCCTTGTTCCACGGTGCTGATGATCTCGTCATACCAGTCCTCGATCACGCGTGCGCATAGCTCGCGCTTGCCATGGAAGTAGGTGAACACCGTGCCCTCGGAGATGCCCAGGCGCTGGGCGATCTCGGTGGTCGTGGTCCGCTCATAGCCGAGCTCGGCGAATACCTCGCGGCTGACGCGCAGGATGTCCCGGATGCGTTGTTCCGCCTTGGCGCCCGCCGGCACACGGCGGGGCGATGTGACGTCTTCCATCTTGATTGAGTCCTTGCTTGCCCGAAGGCGAGATTATAGGGCCGGCTCAGCCCTGACTTGAGCTTTACTCAATTTTAGGTTGCCATTTCGATTGGCACGATGTATTTTTCGATCATCGCACCAACGGGTGTCAGGCGAGCCTCGAAGGAATAGCCAAAAATAAGCAACCGCGCCGCAAATATTCGGGAAAACCCGGAGACGCCACCCCAGAATCCATCGATACGCTGTTTATTGAGTAACACTCACAAATATCCAACGTGACGAACCACAACCGGGCTTTGGAGACAAGTATGACGATGCAGGCCGAGTCCTCTCCCACCATCCTGCCGATTGGCGGGCTTTCGCATGTGAGAGGGGACACCACCATTCCGCTGTCGGAACAGACCGTGCCGGAGTTGCTGGCGCAAACGGTGGCTCGCTATCCCGAGCGGAAAGCCGTTGCCTTTCGCGAGCAAGGGGTGCGCTGGAACTGGCGCGAATTCTCCGATGCCGTGGACGCACTGGCGGCAGGCCTGCACACGCTGGGGCTGGCCAGAGGCGACCGAGTCGGCATCTGGTCCCCCAACCGGGTCGAGTGGCTGGTCACCCAGTTCGCCACGGCGCGGCTGGGGCTGGTGCTGGTGAACATCAATCCCGCCTACCGCCTGTCCGAGCTGGAGTACGCGCTGAACAAGGTGGGCGTCAAGGCGATCGTCGCGGCGGAAGCCTTCAAGACCTCACGGTACCTGGAGATGCTCCAGGTACTCGCCCCCGAACTGGCCACCTGCGCGCCGGGCGAACTGCAGGCGGCGCGGCTGCCGGCACTGCGCTGCGTCATCCGCATGGGCGACGACCATACACCCGGGATGCTCCGCTATGCCGACGTGATTGCGCGCGGCACAGGCGTGGCTCGGTCGACGCTGGATGCCATCACGGCACAGCTGGACCGCCATGACCCGATCAACGTGCAGTTCACCAGCGGCACTACCGGTGCGCCCAAGGGCGCCACGCTGACCCATCGCAATATCGTCAACAACGCACGCTTCATTGCCATGGCGATGCGTTTCTCCGAGCAGGACAAGCTCTGCATCCCGGTGCCCTTCTATCACTGCTTCGGCATGGTCCTGGCGGTGCTGGCCTGCGTGTCCTCCGGCGCGGCAATGGTGTTCCCCGGCCAGGCCTTCGAGCCGGAAGCCACCATGCAGGCAGTCAGCGAAGAACGCTGCACGGCATTGCATGGCGTGCCGACCATGTTCATTGCCCAGCTCGATCACCCGAACTTCGCGAGCTACGACTTCTCTTCCCTGCGCACCGGCATCATGGCGGGGTCACCCTGCCCGATCGAAACCATGAAGCGCGTGGTGTCGCAGATGCATATGTCCGAGGTGACGATTGCCTACGGCATGACGGAAACTAGCCCGGTCTCCTTCCAGAGCAGCACCACCGATCCGCTGGACAAGCGCACGACCACGGTGGGCCGCATCCAGCCGCACCTCGAAGTCAGGATCGTGGATGCGACAGGTGCCACGGTTCCCGTAGGAGAAACCGGCGAGCTGTGTACCCGCGGCTATTCGGTGATGCTGGGCTACTGGGATGACGAGGCGCGTACCGCCGAAGCCATTCGCGACGGCTGGATGCACACCGGCGACCTCGCCACCATCGACGCGGAAGGCTACTGCAATATCGTCGGCCGCGTGAAGGACATGCTGATTCGTGGCGGCGAGAACATCTACCCGCGCGAGATCGAGGAGTTCCTGTTCCGCCATCCGAAGGTCCAGGCGGTCCAGGTGTTCGGCGTTCCCGACCAGAAGTACGGCGAGGAGGTCTGCGCGTGGATCGTGCTCAAGCCCGGCGCGAGCGCCACGGAGGACGAGATCCGCGATTTCTGCCGCGACCAGATCGCGCACTACAAGATCCCGCGCTACATCCGCTTTGTCGACGAGATGCCCATGACCATCACCGGCAAGGTACAGAAATTCGTGATGCGCGAGCGCATGACGCAGGACCTGAAACTCAGCGAATCCAGGATGGCCTGACGCGCTGGCGCCGGTGCACGGCGCCAGCCAATCCCCCCGCTCCCACAGACAACACCAGAGACAACACCGCTATGAACACCCTCCCCGGCCTCAAGTTCGACCTCGGCGAAGACATCGAAATGCTGCGCGATTCCGTGCGCGCCTGGGCTCAGGCCGAACTGGCCCCGCGCGCCGCCGAGATTGACCGCACCGACCAGTTCCCGATGGACGCCTGGAAGAAGATGGGCGACCTGGGCGTGCTGGGCATCACCGTGGCCGAGGAATACGGCGGTGCCAACATGGGCTACCTGGCGCACATGATCGCGATGGAAGAAATCAGCCGCGCCTCGGCGTCGGTCGGCCTGTCGTACGGCGCGCATTCCAACCTGTGCGTGAACCAGATCCACCGCAACGGCACGCCGGCGCAGAAGGCGAAGTACCTGCCCAAGCTGGTCTCGGGCGAATGGATCGGCGCGCTGGCCATGAGCGAGCCCAATGCCGGCTCCGACGTGGTCAGCATGAAGCTGCGCGCCGAGTTCAAGGGCGACCGCTACGTGCTCAACGGCACCAAGATGTGGATCACCAACGGCCCGGACTGCGACGTGCTGGTGGTCTATGCCAAGACCGAGCCTGAGCTGGGCGCGCGCGGCATGACTGCCTTTATCGTCGAAAAGGGCATGAAGGGCTTCTCGGTGGCGCAGAAGCTGGACAAGCTGGGCATGCGCGGCTCGCACACCGGCGAACTGGTATTCCAGGACGTGGAAGTGCCGGTCGAGAACATCCTTGGCGCCGAGAACGGCGGCGCCAAGGTGCTGATGAGCGGGCTGGACTACGAGCGCGCGGTGCTGTCCGGCGGCCCGGTCGGGATCATGCAGGCGTGCATGGACGTGGTCACGCCGTATATCCACGACCGCAAGCAGTTCGGCCAGAGCATCGGCGAATTCCAGCTGATCCAGGGCAAGGTGGCCGATATGTACACCACGCTGCAGGCCGCGCGCAGCTATCTGTATACGGTCGGCAAGAACCTGGACGCGCTGGGCAGCGGCCACGTGCGCCAGGTGCGCAAGGACTGCGCCGCGGTGATCCTGTACACCGCCGAGAAGGCCACCTGGATGGCGGGCGAGACCGTGCAGATCCTGGGCGGCAACGGCTATATCAACGAATACCCGGCCGGCCGCCTGTGGCGCGATGCCAAGCTGTACGAGATCGGCGCCGGCACCTCGGAGATCCGCCGCATGCTGATCGGCCGCGAGCTGTTCGCGGAAACCATGTAAGCGCGCCTACCTTCGCCATCTGCCGACCGACAGCACCATCTCGCGGCACACCCAGAAGCACGATATGCCAATCATCGAAACCAAACTGAACGCCCGCTCCGAGTCCTTCAAGGCCAACGCCGAAGCCATGCAGGCCCTGGTAGCCGACCTGGAGGCCAGGATCGCGAAGCTCGCCGAAGGCGGCGGCAAGGACGCGCGCGACAAGCACCTGTCGCGCGGCAAGCTGCTGCCGCGCGACCGCGTGCAGCAACTGCTGGATCCGGGCACCCCGTTCCTGGAGCTGTCGCAGCTTGCTGCGTACGAAATGTACGACGATGCCGCGCCTGGCGCCGGCATCATCACCGGCATCGGCCGCGTGGCCGGGCAGGAGTGCGTGATCGTCTGCAATGACGCCACCGTCAAGGGCGGCACCTACTACCCGATGACGGTCAAGAAGCATGTGCGCGCGCAGGAGATCGCCGAGCAGAACAACCTGCCCTGCATCTACCTGGTCGATTCCGGCGGCGCCAACCTGCCCAACCAGGACGACGTGTTCCCCGACCGCGACCACTTCGGCCGCATCTTCTACAACCAGGCCAACCTGTCCAAGCAGGGCATCCCGCAGATCGCGGTGGTGATGGGCTCGTGCACCGCCGGCGGCGCCTACGTGCCGGCGATGAGCGACGAGTCCATCATCGTCAAGAACCAGGGCACCATCTTCCTGGGCGGCCCGCCGCTGGTGAAGGCCGCCACCGGCGAGGAGGTCAGCGCCGAAGACCTGGGCGGCGCCGACGTGCATACGCGCCTGTCGGGCGTGGCCGACTACTTTGCGCAGAACGACCATCATGCGCTGAGCCTGGCGCGCAATATCGTGCAGCACCTGAACCGCCGCAAGCCGGACCAGATCCGCCTGCACGAGCCGGTCGAACCGCTCTACCCGGTGCAAGAACTGTACGGCGTGATCCCGACCGACACGCGCAAGCCCTACGACGTGCGCGAGGTGATCGCGCGCCTGGTCGACGGCTCCGAGTTCGACGAGTTCAAGGCGCGCTACGGCACCACGCTGGTGTGCGGCTTCGCGCGCATCTGGGGCTACCCCGTCGGCATCGTCGCCAACAACGGCATCCTGTTCTCCGAGTCCGCACTGAAGGGCGCGCACTTCATCGAGCTGTGCTGCCAGCGCAAGATCCCGCTGGTGTTCCTGCAGAACATCACTGGCTTCATGGTCGGGCGCAAGTACGAGAACGAAGGCATCGCGCGCAACGGCGCCAAGATGGTGACCGCGGTGGCCACCGCGCAGGTACCCAAATTCACGGTGATCATCGGCGGCTCGTTCGGCGCCGGCAACTACGGCATGTGCGGGCGCGCCTATTCGCCGCGCTTCCTGTGGATGTGGCCGAACGCGCGCATCTCGGTGATGGGCGGCGAGCAGGCCGCCAGCGTGCTGGCCACGGTGCGCCGCGACGGCATCGAGGGCAAGGGCGGCAAGTGGAGCGCGCAAGAGGAAGAGGCGTTCAAGCAGCCGATCCGCGACCAGTACGAGCACCAGGGCCATCCGTACTACGCCAGTGCGCGCCTGTGGGACGACGGCGTGATCGATCCCGCGCAGACCCGCACCGTGCTGGGCCTGGGACTGTCCGCGAGCCTGAATGCGCCGATCGAGGACATGAAGTTCGGCGTGTTCCGCATGTAATCACGACAAGGAAGACCGATGTTCAACAAGATCCTGATCGCCAACCGCGGGGAAATCGCCTGCCGCGTGGCCGCCACCTGCCGCCGGCTCGGCATCCGCACCGTCGCGGTGTACTCGGATGCCGACGCCGACGCGCGCCACGTCGCCTTCTGCGACGAGGCCGTGCATATCGGCGGCGCGGCCGCGCGCGACAGCTACCTGCGCGCGGACCACATCATCGAGATGGCGAAGGAGGCCGGCGCCCAGGCCATCCACCCCGGCTACGGCTTCCTGTCCGAGAACGAGGCCTTTGCCGAGGCCTGCGCCGCGGCGGGGCTGGTCTTCATCGGCCCGCCGGCGTCCGCCATCCACGCGATGGGCAGCAAGAGCGCGGCCAAGCAATTGATGGAGAAGGCCGCGGTGCCGCTGGTGCCCGGCTACCACGGCGAGGACCAGGGTCCGGCGCTGCTGCGCCGCGAGGCCGACCGCATCGGCTACCCGGTGCTGCTCAAGGCCAGCGCAGGCGGCGGCGGCAAGGGCATGCGCGTGGTCGAGTCGGGCGACGCCTTCGAGGCCGCGCTGGCCTCGGTCAAGCGCGAGGCCAGCGCCAGCTTTGGCGATGACAAGGTACTGGTGGAGAAGTACCTGACGCGCCCCCGCCATATCGAGATCCAGGTGTTTGCCGATACCCACGGCAACTGCGTCTACCTGTTCGAGCGCGACTGCTCGGTGCAGCGCCGCCACCAGAAGGTGCTGGAAGAAGCCCCCGCGCCGGGCATGACCGAGGCGCGTCGCCGCGCCATGGGCGAAGCGGCGGTGGCCGCGGCCAAGGCGGTGGGCTATGTCGGCGCCGGCACGGTCGAGTTCATCGCCAACCAGGACGGCTCGTTCTACTTCATGGAGATGAACACGCGCCTGCAGGTGGAGCACCCCGTTACCGAGATGATCACCGGGCAGGACCTGGTCGAATGGCAGCTGCGCGTCGCCGCCGGCGAAGCGCTGCCGCTCACGCAGGAGCAGCTGCGCATCGACGGCCATGCGCTGGAAGCACGCATCTACGCCGAGAACCCCGACAAACAGTTCCTGCCGTCCACCGGCACGCTGCGCTACCTGCGCACGCCGCCGGCGGTGCAGTTCATGCGCGGTGGTGATGTGCATGGCCCGGCCGGCATCCGCATCGACGCCGGCGTGCGCGAAGGCGACACCATCAGCCCCTTCTACGACCCGATGATCGCCAAGCTGATCGTCTGGGGCAAGGACCGCGACGAGGCGCTGGCGCGCATGCGCCAGGCGCTGGCGTCGTATCACGTGGTGGGGCTGTCGACCAACGTGGCCTTCCTGCAACGGCTGGTGTCGTCGCAGGCGTTCCGCACCGCCGATCTCGATACCGGCCTGATCGAGCGCAACGAAGCCACGCTGTTCCCGCCCGCCGCCCCGGTCGGCCTGGAAGTCATTGCGCTGGCGGTGGCGGCGCTGCTCGACCGCGAGACGCGCGAGCGCCGCGTCGACGCCGCCGACCAGCATTCGCCGTGGACCCATGGCGGCGCGTGGCGGCTGAACGGCGGCGTGTCGCGCACGCTGCGCTTCGGCTATGGCGAGCAGGTGCTGGAGGTGACGCTGAATACCGATGCACGCGGCAGCACGCTGATCTACGCGAACCAGGTTGTGTCCTTCGCCTGCAACTGCCAGGGAGATGAGATCCGCGTCGACCTCGGTACGCGCCACGCGCACGGCCAAGTGCATGCCGACGGCGAGGTGTTTCATGCCTTCCATGCCGGTGGTCACGTAAGCCTGACCTGGCTCGATCCACTGGCGCACGCTGGCGAGGCTGAAAGCGAAGACGGCAAGCTGACCGCGCCGATGCCCGGCAAGGTCATTGCCGTGATGGTCGAGGCGGGCAGCATCGTGACGCGCGGGGCCCCGCTGCTGGTGATGGAGGCCATGAAGATGGAGCACACCATCAGCGCACCGGTGGATGGTGTCGTCAGTGAAGTGCTCTATGGGGTTGGCGAGCAAGTGGCTGAAGGGTCGCAGCTCCTGGCGTTTGAAGCCTGATATCGTGGGGAGGTTTCCGGCAATGCAACCAGACAAAGTCAAGATCGTGGAAGTCGGTCCACGCGATGGCCTCCAGAACGAGAAGGCGTTAGTGCCGACCGAGATCAAGGTCGCATTGATCGACCAGCTGACCGAGGCAGGCGCCGGAGATAGAGCGATTGTCGGGGCAAAGACTGAAAGCCGATCAGCCCTTGCAGCGGGTGGCCACGGATCCATCCCCGGCGGCAGCACCATTGACAGTTCCAGGGTGTAACTAGCATCTGTACGGATGCGCACACCAATGAACGGCTGGGGGCTTGGGGCGCAATTGGCAACGGCAATGCGCTCCAAGCGCTCAGCCACTAGTCCGTTGTTCAGCACCGGATACCCTGGCAACCAACCAGCAATGCGAGTCCAGCCGCTTCGGCAAAGTTGGTCAAGCTCACAACCCCAAAATTGCGCAGCAGCTCGTAGCTGCTGATTCGCCGGTCGGCCCAGGCCATCACTAATAGGTTGTTGGCAGTGAATAGCTTGGCGCCGGGCACTACCAGCAGCAGCCCTAATGAAAACACCAGGCTAGCTACCAATCACGCAGCTGGTGGCGAACCCTAAACTTGGGTCGCTGGCAACCCGTACGGAATTCAGCGCTCCCCGCCCGATGAAAGCACCGGCCAGTATGCCCAAGCATCGCCATTTGCAGCAGCGGCAGGCGCGCCTTGGCCACCCGACGGCTTGCACCCGCTCGGCGTTTTCGCAACCTTCAAATGCCAGGCCACATGAGCCTAATAGTGCACCAGCGGCCCTGCCGCGACTTAGTTGGCAATCGAAAGTCATATTTTCAGCATTGATGCTAGGCAGCGCGAAAAACCGTGCTTGATTCGCGTCAACAACTCCTGGCAACCCGAGTCGGGAACCGAACCTTCGCGACTTGACCTACCGCGGCTACATAGAATGGCTACAGGGCGACGGCGTGAAGGGGGCTCGAGATGACCATCATGGAGAACATAGCGATTGCTATCTCGCGTGGGCCGTCATGGCGAGGTGAGCACACGGAAATGTGCGAGCACAAGGGCATCGGACATCCCGATAGCCTATGCGATGGGGCTGTCGAAGCTGCGGCTCGCGCCTTGTGCCGCGCATACTTCGAAGCCTATGGCGCAGTCCAGCACTTCAATCTGGACAAGGCGCTACTCATCGGCGGCATGAGCGCGCCAAAGTTCGGCGGTGGCAAAGTGCTGCGCTCAACGCGGTTGATAGTATCCGGCCCTGTTACCGAACTTCCGTCGGCCAAGGCCGAGCTAGTTGTCGAGCAGGCCATTCGTGAGTACCTGGCGACATCCTTGGGCGATATTGGCAATGACATCCGGATCGAGCCAATCCTCCGCCCCTCGGCCCCGAACCTCCGGCGCGTGACCAATGCAGCGTCTCTTTCGCTGTCCAATGACACATCCTTTGGCGTCGGCTATGCGCCACTCTCATCGCTTGAAAGAGCGGTGCTGTTGATTGCCGAGCTTCTGCGCTCACGTGCCGACAGGGGAATGTTTGAGGCGGCGGGCCTCGATTACAAGGTGATGGGGAGTCGGCTGGGTGCGCATCACCGTCTCACTCTTGCGCTGGCCTTTGTCGACCGATGCGTCCAAGGCGTCGATGAGTACTTCATCCTCAAGGGCCGGATTGGGTCGTATCTGGCCGAGCACATCGGCACCGACTGTGAGATTGCAATCAATACCCTCGATCGCCGGGATGCTTACGACGAAAGCGGGATTTACCTGACGGTCACTGGCTTAAGTGCTGAGCATGGTGATGACGGCCAGGTCGGCCGCGGAAACCGGGTCAATGGCCTGATTACCCCCTATCGGCCAATGTCGCTGGAGGCCGCAGCGGGCAAGAACCCGGCGTCACATGTCGGCAAGCTCTACAACGTGCTCGCCCACCGGTTAGCCTCTCATATTCAGGCAAGCGTGGATGGCGCGGATGAAGTCGTCGTCCGGCTTCTCTCCGGAATTGGACGCCCCATCGACCAGCCCCAACTGTTTGCCATTGATGTCGTGGCCGAGCGCGGCCTCTCGAGCGCCCAGGAGCAGCAAGTTCGTGAACTCGCGACGCTACAGCTGGCGCAGCTTCCTGCCTTGGTCAATGAGCTGGTCTATGGCACGGTAGCGGTCTTCTAGGCCCGGTGTATGGGGAGCAAAGCAACCTCGGCGCCGGCATCGGCTGGCCGAGCGGCTTCCCAGCCTTCAAACACATACGTCATGCGGCGTTCGACATTCATTCCTGAATCGGCACCCACCGCACCCCCGACCACCCATGAACGCTTGATTGAAATCAAGAAGCAAATCGACTGGTCACCCAGAATGAAAATGTAATTTATGCGCTGCAGCCCCTCTTAATAGCCCCAAGGAGAGGATGGAATGCCGACCAAGTCCACCACCCCTAATGGGGGGAGTTACGGCCTCACCGAAGCCCAGGCAGCTCCAACGGCCGCCGCAGGCCCGCCCGCCTCGCAGCAGCTCGTGCGTGACCCGGTCTGTGGCATGGAGATCTCCCCACGGGAGGCCGCTACCAGCACGGAGCTCGACCAGAAGCGATACTGGTTCTGCTCTCCACACTGTGAGCAGGTTTTCCTAGCCAACCCGGCGAAATATGTTCTTCACCCCGTTGATAGGCGTAGCTCGGCTGGGCCCTCCCGCAGTCCTAGCCCACCCGGCGTCGCTCCTATCCCTGCGGCGACGCCCGCGCTTGCTTCCCACGCCGCCAAGCAACTCGCCAAGGACCCTATTTGCGGAATGATGGTGGACAAGGCTACGGCCCTCTCCGCCGAGCGTGGCAACCGCAAGTACTACTTCTGCAGCGAGAGCTGCCTTCGGACCTTCGAGTCGCCAGAGAGCGAGTTGAAAGCCATGAAGACGCGCGTGACCATTGCGCTCACGGGCGTGCTCGCGCTGGCGGTGCTGCGGGCTGGCGCCTTCCTGGCACTGGCAGCCGGCGCGACGCTCGTGACTTGGGCCCCGATTCCCGCCTTGCCTTGGTTCACGTGGGGGATGTGGCTATTCCTTCTCGTCACGCCGGTCCAGTTCGTTGGCGGCTGGAGCTTCTACAAGGGCGCATGGAACGCCATCCGGACGCGCAATATCAATATGGACTTCCTCATCGCCCTGGGGACATCCGTCGCCTACTTCTACAGCGTAGTAGTGCTGTTCTTTCCGTCCTGGCTGCCCGTCAAGGTCGAAGAGCGAGACGTCTACTTTGAGGTGTCGGCGGTCATTATCGCCTTCGTGCTGCTGGGGAAATACATGGAGGAAATCATCAAGAAGAAATCCTCCGCCGCTGTTCGACGCCTGCTCGACCTGCGCCCCGCCGTCGCTCACGTGCTTCGCGACGGGACGGAGGTGGAAATCCCGGCTGAAAGCATCATGGTGGGCGAAGCGGTCGTTGTACGCCCCGGCGAGAAGATTCCCACTGATGGCAAGGTTATCGATGGCCAATCCAGTGTCGATGAATCGATGCTGACCGGCGAGTCGATGCCCGTGGAAAAGAAGCCTGGTGCCGCTGTCATTGGCGGCACGCTAAACCGCAGTGGCGCCTTCACCTTCCAGGCCACAAAAATCGGAGCGGACACCGCTCTCGCTCAGATTATCAGGATGGTCGAGGACGCCCAGGCCAGCACCGCGCAGATTCAGAGACTGGCGGACCAGGTCACCGGCTACTTCGTACCTGCGGTTGTTTCGGTCGCGATGCTGGCATTAGTGGGATGGACCGTCGCCGGTCATTTTCCGCAGGGACTGCTCGCATTCGTGGCTGTTCTGATTATCTCCTGCCCCTGCGCGCTAGGCGTCGCCACGCCAGCAGCGCTGATGGTCGGCGTCGGCAAGGGCGCGGACAACGGCATCCTGATACGCGGCGGTGAAGTGCTGGAGCGGGCCGAGAAGCTCACCGCGGTTGTCTTTGACAAGACCGGGACGATTACGCGCGGAGAGCCGACCTTGACCGATGTCATCCCCCTTTCTGGGCGAGAGAAATCTGACCTGCTGACTCTTGCTGCCGCTGTGGAAGCCGGGTCCGAGCACCCTTTGGGCGAAGCCATCGTGCGCGCCGTACAGTATCGCGCGCTCACCATTCCCAAGGCAGCCAGCATCAGCGCATTGTCTGGCATGGGCATTCAGGGCCTCGTCGACGGTCAGCAAGTCTGGCTGGGCAACCGGCGTCTCTTTGCACGCCAAGGCATCCCAATCGAATCGGCCGAATCTGTACTCGGGAAGCTCGAGGCCGATGGCAAGACAGCCATGCTGGTCGGCGCCGGCACACAATTGCTCGGCGTAGTGGCCGTGGCTGACACTGTGAAACCGGAAGCGAGCGAGGCAATCGCGGCATTGAAGGCGCGCGCCATCAAGGTTGTGCTACTGAGCGGTGACAACCGCCGCACCGCCGAGGCAATCGGCCGGCAGGTTGGCATTGAGCATGTCATTGCCGAGGTGATGCCGGAAGACAAGGTCGAGACCATTCACGCATTACAGAAGCAAGGGGAGGTCGTGGCCATGGTGGGAGACGGCGTCAATGACGCACCGGCGCTTGCCGCAGCGGACATCGGCATTGCCATCGGCTCAGGCTCGGATGTCGCGAAGGAAACTGGGAGCATCATCCTCATTCGCGATGATGTGCGTGACGTGGTTGCCGCCATTGAGCTGTCCCGCGCGACGATGCGCAAAATCAAACAGAACCTCTTCTGGGCGTTCATCTACAACACCATCGGCATCCCTATCGCCGCACTTGGACTCCTGAACCCCATCTTTGCCGCAGCAGCAATGGCACTGTCCTCATTGAGTGTGGTAGCCAACTCCGCATTGCTGAAGCGTGTACGACTTGGCTCCAGAATTGCCAGCCTGGAGGCGAGATGAAACACCCGGTGGCATGGATTTGCGCTGCCTTTGCAATGCTGCTCGCGGCAGCTATTGTCTACCGGTTTGGGCTGACACCGTTCACCATACTGGTTGGCCTACTCCTGCTGTCCTGTCCGGTCGTTGTGGTGTGGTTGAGTCTTCGCCTTTCGCGACAGTGCGAGCGCGATATACGAAACGCAGTTGAGCGTGAACGCCAAGACAAAGGTTGAAGAGAGGGTCTATGAACTGGTTATCACAGAGTCTCACTTGGCTCCTGCTTGGCGGAACGGCGAACAGTTTTTCAGCAAGACCAAGCGAGATACATACACCGACGTCATCGGCACCATGGCTGCTGCCAGGCGGTACGGCGTTCGCTTTATAGGAGGAAAACATGAACCACGACCACAACGGTCATGAGCGGCCTGGCGACGCACTGCGCACCGTGGCCAGGTCCAAGCTGGTCATGATTGGCTTTCTGCTGGTGATTGCCTACTTCCTATGGACTGAACACCGGGCACACGTCATTCAGTTCCTGCCATTTCTTCTGCTGGCCGCCTGCCCCTTAATGCACATCTTCATGCACGGTGGACATGGACATGGACACGGTCACGGACCGGATGACGCCACCAAGGACACGAACGCCAAAGGAGAGCGATGATGCAACCCGAAACACAATCCAGCTACGGTCTCTGGTCGCTGGTCATTATCAACTCAGCTGTCTTCATCATCTTCGCCTTCAGCTTCACCAAGCCGAAGACCCAGCGCGACTGGCGCTCGTTTGGCGCGTTCTCCGCGTTCATTGTGGCGCTCTTTACAGAGATGTATGGCATCCCCCTGAGTATCTATCTCCTGCTACCGTGGCTTTCGGCGAAGTTCCCGGGAATCAACTTCCTCTCGCATGATGCCGGTCATCTTCCGGAGATGATTTTCGGCTGGAGGGGCAACCCGCACCTGGGGCCATTTCACATCGCCAGCGACATCTTGATTTTTGGCGGCTTCATCATGCTGTCTTCCGCCTGGCGCATTCTGTACCTGGCCCAGCAGCAGCACCGCCTGGCGACCACGGGTCTCTATGCGCGCATGAGGCACCCCCAGTATGTCGCGTTCGTCCTGATTATGTTCGGCTTCCTGCTGCAGTGGCCGACGATAGTCACTCTGGTGATGTTCCCCATCCTGGTCTGGATGTATGTTCGGCTGGCCAAGTCGGAGGAGCAGGACGCACTGGCCGAGTTCGGGCAAGCATATGAGGAATATCGCCAAAAGACACCAGCGTTCATTCCGCATATCTCAGCCCGAGATGTTCCGCGGACGCGTCCTCATTGAATTCAACCGTCATCTTCCTTGCACCCGGAGGCTGCCATGAAACCCTTCAAGACTGGTTTGACGCTATCCGCCACGGTCGTGCTGTTCTACGTTCTATGCACGCTCGTCTGGATGGTTCTTCCTGAGCCCTTCATGAATTTCATGAACGCGCTCTTTCACGGGCTCGATTTCCGGCGCCTTCAGACCGGCGAATCAGTATCGTGGTGGTCCATCATCTATCCAGCCTTTGTGTTTGCGGTGTGGTTCTTCGCTGCCGGGGCATTCTTTGCATGGTTACACAACAGCCTTCAAGGAGAGACCTGATACCAAGAATGGCGATATGACTCCAAGTCCTTGCGCCACAGCTCTTTACGAGCTCGTGTCACCACTGGCATTGAGACTCTGCTCCCCAAGCCACAGGTCGAAGAGATGTTGCGCCAGGGAAAGGGAGACCACCCCTTCTCCACGCTTCGGGTCAGCCCCCAATCTGGTCCAGGACCTCGAAGCTGCCAATGCCTCGGCAACGCAAAGAGTACAGCGAGAGTACTGCGCAAATCATTGATGCAGAAGTGCGGACGATTCTGGGTGACGCCAGTCAGCGGGTGAAGCAAACATTGCTGGCAAACCGGCACAAGCCAGACGCGCTGGCAAAGCTACTGCTCGAACAGGAGGTCGTAGACCGACCTTCGCTGGAGCTGTTGCTCAACGAAAAAGTTATCCCGCTTTCACCTGGAAAGCCCCACCCTTTCCCACCCGATGCGCCCGACTCAAGGGAGGTGAACCATGAAAATGAAGACAAGTAGCAAGACGGCTCCATCCGAGGCAAGCGCCCTCTCCCATGACAGCTATGAGGAGAATCTCCACCTGCTTCAAATCGAGCTGGTCAAACTACAGAAGCACTTCATTTCCTGCAGCGACCGGATTCTGGTGATTTTTGAGGGAAGGGATGCGTCTGGGAAGGATGGGACCATCAAGCGCATTGTCGAACACCTCAGTCCGCGTGAAACGCGCGTCGTCGCACTGGGGAAGCCATCCGACCGTGACCGAGGCTCCTGGTACTTCCGCCGCTATGCGGCCGAGCTGCCTGCGGCCGGCGAGTTCACCCTTTTCAATCGCAGTTGGTACAACCGGGCCGGTGTGGAACATGTGATGGGCTTCTGCACCAAGGACGAGCATGAGGAGTTCATGGCAAGTGTCCCAGAGTTCGAACGGATGCTCGTGCGTTCCGGAATTCGTCTTATCAAGTACTACCTTGACATCAGCAAGGCCGAACAGAAGAAGCGCATCGAAGAGCGCCGCCGGGACCCGCTAAAGCAGTGGAAAGTCAGCCCCATTGACGAACAAGCGGTATCGCTTTGGAAGAAATACAGTAAGGCACGGAACGAGATGTTTGCTCGAACCAGCGACATCGTGCCATGGAACGTCGTGCGCGCCGACGACAAGCATGTCGCACGCCTCAGCGTCATCAAGGATCTACTGACCCGCCTTCACTATGCGCACAAGGACGCTGAGCTGATTCGCCCTAATCCGGAAGTTGTGTTTCCTTATGCAGAGGAACATCTTCTGAGCGGGGCGATTTCGAAGTGAGACGGTAGCGCAGCACGAACTTGTGACCTGCGAGGATGGATGAGATGAAGACCAGCATCATTGAAGTTGGAGGCCTGCTGTCCGTTCTGAGCAGGGGCGGAGGCTAATTGGGTCGCTGGCAGCACTACGGTGAAGTATGACGAAGCCGTAACAAGCCCGAGGGATGACCGGGCTGGGCATGGCGATGTTGCACCCCAATCTGAGCGCTGCGGTAGCCGACATCGCACACCCCAGTTGGCGGGCGTCCGCCATCGGCATCTACCGCTTCTGGCGCGACCTCGGGTATGGCATCGGCGCGCTCTGCCTGGGCGCAGCTGCGGCGCTCGGTGGCCGCGTCGAGAGTGCATTCCGGTTCGTCGCCATCGCAATGGGAACAACAATTGAAAACAACCTGCCTCAGATGACGTCCAGAGGGATTTTTAGATAGCGAACGCCATTCGCATCGGGCGGCGGCAACTCCCCGGCTCGTATATTGACTTGCACCGACGGCAGAAGCAGCGTGGGCATCGCCAGCGTCGCATCGCGCGCCCGGCGCATGGCCACGAACTGTTCCTCGCTCACGCCGTCATGCACGTGGATATTGCCTTCGCGCTGAGCGCGCACCGTCGTTTCCCATGCAGGCCCGCGCCCCTCGGGCGGATAGTCGTGACACATAAAGAGCCGTGTATTGCTCGGCAGGTCCAGCAGCTTGCGGATGGAGCGATACAACTCGTGTGCGTCGCCGCCCGGGAAGTCGCAGCGAGCCGTGCCGACGTCCGGCATGAACAGCGTATCGCCGACAAAGACCGCGTCCCCAATCTGGTAAGCCATGTCGGCGGGTGTATGCCCTGGCACATGAATCGCCCTGCCGGTCAGGCCGCCGATGGCAAACGTCGCTCCGTCGTCAAACAGGTGGTCGAACTGCGACCCGTCGAGCCGAAACTCAGGCTCCAGGTTAAAGAGCGTCTTGAAGACCCCCTGTACGTTGCGGATGTTCTGGCCTATTGCTGTCTGGCCACCCAGGTGTCGCTTCAGGTACGGCGCGGCAGACAGGTGGTCGGCATGCGCGTGCGTCTCGAGAATCCACTCGACTCTCAGTCCATGCGCGCGCACAAACGCAACAACCTTATCAGCACTTGCCGTCGATGTCCGACCCGCCTTGGGGTCGTAGTCCAGCACCGAGTCGATGATGGCGCACTCGGGGCGCCCCTCCTGAAAGACCACGTACGTCACAGTCCAGGTCGCAGGGTCGAAGAACGGCTGGATAGTCGGGTGCATGCTCGCCTCCTTGGATGCAGTACATTCTATTCACACACATTCTATTTTTCAATATAATATTAACAAGCAAAATGTAAACGACCTATGGACCAGCCCCACCCCGCCATCGACCTCGCCAGCATGCAAGCTGCTGCGGCGCAGGCCTGTACCCTGCTCAAGGTGCTTGCCAATCCGGACCGCCTGCTGCTGATGTGCCGCCTGTCCCAAGGCGAGCTGTCTGTCGGTGAGCTGGAGGAACAGCTCGGCATCCGGCAGCCGACGCTGTCTCAACAGCTCGGTGTGCTGCGCGAGAACAGCCTGGTGGCCACGCGCCGTGACGGCAAGAACATCTTCTATTCGGTGGCGAGCCCCCAGGCGCTTGCCGTCATGGCGGTCCTTTATGAACAGTTCTGTGCCAACCCCGATCAGGAGGCGACATGCTGATTGACCTCGCTAACTTCACGCCCGGCCTGTCACTGGTCGGCGGGCTCATCATCGGTGCGGCGGCCGCCGTGCTGCTGCTGTTCAACGGCCGCATTGCCGGCATCAGCGGCATCTTCGGCGGCCTGCTTAGCCTGCCTCGAAAGGACATGGCCTGGCGCCTGACCTTCCTCGCTGGCCTGGTTGGCGCTCCTGTGATTGCGAGCCTGCTCGGCAAGCCCGCCATTGCGGATATCCAGGCAAGCTGGGGCGAAATCCTGGCCGCCGGCTTCCTGGTCGGCCTTGGCACCCGCTACGCCAGCGGCTGCACCAGCGGCCATGGCGTGTGCGGCATCTCGCGCGGCTCCATCCGCTCGCTGGTCGCCACCCTCACCTTCATGGTGGCGGGATTCCTGACTGTCTTCGTGCAACGGCACCTGATTGGAGGCTGATATGACCGCCATGACTGCACTCGTCGCAGGCCTGCTATTTGGCATTGGCCTGATGGTCTCCGGCATGGCCAACCCGGCCAAGGTGCTGGGCTTTCTTGACCTTGCAGGAACCTGGGACCCGTCCCTCGCTTTTGTGATGGCCGGTGCCATTGCCATTGGCTCGCTCGCGTTCCTCATCGCCAAACACCGCAAACGCTCCTTCCTGGGGCTGCCTGTGCAACTGCCGGCCAGCACGGCCGTAACGCTGCGGCTGGTACTGGGCAGCGCCGCCTTCGGCGTCGGCTGGGGTCTGGCCGGCTTCTGCCCTGGTCCCGCGCTGGTTGCCCTGGGCGCTGGCTATCCGAAGGCCATTGGCTTTGTGGCAGCAATGGTGGCTGGCATGCTTGTGTTCGAGGTCGCGGAGCGCGCCAAATCAAGCATGCAACGGGCGTAAGCACGCCGGCACTGGCAGCGAAGTGCAGTTGGATAGAGGCGTGGCAGAGGAACAAACAATGCGCCGCAGGGCTGGCGCCGACGGGCGAAGTGGCGCTTTACACGGTTCCCGCTGACTTGCTGCCCTCATAGTCGATTTCCAGGTATTCCGCCGCCGGATTTGTTCCTGGCCAGACCGTTTCCTGGCAACCGGAGCATTGCTGCTGAGGGCATCCGCAAAATGGTCTGCGCAGATTGCTCCTGCGCAGACCAGCACATCGATGGGACTGAACACCCGGTACACCCATCGCTTCGTTGATCCCAATCAACTCAAATCCCTGACCGCCGCATACCTTGGACTAGGAACCATCATGTTTTCATAGGAGGATCTCCCATGTCCACCAACCATCGCCTCTCTACCCTTATCACTGCGGCCGCCGTGCTAGCGTGGGCGCCAGCAGCTTTCCCGGCGTCGCCGGCTACCGGCATTGAGCATGAGCAGCACCATCCTGAAAAGCGGCAAGATAAGGCTCCGGTCGTAACTCCCGGAGTTTCCAGCGATGCAAAGCTGGACGCCCAGGTTGCCCACCTGCGTGCCATCAGAGAGCGGCTTTCGCGTGCCAAAACGCCGGAGGAGCGTCAGGCCCTCTTGGCTGAACGCCATCAGGTCATGCAAGATGCAATGGCCATCATGCAAAAGGACATGATGAAAATGGGCGGCCCTGCTCGTATGGCTCCTGGCAAGAGAGTCGCCAAGGGAAACGCCCCATCAAATCAAATGCAGATGTGCCAAGACATGGCGGGTAGTCACATGGCGTTCATGCAGGAAATGATGCAGACGATGGCCAACGACCAAGGCATGGGCCCGGGCATGGGCATGGGTCCGGGCATGGGTCCGGGCATGGGTCCGGGCATGGGTCCGGGCATGGGGCCGGGGATGGGTCCGGGCATGGGTGGAAAGATGGCGCCAGGCGGATGATGGGTCTAGCCGTAAGGTTTGGCCCTCGTGCGGACTAATCCCGTCAGACCGCAAACCTGCCAGCCCCTTGCCGTCCGGCCGTCGCTCTTGCGACGGCAGTTCCGCTGCAGCAGCAGAATGGAGTGAGTGTCTGCAAAGCATTCGGCGTAGCGTCGCCGGTGCCGAAACGGTCCGTGGCTTTTTTCCGCCTTGCCGTCCTGAATGAAGCCGGTCGCGGCGTTCGCAATTACAATCGCCAGAATTACCCCGGCACATGGGGGCTTGATTCCGGACAACTGCGATGCCATCCCCAATCATGAGGCATGTCGCATCAGGCCACCCTTTCGTGGGGAATTTGCACGATTAGGCAAAAGCCCTTGCCGGGAGTGCTGTCGATGGTGAAGCTGCCACCCAGAAGGCGTGCCCGCTCCCGGATGCCAAGGAGTCCCAGCGATTTGCGTGGCCCGCTTGCGGAGGAGACCTTGTCCCAGCCCACCCCATTGTCTTGCACCCGCAACACAAGTTGGCCCTCTGACTGGGTGAGCTGAATATGCACGGTGGTCGCGTCGGCATGCCGGACGACATTGCTCAATGCCTCCTGGACAATGCGGAACATGGCGATTGCCGTCTGCGCGGGGACGTCAGCCTCGGCACCGTCCACGCTCACCGCCAATCCGTACCGGTTGGCAAAATCATCGGCCAACCACTCAATGGCAGGAATCATTCCCAACTCGTCCAGCAAGGCCGGCCGTAGGTCACTGGCAATGCGTCGGACCGAGGCAACAGTATTGTCGATGACGCCGTTTATGGCACCAATCTCGTCTAGCAGTCCTGCTGTGTCACGGCCCTCATCGACGTCCGCGCCGAGCATAGCCATGTCCATCTTAAGCGCGCTCAGGCGCTGGCCCAGGTCATCGTGCAGCTCGCGTGCAATGCGGCGCCTCTCCTCCTCGCGGGCAGCGAGTATCCCATCTGAAAGCTGTTGCAGTTCTTCCCGTGAGCGGCGCAGGGCCGCCTCCGCGCGTGCCCGCTCCGTGATATCACGCAGCATCACGGTATATAGCTTCGTGCCTTCGTGGGCCGTTTGCGAGATGGATGCTTCGATAGGGAATTCAGTGCCGTCACGACGCAGAGCGTAGAGTGCCCGTTGACGTCCCATCTGACGATCCGATACGCCCGTGATCCCAAACCGACGCACGTGCTCCTCATGAGCGGCCCGGTAGCGTTCGGGAATGAAGTCGCCGAGGGGGCGGCCAATCGCGAGTTCGGCGGGCCAGGCGAACAGCGTCTCCGCCATTGGATTGAACAGCACTACGCGTTGTTCATTGTCCACGGTGATGATCGCTTCCATGGAGGAGCGGATAATTCCCGCCAATCGCGCCTCGCTTTCCTTCACAAGCTGAAGGCTTCGGTGCAGGGCTTCCTCAGCACGCACGCGTTCGGTGATATCGCGCAGCATCACAGTGTATAACTTGGCCTCGCCGACAGAGATCTGTGAAATGGATGCTTCGATAGGGAACTCGCTTCCGTCCCGACGCATGGCGCACAGCGCCCGTTGGAGTCCCATCTCGCGGTCCGAAACGCCCGTGATCCCAAACCGGCGCACATGCTCTGCATGGGCGGCCCGAAAGCGGTGGGGAATGAAGTCGCTCAGGGAGCGCCCGATTGCGAGTTCGGCCGGCCAGGCGAATAGCGTTTCTGCCATGGGATTGAACAGTACGACGCGCTGGTCACTGTCCACGGTGATGATCGCTTCCATCGAAGATCGGATGATCCCCGCCAACTGGGCTTCGCTATCCGCCACGCGTTGGATATCACTACTCCCTGTAAGCTTCCTCAGCCGGTTCCAGTAAAGTCCCACGGCGAGTCCGATGCCCGCGCCCGTCAAGAGCACCAACGGCGCCAGGAACTGCCGATACCATTCGACGGTAGCCATCAAGAAGCATCCCCCCGCGAGGAGGAGAACGGCCGTCACACTGCCAATCGCCATGGCAAGGGAGTGAGAACGTTCGGACGAAGGCTGCACCTTGCCCGCGGGCGCCAAAGGGTTGCTCATGGAATGGACGATGATTGTCTGAGAGTGCTTCTCGCCCCCAAAATATATAGGGCGACACCGGCCAAAGCGCAATTTGAACCGAAAATGCGCCGTAATCGCCGCGTGCATCAAGGAGTGAGCGAATACGGCAGTACCGCCGACAGCCACTGCGGGTCCGCGCCGTGCCGAATCATCTCCGTGGCGCCGCGAACCGCGGCCCCTGCAGCCATCGACTATCTCCAGGGCTGGCTGGCGCGCCCTGCCTGCGGCCGAGGCTATTATCGGCCCGGTGCCTGTTGGACTAACATCACCATTACACAGTGCCTGATTCGGCGTGCAGCCGGGATTGCGCAGCCGCCAGCGCGGCAGGATCTGCGATCGCCTGAAGGCATCAGCGGGAGTATCCCAGCAACCGGCGCCAGTTACGCAGGGGATCGGGTTCGCCATGCACATCGGGTTTCGCAAGTTTGACCTCGGCTTGCTGCCAGTCGCGGCCGGCACGCTGGGCGCTGGCTTGCTGCTTTTTGCCTTCGGCGAAGCGGTCGCCGCGAGGCTCGCTTGGGCGGTTGGCGCGCTGGTCGTCGCCGGCGCGCTGATCGTCGCCATCGTGCGGTCGCTGCGCCGGAAGGAAGCGGGCGTCGATGTCCTGGCGCTGCTGGCGATCGGGCTGGCGCTGGCGCTTGGCGAATTCCTCGCGGCTGCCGTACTGGCCCTGATGATCGAGAGCGGCAGGGCCATTGAGAACTATGCGCAGGCCCGTTCCGAGCGGGAGATGTCCGCCCTGCTCAGCCGCGCCCCGCAGTCCGCCAACCGCTTCGAGGACGGAGAATGGCGCGCGGTTTCCCTCGATGTGGTCAGCCCGGGGGATCGCCTGTTGGTCCGGCATGGCGAAGTCGTACCCGTGGACGGCGCATTGCTGGGCCAGGCGACGCTGGACGAATCTGCCCTGACTGGCGAGTCGCTGCCACGGCAGCGACTCCCTGGCGAGACCGTGCGCAGCAGTGTGCTGAACGCCGGCACCCCGTTCGAGATGGTGGCAGCGACCACCGCGGCAGACAGCACCTTCGCCGGCATCGCCAGGCTGGTGCGCACCGCCCGCGCGGAGCGCCCGCCCGCGGCGCGGTTGGCCGACCGTTATGCACTGTGGCTGGTGCCTGTCACCCTGCTCGTCGCCGGGCTTGCCTGGCTTGCCAGTGGTGAACTCGCGCGGGCGCTGGCGGTGCTGGTGGTCGCCACCCCTTGTCCGTTGATCCTGGCCGTTCCGGTGGCGATTGTGTCCGGGGTGTCGCGTTGCGCCGGGCGCGGCGTGCTGGTCAAGGGCGGCGGCGCGCTTGAAAGGTTGTCGCAGGCGAGCATCCTCTTCTTCGACAAGACCGGGACGCTGACGGGCGGAAGGGCCCGCCTGGCGGCCATCGAGAGCGCGCCCGGATGGCCGGCGCCCGACGTGCTGCGCGTCGCCGCTTCGCTGTCCCAGGCCTCCGGGCATGTTGTCGCCGAAGCCATCACGACCGCGGCGCGCGAGCGAGGCCTGGCCCTGGACCTGCCGTCAGGCGTGACCGAGACCGCCGGTGCTGGCATTGCCGGGCGGGTTGGCGAGCACGTGGTGGCGGTGGGATCGCCCGCCTTTGCCGGCGGCGGCGATGCCGGGCCACCGTGGTGCCAGGCCATGTTGCAGCGCGCGGCCTTCGAAGGCGCCTCGGTCTCGCTGGTCACGGTCGACGGCGTGCTGGTTGGGGCACTGCAGTTCGTGGACCTGATTCGCATGGACACCCCGCGCGCGTTGCGCTTGCTGCGCAAGGCGGGCATACGGCGCCTGGCCATGCTCACGGGAGACCGGCTCGACGTCGCCGAGACCGTCGGCGCGATGCTGGGCGTGACCGAGGTCCATGCCAACCTCACCCCCTCGCAGAAGCTTGCCGCGATCGAGGCGGCGCGCCACGACGGCACTGTGCTGATGGTGGGCGACGGCGTGAACGATGCACCGGCGCTGGCCGCCGCGGACGTCGGCGTGGCCATGGGCGCACGAGGTGCCGCGGCATCGTCGGAAGCCGCGGATGTCGTGCTGCTGGTGGACCGGCTTGACCGGCTGGTGGACGCGGTGCGCATCGCCCGCCGGTCGCGCCGGCTGGCCGTGCAAAGCGCCATGGCCGGCATGGGCCTGTCGTTCGTCGCGATGGCGGTCGCCGCGTTCGGCTACCTGCCGCCACTGGCCGGCGCCATGCTGCAGGAGGTCATCGATGTGCTGGTCATTGCCAATGCGCTGCGCGCCCTGCGCGCCGACCCGTCGGTGCCGGCGGAACGCCTGTCCACGGCCGACGCCGAGCGCCTGAACCAGGAGCACGCCGCGCTGGCGCCGCTGATGGAACAGATCCGCAGCCTCGCGGACAGGTTGCCAGCCATGCCTGGCCACGCCGCGGGCACGGAACTGCGCCGCTTGTGCGCATCCCTCAGCGGAACACTTTTGCCCCACGAACAGCACGATGACGCGCAGCTCTATCCGCAACTCGCGCTGCTGGTCGGAGGCGAGGATCCGCTGGCGGCGATGAGCGCGATGCACCGCGAGATCTTCCGGGTGATCCGGCTACTGCAGCGGATGGCGGACGACTCACCGCCGGATGGGCCAGACGCCGGCAGGGTCAGGGAGTACCAGCGGCTGCTCTACGGGCTCGAGGCCGTATTGCGGCTGCACTGCGCGCAGGAGGACGAGCTGTTCCATGCGCTGCGCGAAGATGCGCCCACGGAGTGACGTTCTGCGCCGACGGTGGTAATTGATGGCGAAGCTGAGATGGCGTCACCAGACGGCGGTAACCGCGACGTTGCCGCGCGGCGAGCTGCAAAGCAGCCAGTCGTCCTCCAGCGTCCTCACGGGCAGGCGAAACGTCATGTCGAGTGCCTGGCCGTCGACGGCGATATCGCGGGTCCGGACCCAGCCCTGATAACCAATTGCCAGCCGATAGACGCCCGTGGGAAGCCGGAGATAGAACATCGGCCCGGTTGCGCTCGCATGCAATATCGAGCGCCCGTCCTGACTGGACACGAGGATGGCAGCATCCGGCAGCGGATCCCCGCGTGCGGCGTCCACCATGGTCAGACGTACGTTGAAGCGGTCCGCGATGGCGAGCATCGCGTCCATGCCGGCTTCGCTGTCCCCGCCCGACACATACGAGACGCCATATTGGGCCATTGGCTGCAAGTATGATCCGGCTTGCCCGTAGCGGAACGCACAACCCGCAGCAGCTACGGCAATCATCAGGGACGAGAGCATGCGTACAAAGCTCCACGTAATCTCCATTTTCGCCCCTCCGACAACGCATTGAAATGCCCGTAGTGGCGGTGATCTTCGGTTACCGGAAGGTAGCGTCCGGCCGGACATACGGGTTGATGCCTGTCAACGATCGCCGAAGTCACCGGCCAACGCAGGGTGAATGCTCCTCCTCTCCACAATGGCTGGGAAATATCGGGTTATACCGCCGCGCCCTTGTCAGGTTCCGCTGACAGCCCGGTGCGCACGGCGGACAAGCGCCGTCGCGATGCGCGTACAAGCTGCATGGCAGCAAGCCGACACGTTTTTCGGAACCGGCTGATTTCGGCGTCGCCGGCCGGCAACGATACTGCAGGCATACACGGGGCACACGGTTGCCCTCATCGGCAGGAAAACCGGGACCACCGGGGCAGGAGCGACCAGCACAACAAAGGCAACAAGGGGAAAAGCGATGAGCGACGATCACCACATCGGACACGCACAGCGCCTAGCGGCAATCTCCGCGGACATTCCTCTTGGCGCGCATCTGAAGACGGACCGCCGTGGTTATGTCCACCACGGCATTTATGTCGGCAACGGCGAGGTGGTGCACTATGTCGGGTTCAAAGGTTTCCTGCGTTGCGGCCCCGTCGAAAAGACCACCCTCGCCGGCTTTGCCGGCGGCTACGGCTTTCGCGTCGAGCCGGCCACGCAAGCGAGGTACGTCGAGGCGGAGATCGTACGGCGCGCGACTGCGCGGCTTGGAGAGGACGATTACCGCCTTCTTACCAACAACTGCGAGCACTTCTGCATCTGGTGCCTGTCTGGCGAGAGCCGCAGCGAGCAAGTGGAGGCGCTGCTGAGCCACCCGTGGCGCGCACTGCTGGCTATCGTGGGCGTACTCTGTAGCGCGGCGGGCATCCTGGGGCAGGATCTGGCCGACGTGACAGCATAGGGCGCCGCGGGGGCGAGTTGGCAGCCGGAGTCTGCGTGCCGAGGCTGCAGTTGAGGTGGCAGTTCACAACAGCGCAAGGGCGCAGGCGGCAAGGGACATGGAAAGTCAATGGGACGACGCGGCGTTGATGGCCGCCTTGCAGCAGCCGGACGCCTACCCCCACCCGGCGCCGGCAGTACAGGTCATCGAGACGCATATCTCCCGTGTCTTCCTGGCCGGGGACTTTGCTTACAAGGTGCGCAAGCCGGTGCGGTTCGACTTTGTCGACTTCTCCACCGCGCAGGCACGCCGCGACGACTGTGAGACCGAACTGCGCCTGAACCGCCGGTTCGCACCTGCCCTGTATCTGGATGTGGTGCCGATCCTGGCGGGCCCCACGCCCGGCTCGGTGCGCATCGGTGGCGGCGGCATACCTATCGAGCATGCGGTCCGGATGCGGCGCTTCGACCAGCAAGACCTGCTCAGCGCAAGAATCGTTGCGGACCGGCTGGAGCCGGGCCATATCGATGCGCTGGCGCGCAGCATTGCATCCTTTCACCAGGCGCAGCCCCCTGCCGCCCCTTCCGATAGCTTTGGCACGCCGGCCCGCATCGACGCGACGCTTGCGGAGTGCCTGGGCGGCATTGGCCGGCTGACGTCGGCCACGCACCTGGCCAGCCGCGTGGCCCTGCGGGCGCGCAGCGAGGCCACCCGGCTGACGGATGCGTTCCGGGCACGCCTGCGCAACGGCCATGTACGCGAGTGCCATGGCGACCTGCATTTGGGCAACATCGTGCTGCTGAACGGCGTGCCGACCCCATTCGACTGCCTGGAGTTCGACGCCGCCCTGCGCTGGACCGACACCATCAGCGACCTGGCCTTCCCGGTCATGGACCTGCTGCACCATGGCCGACCGGCGCTGGCCTACCGGCTGCTCAACGGCTACCTGGAGCAGTCGGGAGACTACGGCGCGCTGGCCGTGTTGCCCTTCTATCTCGCCATGCGGGCCCTGGTGCGCGCGCGCGTGCTGCTGGAGCGCGGCTGCCAGAAGCACGCCGCGGGCGCGTCCATGGCGCCGGCGCAGGCCGAGGCAGGCAGGCTGCTGGCGCTGGCATGGCGATGCCTCAGCCGCCGTCGCGGGCCGATGGTGCTGATGCATGGCCTGTCCGGCAGCGGCAAGTCCACGGTTGCGGCACAGATGAGCGAGGCCGGGTCGATGGTACGCGTACGCTCCGACGCGGTACGCAAGGGCCTGCACCGCGGCGTGATGCCCGCGGGTGGCTGGTATGCCGCGAGCGAAACGGCACGGACCTACCGACGCCTGCTCGCCGTCTGCCGGCTCGGCTGCCGCGCCGGGTTCCCGATGCTTGCCGACGCGACTTTCCTGGTCCGCGCCGAGCGCGAACGCTTTGCTGCCCAGGCGCGCCGCCTTGGCGTGCCCTTCGCCATCGTCACCTGCGAAGCCAGCCCTGAGACGCTGCGCGCCCGCATCGCCGCTCGTGCCCGGGCGGGCGGGGACCTGTCGGATGCCGACGACGGCGTGCTGGCGTGGCAGATGCGTGTCCAGGAGCCGCTGACCGAAGCCGAGCGTGCCTGCGTCGCCTCGCCGGGCAGCGTTACGGGCCCCGCCGCACCCGGCTGCGGCTGACGCCAGAGCTCGGCGCCGCCATCTAAAGCAGCGCCAGCCCCCCTTGCTTTCACACCAGGGAAGGCCCCATCGACGCTGCTTGACGGAGCGCAATCCACGGCCGGGGGCAGCGCCTACATTCGTCCATACCGGTGCCATGCGCAGAGCGCTCGCGCCGCTCTTTGCAACAAATGCGAGCATCCCATGGACGAACTGAAGCGCATCCCCTACCAGCCCATCAAGGACCTGCTGCCACGCCCCGCCTCCGGCACGAGCGAGCGGGTCATCGCCCTGCCACAGCCGGACCGCACCAATGGCCTGCCGCTGATGGGGGCGCTGTGGCAGCGCATGAGCACCCGCGAGTTCGACGAGCAGCCGCTGCCACTGCAGCAGCTGAGCGAGCTGCTGTGGGCCGCGGCGGGCGTCAACCGCTCCCAGGGCGGCGGCCGCACAGCCCCTTCGCCGCACGGCGAGGCGGTGATCGACGTCTACGCGGCGCTGCCCGCCGGCCTCTACCGCTACGACCCGATCCACCATTGCCTGGTGCTGAAGCGCGCGGCAGACGTGCGCAGCATGACCGGCTACCAGGACTTCGTCGGCATGGCGCCGCTGGACCTGGTCTACGTCGCCAACCATGGCCGGATGCAGGACGTCCCGCCCAAGCTGCACGAGACCTTCGCTGCCGCCGCGGCCGGCGCCATGGTCCAGAACGCCTATCTCTACTGCGCCTCGGCCGGGCTGGGCGCGGTGGTGCGCGGCTGGCTTAACCGGCGCCAGCTGGCCGAGCATATGTCGCTGAACGAGGACGAGGAACCGATCCTGTCCCAGACCATCGGGCGTCCGGCTCCGCATGACAGCGCGCCGGTCTAGGCATCCTGGCCGGATCGCCACCACCTGACAACAGGAGACACCGACATGATCAAGAACCTCGGCAGTGCGGAACAGATCCGCAATGAAATTCTGCGGCGTCTGCAGGAAAACGCCGACCTCGGCGACATCTGCCGCGACTGCGACATCCCGTTGCCGCAGCGTGTCGACGCAACTGCCAACGGCGGCTGCAACTGGACCATCGACGCCTTCCCTGCTGTCCCGCCGGCATGCCTGGCCACGGTCAAGGCAGTCACGACCGAAATGATGCGCGAGTACGACCTGCGCTAGCCGGTCAGCGCCAGCCTCCCGGCCGCTGCCGGGGGGCGACCGTCGTTTTCGCGGTGGCGGCCCGCCAGGCGCTCAGTTGCCCTCGGCGGCATCCTCCGACTGTCACGCATAAAGCTGCTCGTGCCGGCGCTGGCATGCGGTACAGCGCTTCGCGGTCGGATATGCCTGCAGGCGCGAGAACGGGATCAGCTGCTGGCAATCGATGCAGGTGCCGTACTGGCCGTGCTGCATCCGCGCCCGCGCGGCGGCGATGTCGGCCAGTTGCATGCGGTAGTGTTCCAGCATCGCATCGTCCTGCCGCTGCAGGATTTCTTCGTCGGCAAGGTCACCCTCGTCCCGCGCCTCACGCTGCGCCAATGGTGTCATCGGCGTGTCGGCGGAACCAACGGCGGCATGGATACGCGCTTCGTCCGCGTCAAGCTGCGCCGCCAGCGAGACGGTTTCCTGCGCTGTGAGCTTGTTCATGACGGATCTCCTGAACCCGCTGGCGCCTGGAGTGCCAGCCGGATGCCGGCTGCCAGGCGCTCTGCTACGGGAATGCGGCTGGATGGGTGCGCAACGGTGTCGCACGTGACAATGTCGGCCGCGACCGCTTGCAGCCTGTCCGGAAGAGCTTGTCCTGGCGCATGTACGCGAGGTATGGCGCCACCAGTCCGACCCGCACGGCGCCGCCTTCCCTGGCTGCGGCAGCGTGCCACAGCAGCGGCACCAGCCTGGCATCCGGACGGTCCAGCGTGCACACGACCATGGCTTCGCAACCGGCCACTGGCTGCAGCAGCCTGACGTAGGATTCGCCGTCGGGAAAGCGCCGGACCTCGGCCTCGCCCGGCCGGCCGGGCAGGCAGGCAGGCGGTGATGGCCGCGGCCTGCCGTTCATTGCCGGGCATGGCGAACACGATTGGGTCCATGCAGGCATCCTTGCAGGCTCGCATCCAGGCCTGCCGTGCCCGCGCTAACGGCGGGTGACGGCCAGCGCGACCAGGGCGCCAGCCACGGCCGCGACAGCGGCGACGGAGCCCATGCTCTCCCAGGGATGTGCGTGGACGTAGCGATCCGTGGTGTCGGCCCATTGCGAGACACGCATGCGCGCCGCCTGGCGTTGCTCGGCGAGGCGGCCCTGGAGCGCGTGCAGGCGTGCGCTCAGCTGCGCGCGTGCCTGCGCGGTCTCCACGCCGGCTTCGTCGGCAACATCCCGCAACAATGCCTGTACATCCGCCAACAGCGTGTTGGCATCACGGGCTAGTGCTTCCTTGTGCGGCAAGAGCGCGGCGCGAGTATCGTTCATTTCATTCTCCTTTTCACTGAGTCATCGCCGTGCATCGCACGGCACCATGGAAATCCTGTCGAACTACAAGTTCCCGCCAGCCGCTGCAAAATGCTGGCAGAACCATTTTCCGGCGAGCTCGCCGACCTGTTCCAGCGCACCCGGCTGCTCGAACAGGTGAGTGGCGCCGGGAATCACCTCCAGCCGCTTCTCGCATTGCATCCATGCGGTGGCGCGCGCGTTGAGCTTCAGGACCACCGGATCCGCTTCGCCTACGATCATCAGCGTCGGGGCCTGCAGTTGGCGCAGCGCCTCGTGGCCTGCCAGGTCCACGCGGCCTCCGCGCGCCACCACCGCGTCGATCCGCATGCGCGGCGGCGGCTCAGCGGCGGCACGGATGGCCGCGGCAGCCCCCATACTGGCGGCGAAGTAGCCGAGCCGCAGGTGGCGATCGCGCGTCAGGTGCGCGACCGTGACCGTGGCAGCTTTGAGGCGTTCCCCGAGCAGGGCGATGTCGAATCGCTTCGACCTCCCGGCGTCCTCGTCCGGCGCCAACAAGTCAAACAGTAGCGTGCCCAGGCCCACCCGATTCAGCGTCGCTGCGACCCCGCGGCTGCGCACGCTGTAGCGCGAACTGCCGCTGCCATGTGCGAACAGGACCAGGCCGGATGCCGCTTCCGGCAGGGTAAGGTCGCCTGGCAGCGCGATGTCGCCGATATGGATCCGCACCTGTTCGATGGTGATGTGCTCCATGAGACTTCCCTCCCCCCCTCTTCCTGTCCTTGCCAACGGCCGCGCCACCATCGCGTCCTGTGCCAGTGCACGTTCAGTTCGGTCTCGGCGATGCCGAGGTCCATCGTCAGCGCTCCCCGCAGGCATGTTGGATGGGGTTGCCGATGTCCCGCGCCAGTTGCATTTCCTTAGTCGTGCTGACGACGGGGCGCGTTCACACTGTTAAAGCTATGCGCCTGCGCGGCCATCGACTTGGGCTGGATCAAACAATGACCAGACACCTGCAGGCGACACCGCCTACATGACCCGCCGTAGCAGGTCGCGCAATGCCCCTCTTCCACCTGGATGAGACCAAGGCGCTGGAGCCGCTGGAGCCCGGGCATCCCGTGCCCGTACTGGACAGCGACCGGCCGGAATGAAGCGCGCCTGTCACAGGCGCCGGGCGCCACCCCGGGCTTGCGTTGCATCAACGTGCGGACCTGCACGGCAACTACCGTAGTAGCAAGCCCGACCCACTGATTGTCAATGCGGAGTTTTTCATGCCTGCCAGAACACTTATCTTCCACCAAGGCGCGCGCCGCATGATGCTGAGCGGCGTGGAACAACTGGCCCACGCGGTCAAGGTCACGCTGGGCCCGGGAGGCCGCAACGTGATCGTGGAGCGGCCCGACATGGTGCCGCTGGTCGCCAATTCCGGCGTGGTCGTGGCGAAGTCGGTGACGCTGGCCAATCCGTTCGCCGACATGGGCGCCCGCCTGCTCTGCGAGGCCGCGGTGCGCACCAGCGAGATCGCTGGCGATGGCACCACCACTGCGACCACGCTGGCCCACGCGATCGTGGCTGAGGGCGTGAAATACGTCGAAGCCGGCCACGACCCCATGCAACTCAAGCGCGGCATCGAGGCCGCCGGCAAGCTGGTCGCCAGCGCCTTGCTGGAAAGCGCCCGGCCCTGCAGCAGTACCGGCGAGATGCGCCAGATCGCCATGATTTCGGCCAGCGGCGACCAGACCGTCGGCACGCTGGTGGCGCAGGCTGTCGAGCGGGTCGGCAAGGATGGCGCAATCAGCGTGGAGGATGGCTCCAAGCTGGACGACGCACTCGACATCGCCGACGGCGCGCTGATCGATCGCGGCTACCTCTCGCCCTTGTTCGCGACCAACGAGAGCCGTGCCGTCGTGCTGGATTCGCCGCTGGTGCTGCTGTGCGACGCGAACATTGCCGCCATCGCGCAACTGCTGCCGGTCCTCGAGGCCGTGAGCCACGCTGGCCGGCCCTTGCTGGTCATCGCCAACGATGTGGAGGGCGAGGCCCTGGCCACGCTCGTGGTGAACAACCTGCGCGGCGCGCTGAAGAGCTGCGCAGTCAAGTCACCGGGTTTCGGCGACTCGCGCACCGAGCAGCTGGGCGACCTGGCCGCGCTGACCGGCGCCACGGTGGTCTCACCGCAGGCCGGCATCTCGCTCGAGCACGTCACGCTGGAACAGCTTGGCGAAGCCCGCCGCGTGGAGGTCAACAAGGACACCACCACCCTGATCGGCTCCGGTGACGAACGCCCGCGCGTGGCCGAGCGCATTGCCGCCCTGCGCCTGCGCCTGGACGAGGTGCGCTCGGACTATGAGCGTGAGGCGCTGCAGCGGCGCCTGGCCCGGCTGGCCGGCGGCGTGGCTGTGATCAAGGTGGGTGCGGCCACCGAGAGCGCGCTGCACGAGCGCAAGAACCGCTTCCAGGATGCTTTGCACGCCACCCGCGCCGCGGTGGACGAAGGCATCGTCGCCGGCGGCGGCGTGGCGCTGCTGCGCGCCCGCGCTGCCCTCGAAGCCTGGCAGGCACCGAACGCCGAGCAGGCCGCCGGCGGCCACATCGTCCACGCGGCACTGGCCGCGCCGATGCGGCAGATCGCCGCCAACGCCGGTGCGGATGCCGACGCAGTGGTGCACCAGGTATGCGTCGGCTCGGGCACGCTCGGCTACGACGCCGGCACCGAGCGCTATGGCGACATGCTGGAACTCGGCGTGATCGACCCCGTCAAGGTGGTACGCACGGCCCTGCAAAATGCCGTGTCGATCGCCTCCCTGCTGCTGACGACGGACTGCATGATCGCGATTCAGCGCAGCCCCGCCGGCCAGGGCGATGCCGGCATGCGCACGGGGTCGTCGATGTTCGGCGAAGAATACTGAGCAACGGTGCAGGCCTGAGCTAGCCGGGCCTGACTTCGATCTGGTTGACGACCGCGCTGACGCCCGGTGCAGACCAGGCCGCTTCGAATGCCGCCTCGCGCTCGGCCAGCGTGCGCAGAGTGCCGGTCAGCGTCACCGCGCCATCCCTCACCGTCACGGTTACCTGGTCGGCGTCGCTGGCAGCCTGGCGTGCGATGGCCGCCTGGATCCGTGCCGCCACGTCCTGCTTGTCGGCACGAGGCCGGATGGCGAGCGCATTGGTGACCCCGACCACGCCGAACAGTCCGGCCACGGCGTGCTCGGCGGCGGTGCGCTGGTAGTACCAGTCGACATCGCCGCTCAGGGTCACCACGCCGTGTTCGACCAGGATCCGGATACGGTCGGCCGGCACCGTCGCATCCCAGGACAGCACGTTGGCAGCGGCCCGGGCGATGTCGGCATCGGTGCGGCGCGCATCGTCGGGCAGGTGAACGTCCAGTTCCACGGCCAGCGCCCGCACGCCGGGAATGCGCCTGACGGCCGCTTCCGCCGAGTACTTCTCGGCAAAGGTTCCAAGGTGCCCGGTCAGCGTGACGACGCCGTCCTGGACCTGGACCCCGATCTCGTTGCCATGGACCGCAGGATCCCAGATCAGCGCCTCGGTCACGTCCTGCTGCAGCTGCCTGTCGCCCTTCATGGGTGCCCCCCGCTTGTGCGTGTCTTTACCGCCCTTTCAGGCAAGCCACGACCTCCGCATCCTCGACCTGCGAGAAGTCGCGGTAGAACTCCCCCACTGCCCGGAAGCCGGCCGGCGTCTCCAGGCATACCACCTCGTCGACATAGGGCTGCAACAGCTCCAGCGTCCGCGGTGGCGCCACCGGCACCGCGCAGACGAGCCGCGCGGGCTTCTGCTCGCGGATGGCGTGCAGCGCGGCGATCATCGAGGCCCCGGTCGCCAGGCCGTCGTCCACGATGATGACCTGTCGACCGGTGGCGCGGACCGGTTCCCGGCCCGGCGTGTAGGCGGCGCGGCGCCGCCGCAGCACCTCAAGCTGGGCCGCGCGCTCGCGGTCGATGTATTCGCTGTCGGCGCCTGCCGCGGCGGCATAGGGCGTAAGATAGGTCCACCCGCTCTCGTCTACGGCGCCGATGGCGAACTCCGGGTTGCCCGGTGCGCCGAGTTTGCGCACGAGCACGACGTCAAGGTCCGCGCCGAGCGCATCGGCAATGATGGCGCCCATCGGCACCGCACCGCGGGGCACGGCCAGCACCAGCGGCCGTTTTCCTGCGTGGCCAGCAAGCGCACGCGCCAGTTGTGCGGCGGCATCGGCCCTGTCAATGAATGGCATTACCCCCCTCCTTTGGCTGCCTGGGTGGCGGCTTACGCCGGATAGCCCACGCTCTGGGCCAGGATCACGCGCTGGTCGGGCGCCAGCCGCATGGCAGTGGCCAGCGCGCGGCGGTCCAGCAGCCCGCGCGCCACCGTGGCCAGCCCGGACGCGGCGCAGAAGAGGTAAACGTTCTGGCTGATATGCCCCGTATCCAGCGCGGTATAGAACTGGCGCAGCGGCTTGTCGGTCTCATCGAGCCTGGAGAGCCGGCTGACATAGACGAGATTCAATGGCGCCTCGGCAACATAGTCCTGCAGGCCGGTCGCCGCGCGCAGGTCTGCGCCGACGACCAGCCGAAGGCGCCAGTCCGCCGGTTCAAGCACGTACAGTCCGTCGCGCAGCGCCGCGTACAGGTCGATTTCCTGCCAGTTGCGGGTCGAGGGCGCAGTGCGCAGGCCGGTGCCCGGGCGGTTGACGCCGAAAGCCGCCCACAGCAGGGACGACAGCAGTGTGTCATCCAGGTTCCGCGGAGCAAAGTGTCGGGTCGAGCGGCGCTGCAGCAGCGCCGTCAGCAGCGGCATGCCGCCTTCGGTCTGCGGTGGCGGCAGCTTCAGGTATTCCGCGCCGGCTTCGGATAAAACGATGGGATGTGTCACGTCGTGCTCCGGATCGATGGGGTCGGCAACGCCCCCCTGGGATTAACGTAGGCGGCAAGCCGGCCCTGCCATTTGGGATGGATCAAAGGAAAGCCCGTTTGCTCGCGGCATGTAGCAGGACAGCTCGGTCCCGGCTCCTGATCGGCCTTGCCTCTGCGGGTGTCCGGCCACAATGCGCAGGCCGCCGGCCATGCGACCCCTGCGCTCTGACGAACCCGGCGCGGCTTGGCGATGCCGCGCGCCGCCCGACGCATTGCGCACTCCTTGCGATACGTCAAGCCCCGCCAAGGTTGCCCTCCTAGACTTATCCAGACCTGCGCGCCCCGGGGCAGGCCAGCCGCTTGACTATAGGAGTTCCTCCATGCCAGACCAGACCGATCCCGCCTTCGAACTCGCGCGCTGCGCCGAGCAGTCCGCCCTGCGCATTTGGCTGCGCTGGGAAGAATCGCGCCAGATGCTGCTCAGGCTCCGCCTCAAGGCCCTGGACGAGGACATCAAAGGCACCCGGCAGGCGCTCGCCCGCGTCAACGATGCGCCAGACTGGAACGCCTTCCATGGCCTGCCCGCTCAGATTCTGGCCGCGCAGGTCGAGCGCAACGCCGCACATGCACGCGACATTGGCGGTCTTTACATAGAAATGGCCTCGGCCTTCATGGAGCACCTGCGCGAGTCGACCGAAGCCTGGCAGGACTACCAGCGCAGGGTCATGGTGGAGGGAGGCGGCTACGCGCCCTTTGCGGAATCGGCGCGCGAAATGTTCGACAACGTCGGCCGCCTGATGGCCGTCCCTACCCCAGGCGCGAAGGCCCCGGCGCGCCCGGCCGGCGCGGCACGGAGCTGACGAGATGGCCGGACAACGCATTGCCCTGGTAACGGGAGGCATGGGTGGCCTCGGCGAAGCAATTGCCGTGCGGCTGCTGGCCGACGGCGCGCGCGTCGTCGTGACGCACTCCGTACACAATGACCACGTGGCCCAGTGGCTCGGCACGCAACGCTCCGCCGGCCGTGAATTCACGGCGTTCCCGGTCGACGTGACGGACTTCGCGTCCTGCCAGCGCTGCGTGTCACAAGTGCGCAGCGAGCTCGGCGGCGTCGATATTCTGATCAACAATGCCGGGGTCACGCGCGACCGGACCCTGCGCAAGATGGATAAGGCTGACTGGGACTTCGTGCTGCGCACGGACCTCGACTCGCTCTTTCATATGACGCGGCCGCTGGTTGAGCCGATGTTGGCGCGCGGTTGGGGCCGGATCGTCAATATTTCTTCGGTCAATGCCTCGCGGGGCGCCTTTGGCCAGACCAACTATGCCGCCGCCAAGGCGGGGGTACATGGCTTCACCAAGGCGCTGGCGCTGGAACTCGCACGCAAAGGCATCACCGTCAACACCGTTTCGCCGGGCTACCTGGATACGCACATGGTGACGGACATGCCCGCCGAGATCCTCGAGCGGGACGTGTTGCCGACTATCCCGGTCGGCCGGCTAGGCAAGCCGGCCGAGGTCGCGGCGCTGATCTCTTACCTGTGCAGCGACGACGGGGCCTTCGTCACTGGCGCGAATTTTGCCATCAACGGCGGGCAACACCTGCAATGAGGATCGACGACAGGACGTCACCGCCCAGCCTGTCGGCCATGCCGGAATGCGCGCCGCAGGCCGCCATACCGGCGCAAGTCTGGATGGACAAGCAGATCCGCGCCGGCCTGGCCCGTGCCACCGGGGGCCTGTCGGTGATCTCGGCAAGTCTGGCCGGACTCGACTGGGCGCTGCAGCTCGGCATCTCCCCGGCAAAGATTGTGCAGGCATGGCAGGTGTGGCTGCAGCACAGCATCGAGGACTGGCCACGGCTGTTGCCGACCGCGGCCGAGCCGCCGTCCGTTGACGTCAGCGATCAGCGCTTTGCCGATGCCGGCTGGCAGGACTGGCCTTATCGCTGCTGGCGCGATGCGTTCATGCGCAACGAAGCCTTCTGGGAGTCGCTGACGCAGGATATTGACGGCCTGTCGCGTCATCACCAGCACATCGTCGCCTTCTGCGCCCGGCAATGGCTTGACCTGCTCGCGCCCGGCAATGTTTGGTGGATGAATCCGACCATTGCCAGGACCGCCTCGAGCACCTTCGGCGCCAACTTCCTGCAAGGCGCCCATCACTGGCTGCAGGACGCCAGTGAGCTGTTGTCAAAGGTGCCTGGACTGCCTGCGGGGCGCCCCGCGCTGGAATTTCTACCCGGGCGCGACGTGGCGCGCACGCCTGGCAAGGTGGTGTTCCGCAACGCACTAATTGAACTGATCGAATATGCGCCCGCCCTTGGCGCCAATACAGTCTGGCGCGAGCCGGTGCTGATCGTGCCGTCCTGGATCATGCGGTACTACATCCTCGACCTGAAGCCCGAGGATTCGCTGGTGCGCTACCTGGTCGAGAGCGGCCATACCGTGTTCATGATTTCATGGAAGAACCCGGACGCCTCGGCCCGCGACTTCGGGCTTGACACCTATCTGGAGGCCGGGCTTCTGACCGCGCTCAACACCGTGCACGCGCGCTGCGACGGCGCGCACGTCCACGCCGCCGGGTATTGCCTGGGCGGCACCCTGCTTGCCACGGGTGCCGCCATGCTGGCCCGCGACGCCGCCGGCGGGCCACTGGCCAGCATGACGCTCTTTGCGGCAGAGACCGATTTCCATGATCCGGGCGAACTGGGCCTGTTCATCGACAAGAGCTCGCTCGCCACGCTCGACGCCCTCATGTGGAGTCAGGGATATCTGGACGGGCCTCAGATGAAGTCTGCCTTTCAGATGCTGAACGCCCAGGACCTGATCTGGTCGCGCGTAATGAGCGAGTATTTGCTCGGCCAACGTTTGCGCGCCAACGATCTGGTCTCCTGGAACCGCGACACCACCCGCTTGCCTTACCGCCTGCATTCGGAATGCCTGCACAAGCTGTTCCTGGGCAATGAGCTGGCCACCGGCAAGCTGTGCGTGGGCGGACAGCCCGTCGCCCTGTCGGACCTCGACCTCCCGCTTTTCGTGGTTGGCACCGAACACGACCACGTCTCGCCCTGGCGCTCCGTGTACAAGCTGCACTTACTGACCAAGGCTGAACTGACCTTCTTGCTGACCTCGGGCGGCCACAACGCAGGCATCGTGTCCGAGCCGGGCCACCCGGGCCGGCGCTACCATGTGCATACGCGATTGCCCGCCGCGCCCTACCTGAGCCCGGAGCAATTCCTCAACGTGGCTGTGTACCGCGACGGTTCCTGGTGGCCGGCGTGGCATGACTGGCTAGTGGCCCACTCGACAGCGCGCTGCACGCGACAGGCGCCGGGCCAGGGGCTCGCGGACGCTCCTGGTACCTACGTGCTGGAACCCTAGCCTCTTGTTCACTGTGCTGCGCCTGGCAACCTTGCGAGCGGGCAAACTTTCGGGTAGCCGGATCGAATGGAAACATGCCGTCGGACACGGGAAATGCCGGCCGACGCCTAAGGAACTCATTCCAGAAACCCCGCGCAAGCTGGTGGAGTGTTCGGTTGTGTCCCACATCCCGCTCCCTGGCAGCAGCCGAACCGCACCGCACCTCACTTCATCGCATCGCCGAGGCGCTGCGGCAATATCAGTGCGACATCAGGACCGGCACTGTCATCGACTCAAGCAACGTGCGGGTGACACCGCCAAGGACCAGCTCGTGCACCCGGCTGTGCCCGTAGGCCCCCATGACGATCAGGTCAGCATTTCGGTCCGCGGCGTGTGAGAGTAACATCTGGCCGACGTCTTCGCCGTCTTCCGCTCCAAGCGTGCAAAGCTGCACCGCCACGCCATGCCGACCCAGCCAGTCCACGGCATGCTGAGGCGGCGAAACCCATGTCCCCTTCAGAACCCCAGACGGTGTCCACGAGACCACCTCCACAGTGCCCGCGCGCTGCAGGAGCGGAAGCGCATCGCGGATGGCCCGCGCCGACTCGCGGCTGCCGTTCCACGCCACCATGATGTTCTTGCCAACGCTCGGGAACCGGCCCGCATACGGAACCACCAGCACCGGCCGCCCGCATCCCAGCACAATGGATTCAACAAAGCCGGGCTCGGCGTAGGCGGCTTCATCAGTGGGATCGCGCTGTCCGAGGATGACAAGATCCGCCCGATGCGCCTCTGCCTGGACCGTTGCCGCCGTGGCCCAGTCCGGCGCCCGCCATTCCGTAATGACGGTTACCTCGTCCGTTGCGCCCATCAGGGCGTGACGGGCCCGCTCGCCGACCTGATGCCGCCATTCGGTGTAAGAGGCAAGATTGCGGTCACCGTCCACCAGGTAGCGCACGGCGGTGGGATCCGGCTTGCCGACGGCTAGCAGGCCAACCAGCGTGGAATGAAACTCCAGCGCCAGCCGGGTGGCGAGGTGCAGCCGGTCGTACACGCGGCGGCCGGCATCGAGATGAACCAGGATCGTTGCGTAGTCCATGGATTGACTCCATCAGGCAGCCCCGGACGGAGCTTTTCTTGAATCTATATCGCCACCCCGCCCCGGATTTGTCGTGCATCAAGCCGTCTTCGTGTCCGCGCTACAGGCAATACCGCTGGCACCAGGTACGAGTTGGCCCAGGCTGCCTGCCGCCAGCGCGGCGGTGCGTGGCTTCGGCGGCCGCAGCAGGTCCGGTACGGCGGTACACGCTGTGCATAGCGGCACCAACGCGCAGGCGGCAAGCCTGCGCCATCCTGGCCGTTTCTCCGGTGTGCATGACTGCAAGCGATTCTTCATGGGTAGCTCCTTGTAAGGACGCGCACCGCCCGGTGGCGGCTGCCGCCGGCCAGGACGTGCGCCTCACACCGCGAAGCGAAAATGGCCGCTGTGCAGCACGATGTGCCGCGCACCTGTCATCTCGAACAGCGCTCCCGCGACGCGTTCAATGTCCTGGCGGTTGCTCATGAATGCCGGCAGCAAATCTTCACTGCGGTACGAGCGTGCGCCGAAATGATCCTCAAGCGCCTCGGCAGTGATCTCATAGGTCGCCGGTGTGCCATCCACCTTCACGGCACACCGCAGGCTTGGCCCGGTCGGGCAGTAATCCGGCGTCTCGCCGGAAAAGTCGATCGTATGCATAGCTCTCTGGCGTAATGCCCTCCAAAATCTGTTCGCCTGCTTACGCTTCCTCGGCGCGGAGAAGCAGGACGGGCGCGACGGCCAGGTTGATCACGCTTCGCGCGACGCTGCCCATGACGAGTCGCCGCACTCCCCGGCGGCCGTGCGTACCCATCACAACCAGATCAGCGCCCCAGCCATTGGCTTCGGCAGCGATCGTGGCAGCAACGTCGCCCTCGACCATAGGCTTACCGAGCAGCCGCGTTACGTGGCGAATACCCGCTGCGGCAAGCCGGCCGGCGGCGGCAGCGAGAACGCTTTGCCCCGCCGTCGTGAGGTCCTCTATCAATCTCACCGGATCCAGATTGCTGGCATCCAGAAACGGGCTGCGGTCATCGACCACATGGACCACCTCCACTTCGGCGTTGGCGGCGCGCGCGATGATCATGGCCTGTTCCAGGGCAAGTTCCGATGCGGCGCCGCCGTCCATGGCGACAAGGATGCGCTGGTACATAGCGGTTTCTCCGGCGATGGGAGCCTGTGGCGACTCGGGTCTGGACTGGTTAAATGCAGCGTAGGGCAACCGGCGCAACTGCTGTTGATACGTGTCAAAGCCGCGGTACCGCGCTCCAACCGCCGCTGGTCGCGCGCGCATCGGCAGTCTTCGCGCAGGGGTTGCGGCTCGCGGATTCAGGCCTGCCCACGCCGAGCGGCTCGCCTGCTTGTCCCCGAACGAAGCCTGAGCGCTTCTTCTTCCCCTTCCAGTTCCGTCGCTTCTCTTTCGCGGGATCGTCCCTGAACCGCCGCGAACTTGCTTGCGCGGTGTCGTGCCCGCGGCGACACGTCCGAGCGGCAGGCTCAGCGACGCGGACAGGGTGTCGTGGCGCAGAGCAGCCAGTCGTCCTCGAGCGTATTGACCGGCAGCCGGAACGTCACCTCGAGCGGCTCGCCAGCGACGACGATGTCGCGCATCTGGTCCCGCCCCTGGTAGCCGACCGCGAGCCGATAGGCACCCGGCCTGAGTCGCATATAGAACAGCGGCCCGCTAGCCGTAGTGTGCAGCACCGGGCGGCCCTCCTGGCTGGCCACGACCACCGTGGCACCGCCCAGCGGCTTCCCGCGCCCGGCATCCACCATCGTCAGCCGTACATTGAAACGCGCGGCGATGGCCAGCATGCTTTGCATGCCCGCCTCATCGTCTCCACCCGATACGTAGGAAACGCCGTGCTGCTCCATGATCTGCACGCCAGCGGGCGCGGCGCGAGTGGCGCAACCCGCCGCCGCAACGGCAATCGCCAGCGACGACAGGCCGAGGCCTAGGCTTCTTGAAACCTGCATTTGCGTCACTCCGGAAGAATTATTGGGGTTTTCGCAGGCCGGAACCGAACGGTCAGGGCGTATCGCCGCGCGACTGCTGCCGAACGAGCAGCACGGGGCGAACCGTCTTGCTGACCACGTGCTCCGAGACCGAGCCCAGCACCATGCGCCGCACGCCGCGATGGCCGTGTGTGCCCATGACGATCAGGTCCGCGCTCCAGTGGTCCGCTTCCGCGATGATCGCCTCGGCAATCTTCGCAGGGGTGCCGGGCGTCTCGGCCAACCTGCTGCTCCAGCGCACGCCGGCGGCACTGAAGCGCTCGCCGGCACGAGCCAGCACCTGCTTGCCATAGGCAATGATGTCGGCCATCAGCCAGTGCCGGTCACCCGGGCTGACCTCGAAGAACAGGTCGCTGTCGTCGACGACGAACATGGCGCTGACCTCGGCGTCGGTGGTCAGCGCCATCGACACGGCCTGCTCCAGGGCATTCAAGGATGAACGGCTGCCATCGAGGGCTAGGAGAATGCGGCGGTACATGGCGACCTCGGCTTTGGCTGTGGTTCATCCCAAATTAGCGGTCGCAAGGACATGCGGGTTGATGCCAGTCAACCAAGCCAGCCACACCGCTGTGATTCGGCTCATGGCAGTGCTGCTGCACCAGGGGTGGCCGACAGCAACGTGTCGGCCGATACTGGCGGCCGCGCTCAGGTCAGCACCTGCTCGGCGGGTACATGGGCGTAGCCATGGGCGCTTGCGACGGCCGCATAAGTCACACTCCCGCGACAGATATTCAGCCCGGCCCGCAGGTAGGGGTCGTCTGAGAGCGCGCGGGACCATCCCTTGTCGGCAAGGGCCATCGCATGACCGATCGTGGCGTTGTTCAGGGCAAAGGTGGAGGTCCTCGCCACCGCTGCCGGCATGTTGGTCACGCAGTAGTGCAGCACGCCGTCCACCACATAGGTCGGATCCGTATGGCTGGTCGGGCGCGATGTCTCGGCGCAGCCTCCCTGGTCTATCGCCACATCCACCAGCACCGAACCCGCTTTCATGCGCGCGACCATCGCACGCGTGACCAGCCTGGGCGCCTCGGCGCCAGGCACCAGCACCGCGCCGATGACCGCATCGGCCGAGAGCAACGCGCGCTCGATACTGTCAGCGCTGGAGTAGACCGTCACGACTCGATTGCCGTACACGGAGCCGAGATGCCGCAGTCGTTCGATATTCTTGTCCAATACCGTCACGCGCGCCCCCATGCCAACCGCGATCTGGACAGCATTGGCGCCCACCACGCCGGCGCCGATCACCACGACATGTGCCGGCGCGACGCCCGGGACGCCGCCGAGCAGCAGTCCCATGCCGCCGTTCGGCTTCTCGAGGTAGGCTGCCGCCACCTGGACCGACATGCGGCCGGCGACCTCGCTCATGGGGGCCAGCAGCGGCAGACCACCGTCAGGCCCCGTAACCGTCTCATAGGCGATGCAGACCGCGCCGGATTGCAGCAGCGCGGCAGTCAGCTCACGGTCCGCGGCCAGGTGCAGGTATGCATAGAGGATCTGCCCGGGCCTGAGCAGCGCCAGTTCGCGTGGTTGTGGCTCCTTGACCTTGACAATCATCTGGGCCCGGTCGTACACGGCCTTCGCATCGGCAGCCAGCTTCGCGCCAGCCGCTTCGTATTGCGCGTCGGAAAGGCCAAGCGCGGCCCCGGCCCCGGCCTGGACCATGACCTGGTGACCGCGGCTGACAAGTTCGCGCACGCAGGCAGGCGCCAGGCCAACCCGGTACTCGTTGTCCTTGACTTCTTTAGGCACGCCGATCCACATGGCCTTTGCTCACGCGGGTGGTAATTCCGGCAGATTCCGCACCAGGTGCTTGAATCCTCAGTCCACGGCCGGATGCACCGAGGCCTGTCCGTGGCCACACGTACGGCGACACCTGCATGGCAGCCTCGATGTCGGCAGATATCGAAATAATTATAGGGCCCAAGGGTTACATAGCTGCCCAGCCATTTCACATCCAAATATCGCCATTCTCGCCCCCTCGGCGGACGCCGCAAGATGTGATTGATGTTTGCCATCACCACTTGCCGGAAGCACCACCACCGCCAAAGCCGCCGCCACCGCCGCCGAATCCCCCGGGGCCCGACCGGCCGCCATATCTTCCCGAGCGGCCGCCGATAGCCAGCAAGCGCATGTGCGGGCCACCCATCAGCGTGAACAAGAGCGCGATTGCCCCTGCAACGATGCCGGCAAAGATGGCGCCAGAAAGCATCCACGCGACCACTCCAACGGCCCCACCCGTCGCGACTGCACCCGGGAAGCGCCCCAGCATGGAACGCAGTAACCCACCCAGAACCAGAGTGAGCACAAGCAGGATTGGCATCAGTTGCCGGACGGGGTCACCCGTATCCCCTGCTCTTTCCTCCGGAGGTGGCAGTGGCTCCCCTTCGATGACCCCAAGCATGCGGTCGATGCCCGCAGACACACCGCCATAGAAGTCGCCCCGCTTGAATCGGGGCACGATATCATCACTGATGATGCGCTTGCTCGCGGCGTCAGTCAGGACGCCTTCGAGCCCGTAACCCACCTCAATACGAAGCGTGCGGTCGTCCTTGGCGATGATGAGCAGCGCGCCGTCATCAACGCGGTTACGTCCCAGCTTCCATTGCTCGACCACGCGAAGCGAATACTGTTCGATGGTTTCCGGTTGGGTAGTGGGAACCATGAGAACTGCAACCTGAGCTCCCTTCCTGGCTTCGAAGGCCTGCAGCGTCTGGTCCAGGGACGCCTGCTGTGCGCGCGTTAGCGTACCAGTCAGGTCAGTCACTCGCGCCGTCAATGACGGAACGGCAACCTCGGCGATGGCTCCGGGAAACACGAAGGCAGTCAGCACCAGAAGCAGGCCTCGCGCGGCCGTGCGCAGGTTCAACTGGCACCACCGAGGGCGCTGGCCGCAGCGGCCCAGACTAATGGCTGGCATGACGAGCACCGCCCACATCTTGCGCACGGCACACCTCCGCAACGAAAGGTCTCTTGACTTCCCTCAGCGGACCCAGGTGTCAGCAGCTGACAAGATCCGTATGTCCGAAGCCCTTGGAATAGTCGAGCACGGAAATGACTGTCGGGGTCACCCTGAATATTCGGACGTCCTCCGCGGTTGGCATCGGCACTGGCAAGGCAATCTGCTCCGGATACTTCAATGGGAACATCCGGAGGATTCTCTCCGCTACGGCCACATCGACCACCGGTTGCGCGTGCGCCGCCATGGACAGGCCGGTAATCGCCATGAGATCTGGCGTGTCGTGATCAATTGTCAGCGAGACACGGTCATCCAATGCCAGATTGGCCGCCTTTTGGCTGCCCGGACCACAGAGGAAGTAGAGCGTGAGACCCTCATTCACATAACCCACAGTGGTAGCCTGAGGCCAGCCATCCGGCCTCAAGGTGGCAAGCGTCATGATCCTGTGTTGGTTCAACAAGGTCAGGATCTTCTGTCTGGTCTCTTCGTCCATATTTGGTCACCTGTTACGCCAGTACAAACAACACCAACGGGGCCGGCACGGCCGGGGGAGCGATCTCCAGCCGGCACGTTCCTGGACAAATGCCCCGCATCTTCTTCATTCCACGACAGCAATGGCTGGTTCAGGCCCATGTCTTGCCTCTCCCCCCAGCTACCTCGGCTTCGGCTATGGGCTATTTCCAAAGTAGCGGTCGCAAGCGCATGCGTGTTGATGGCTGTCAACGAAGCCCAGAGTCCCCTTGGCCGGCCGACCGCCCGCCCGCTGACCCGCATCAACCGGCCTACCCCCCGCCTAAGCCGGAAGCAATGTCTGCGCTCCCGCACCCGGGAACCGCTTCCGGCACCTGGTGATGGGCAGCGTGGCCGAGGGGGAGGTGTGCAGATCGACGGTGCCGGTGCTGCTGGTGCGGGCGGCCGCTGCCGGCCGCCCACTGGAGCTATTCGATGCGGAAGGGGTCATGCGCCAGGGCGTAGCTGAACGCATATTCCAGTTCGCCGGACGCCTGGGCATGCAGCGTACAGAGCGGTGCGCCGGCTACGACCTCGTCGCCGGCGCGCACATGCAGTTCCAGCCCGGCCACCTGCCGGCGCGGCGCCCCGGCCAGCTTCGCCGTGCGCGCGACGTGCCGGTTGTCGACGGACGTCACGATGCCGCTGCGGGCTGCGACCACGTCGCGCCGGAACACCGCCTGCCCCGGGGTGCGCAGCCCCCCTTGCGCTTCACAGATCGCCTGGAACCGGGCCCAGGCGGCACCACTGTCGAGCAGGCTGCCGGCCAGCAGCCGTCCCTGCCCGGGCGGTATTGCACCGCAGAACTCCAGCAGCTCGCCCGCCAGCAGCAGCGAGCGTTCGCGCAGGTCGGCGGGCGCCGTCGGCTGGCACTGCAGCACGGCCAGCACGTCGAGCGCCTCGAGCGCAGGGCCGACGCCCCGGCCCACCGGCTGCGAGCCGTCGGTGCGCAGAATCCGGAGCTTCAGCCCGAACGCGTCCGCGACCTTGGTCATGGCGAGATCCAGGCGCCCCAGATCGCTGTCTTCGCGGATCTTGGCCGTCGGCCCCACCGGCACGTCGATCAGCACGTGGGTGGAGCCGGCGGCAATCTTCTTCGACAGGATTGAGGCCACCAGCTGCGCATCGCTGTCGATATCCAGCGCGCGTTCCACGCGGATCAACACGTCGTCCGCGGGACTCAGGCTCAGCGCGCCGCCCCACACCAATGCAGCCCCGACCTGTTCTACCACGCGCCGCAGTTCCGTCGAATCCAGCGTCACGCGGGTCAGGGCTTCCATCGTATCGGCGGTGCCGGCGGGTGAGGTGATCGCGCGCGATGAGGTCTTGGGCAGCAGCAGCCCGGCCGCTGCCGCGATAGCCACGACGACCGGCGTGGTGCGATTGCCCGGCAGCCCACCGACGCAATGCTTGTCGGCAACCACCTCGCGGTCCCAGTTCAAGCGCTGGCCGGACCGGACCATGGCCCGGGTCAGGTCGACAGTCTCGCGCAGGCTCATGCGACCGTCCGCGCAGGCGGTGAGGAATGCCGCAATATGCACGTCGGCGTACCGCCCTGCACTGATGTCGCCGATGATGCCGTCGAGCTGGACGCTGTCCAGGTGGCAGCCATAGATCTTGGCACGCAGTGCGCGCACCGACTCCAGCGCGGGCGCATGGGTGACATGCACGACATCGCCGGCGCGTGCCGAAAGCGTCCGTGCCGCGCTCAACGACAGGCTCGCTTCGCCCGTGTTCAATAGCGGCGCGCCCAGCAGCGTCAGCGTGGCGATCAACGACCTGTCGCCGATCTGCACGCGCACGCGCGCCTGCGCGGAAAAGCCCTCGGCGCGGCAGACGGGGCAATCCGGATGCATATAGATGACATGCTCCTGCCACGTATCGATCTCGAGCGGCCGGAACACCAGCGCCCCCACTTCGCGGGGCGCGGCGGCGGCCACGACATCGCCGGGACGGCCGGGAATTCCGGGATCAGAACTGGCATCGTTCACGTCATGCCTTGCCGCGTATGACGCCGCTAGCGAGCGTCCAGGGCGTCCAGATTGAGCAGCTCGATGGACTTGCCCTGCACTGTCAGCAGCCCTTCCTGCTGGAACTTGGACAAGGTCCGGCTCACGGTTTCCAGGGTCATGCCAAGGAAGCTGCCGATGTCTTCACGAGTCATGCGCAGCACAAAGGACGTGGCCGAATAGCCGCGTTCGCGGTAGCGTGCCGAGACGTTCAACAGGAATGCCGCCACGCGCTGCTCGGCGGACATGTTGTTGCCTAACAGCATCATCTGGCGCGATTCCCTCACGATCTCGGCACTGAACATCTTGTGCAACTGGCGTTGCAGCGGCTTGATCTCGCGGCATAGCGCCTCGAGCTGGTGAAACGGGATCACGCAGACCACGCTGTCTTCCAGGGCAATCGCATCGCAGTTATGGGTTTCCTGGCAAACGCCGTCCATGCCGATTGAGTCCCCGGCCATGTAGAAGCCGGAGATGGTCTCCTTGCCCCGCTCCGGTGCCACCACGGTCTTGAACGAGCCGACGCGGACCGCATAGAGGCTGCGGAACGGGTCGCCCGCCCGGTACAGCCGTTCGCCCTGCTTGACCGAACGCCAGCTCCGCACGACGGAGTCCAGACGGGCCATTTCGCCGGCCTCCAGGCTGGCGGCCATGCAGATGTTCCGCATCATGCAAGTTGTGCACCGCGCCCGCGCGGGATCCGGCGCCGGCTCCGCAAACGTCTCATCCTCACGCCTGGAGAGCGCGACGGACATGTTGGGGGCGTCACAAACAGCATCAGCTTCAGTATGCAAGTCAAACATGGTTGTCTCCAGCCTGCCGGCCTTTCCCTTATCCCGACCCTCGCCTTCACCCGTGTCGTCTGGCGGACCGCATGTTCGTGCGCGCCGCGATGTGTTTGACTGAAGTATTGGCCTGCCCGCGCTCCGCGCCTAGAAGGCTGCGCTGAGTTGCGTGTCAGAAATGCAGCGTCACTTGTCAGGGTTCCCTGACGCCGGTCATGCCGAACGCCCTGGCTGTCCAAGCTGGCGCATGTGACGTCATGCCGTTATCCCGTGCAAGCAGTCGGGGCAATGTGCCGGCGTTTGATGCAAAGCAAACCGCAACCGCCCCGGCTTGCCAAAGTAAGAAAACACGGCGCGCACGGCGCCGTCATCCAGGAGACCATGATGAGCAACATCAAGCGCTACGACCCGTTCTCGATCGAACCGCTCGGCGACATGCTGCAGAGCATGCTACGCAATTGGCGGATCGGGCCAGACACCGAGCTGCCATTCAAGGTCGATGTGGCCGAGTCCGACAGCAGCTTCACCATTACCGCCGACCTGCCAGGCGTGAAGAAGGAAGACATCAACGTCAGCGTAGACCGTGGGACTGTGATGATCTCCGCCAAGCTCGAGAAAGCTTCCGAGGTAAAAGAAGGCGACCGCGTGATCCGCCAGGAGCGCTACAGCGGCTCGATGCAGCGTGCCTTTACGCTGGACGGCAACATCGACACGGAAAAGATCGATGCCAGCTTCCAGGACGGCGTGCTGCGCCTGGTGCTGCCCAAGAAGGAAAGCTCAAGCCAGCAACGCATTACCGTCCGTTAGGCAACGTTGCGCAAAAAAGGAGACCGGGATGCTAGTCCAGGATATTTGCTCAGCGAAAGCCGTGCATGTCCCGCTGTCCTGCACCCTGCAGGAAGCTGCCGTCCAGATGCGGGACCGCCACGTCGGTGCGCTGATCGTGACAGAGAACTCACCGGCAGGGACGCGCGCGGTCGGCATGGTCACGGACCGGGACATCGTCATCGGTGCGACAGCCACCGGTGCGGATCCATGCCGGACCGACGTGGTCGAGGTGATGACGCGTGGCCTGGTGGCGATCCAACGGGATGCCGTTGTCGCAGAGGCAATGCAGTTGATGCTGACGCACGGCGTACGACGCCTGGCGGTGCTCGATGGCGAGGCAGTGACCGGAGTGGTTGCGCTCGATGATCTGTTCGCCGCTCTCGCAACCGACTGGGGCATGCTGTTTTCGCTGGTGCGCAAGGCGCAGGAACGAGAGCGTTCTGGCAGCGCACAGGCTCTATCGCAAACGTAGCGCCCAGAGACGCACCGGGGCCAACCCGTGGCGCCGCTTGCGGCGCCCTGCCTTTGAAGAGGCCAAGCATGAAAACAGATCATCAGATCCAGAAGGACGTCACCGAGGAACTCGACTGGGATCCGGCGATTGACGCGGCGTCCATCGGCGTCGAGGTCCATGAGGGCATTGTCACGCTGGACGGACACCTGTCCAGCTATGCGGAGAAGCTCGCCGCCGAGCGCGCCGCGGAACGCATTTCAGGCGTACGAGCGGTCGTCGTCAAGCTCGACGTGCATCCGCCCGGCGCCTTCCTCGACGAGGCCATTGCCGAGGCGGCTCGCGGTGCGTTGCAATGGCACGTGCATGTGCCCTCGGACGTCATCAAGGTCCGCGTCGAGCGCGGCTGGGTCACGCTGTCTGGCAACGTCGACTGGGGCTATCAGAAAAAGCTGGCCGAACGCACGGTCAGCCAGTTGCGCGGCGTGATCGGCGTCGTCAACAACATCCGGATGAATGAGAAGACCGCGCCCCCCGACGTGGAGAAGCGCATCGAAGAGGCGCTGCTCCGCCATGCCGTGCGCGAGGCCCACCATATCAGCGTCAAGGTCAAGAACGGCACCGCCACGCTGAGCGGCCACGTGGATTCGCTGGCCGACCGCCGCGCCGCCATCGGTGCCGTATGGTCGGCGCCGGGCATCTCGGCGGTCATTGATCAGCTGGAAACGCGGCCGTGACGCCGATGCCGCGTGCCCGCGCTGGCACGCACGGAGCAGGCGGCACGCGCCGCGATCGCGCCCGAGGGCGCCAGGCAAACAGGAGACAACCAACATGAAAGGCGATATCCAGCTCAAGCAGCATGTGGTCGAGGAACTGGCCTGGGACCCGGCCGTCGATGCCACCGAGGTCGGTGTCCAGGTCAAGGACGGCGTGGTGACGCTGACCGGCCATCTCAGCAGCCATGCCGGCAAGTACGCTGCCGAGAAGGCCGTCAGGCGCGTGCCCGGCGTGAAAGGCCTGGCCGTCGAAATCGACGTGCGCCTGCCCGATGACGCGCAGCGCACGGACGCGGACATCGCACGCGCAGCGAGCAACATCCTGGCGTGGACCTCGGTGCTGCCCGCGGATCGCATCCAGGTGATGGTCGAGGACGGCTGCGTCACGCTGACCGGCACGGTCGACTGGAACTACCAGCGCCTGGCCGCCGAGCACGCGGTGGGCGGCCTGTACGGCGTGGTCAGTGTAGCCAACGCCATCGTGGTCCAGCCTGCGATCGCGGCCCACGACGTGAAGGAACGGATCGCCAGGGCCATCGAGCGCCAGGCGGCGGACGACGCGACCCATGTCGCGGTCGACGTCAAGGACGGCGTGGTGACGCTGCGCGGTAGCCTGCGCAGCTGGGCCGAGCGCGAGGCCGCTTCCGAAGCCGCCTGGGCGGCGCCTGGGGTGAGCGAAGTATCGAACATCATCCAGGTGAATCTCTGACTTCCCGACCGGGCCCTGTCGGGAGGGTTGCCGCCGGTTGCCATGAGGGCCAGCCATGACTGTCCGTAATCTCGATGCCCTGTTCCGTCCGCGCTCGGTCGCGCTCATCGGCGCGACGCTGCGGCCGCATAGCGTGGGGGCAACGGTGCTGGCGAACCTGTCCGCGGGCGACTTCACCGGCCAGCTGTACCTGGTCAACCCGAAGTATGCGACGCTGGCGGGCCAGCCCTGTTACGCGCGCGTCGGCGCGTTGCCGGCACCGCCGGACCTGGCGGTGCTATGCACGCCCGCGCCCACCATCCCGGGGCTCATCGCCGAGCTTGGCGCCGCCGGCACGCGCGCGGCTATCGTGCTGACCGCCGGCTTCGAGGGTCCCGAGGACAGTGCCGCAGGCGCCCTGCGGCAGGCCATGCTGGACGCGGCGCGGCCCCATCTGCTCAGGATTCTCGGGCCAAACTGCGTCGGGCTGCTCGCTTCGGGAATCAGCCTCAATGCCAGTTTCGCGCCCGGCGCGGCCCGGCAAGGCAAGCTGGCATTCGCCACCCAATCCGGCGCGCTGGCCACCGCCGTGCTGGACTGGTCGCGCTCGCGGCAGATCGGCTTTTCCCATTTCATCTCGCTGGGCAACAGTGCCGATGTGGACGCAGCCGACGTGCTCGACTACCTCGCCGGCGACGCCGGGACGCATGCGATCCTGCTCTACGTGGAAGCGATCCGCCATGGCGCAAAGTTTATGTCTGCGGCACGCGCCGCCGCCCGCAACAAGCCGGTGCTGATCGTCAAGGGCGGACGCTCGGCGCAGGCTGCACGCGCCGCCGCGTCCCACACAGGCGCCATGGCGGGTGCCGACGACGTCTACGACGCCGCCATCCGGCGTGCCGGCATGCTGCGCGTGGACAGCACCGAGGGCCTGTTCGACGCCGTCGAGATGCTTGCCCGCATGCAAGGGCTGCGCGGCGAGCGCCTCGCCATCCTGACCAATGGCGGCGGCGCCGGCGTGATGGCGACGGATGCGCTGGCGGATGCCGGCGGGACCCTGGCCCGACTGTCAGACCAGACCCTGGCCCGGCTGGACTTGGTGCTGCCCGCCACTTGGCCGCGCGCGAATCCAATCGACATCATCGGCGACGCGCCCGTCGAGCGCTACCTGCAGGCCTACGCCATCCTGTGCGAGGCGCCCGAGGTTGACGCTGTGTTGATGATCCATGCGCCCACGGCCATCGTGCCAGCCGCCGAGATCGCAGCCGCGCTCGTCAGCGCGCCGTCGGGCGGCAAGCCGCTGCTGACCGCATGGCTCGGGGCGGATGCCGTGCTGCAGGCACGCCGCTTGTGCCGGCATGCCGGCGTGCCGACCTTCGATACCCCGGAGCGGGCAGTGCGCGGCTTCCTGCAGGCCTGCGAATACCACAGGAACCAGCAATTGCTGATGCGCACGCCGCCCGCAGACGACACGTACACGCAGGCCGACAAGGAACAGGTGCGCACGATCATCGGCAATGCCCTGCGCGCCGGCAGGGCGTTGCTGACCGAACCGGAGGCCAAGGCCGCGCTGGCCGCCTACGGCGTCCCCGTGGTCGCGACCCGGACCGCGGCAAGCGTCGATGAGGCTGTCGACCAGGCCACACGGATCGGATATCCGGTAGCGCTCAAGATCCTGTCCCCGGACATCACGCACAAGTCTGCCGCGGGCGGCGTTGCACTGGACCTCGCCGATGCCGCCGCGGTGCGCAGCGCCGGCAGCGCCATGCTCGAGCGGATCTGGCAGCAAGCCCCGGAGGCACGGCTGGAGGGCTTCACCGTCCAGCCGATGGCCGGGCACGGCGATGGCTTCGAGCTGATCGTCGGCGCCGCCACCGATCCCGTGTTCGGCCCCGTCTTGCTGTTCGGCCATGGCGGCGTCAACACCGAACACATCGGCGACCATGCGGTTGCGCTGCCGCCGCTCGACGCGCTGCTCGCGCAAGACCTGGTGTCGCGCACCCGCATCGGGCGCCTGCTGGAAGGCTGGCACGGACACCCGGGCGTCGACGGGGACGGCTTGCTCCAGGTACTGGTACAGGTATCACGCCTGGTCTGCGACATTCCCGAGATCGCCGAACTCGATATCAATCCCCTGCTGGCGAGCGCGACAGGCGTCATCGCGCTCGATGCCCGCATCGCCATCAAGGCGCCGGCGCCGGGCACGCGGCTGGCCATCCAACCCTATCCGGAAGCGCTGGAGGAACGCGTCGAGCAGGACGGCCGCACCATTGTGCTGCGGCCCGTGCGCCCGACCGACGAGGCAGCCTACCAGGCGTACTTCCGCCAGCTGACGCCGGAAGATATCCATGCACGCTACTTCTGCACGTTCCGCGAGCCGGAACACAGCCAGTTGGCAAGGCTCACGCAGATCGACTACGCGCGCGAGATGGCGTTCATCGCGACGACTACCGATGCATGTGGCCAGGCTTCCATCCTGGGAGAGGTCCGGGCGGTTGCGGATCCGGACAATGTCCAGGCAGAGTTCGGTATCGCCGTGCGCTCGGACTGCAAGGGACAAGGACTGGGAAAGCTGCTGCTCGACAAGCTGATCCGCTACGCGCGCGAAAAGGGCATCGGCGCGCTGGTGGGCTGCACCATGCAGCACAACCGGGCCATGCTGACGCTGGCGCGCACCTGCGGCTTCAGGACCAGCATCGCGGCCGGCGCCGACGGTGTCAGTCTGCACCTTGCGCTGCGCGAGGAGAATGCCAGCGTTCGCACGCAGGGTTGAGGCATCGCAATCGGCACGCGCGCGCAAGGCGTTGGCAATTTCGATCGCCTTCAGGCGCACTGCCGGCGGCGGCCGCTTTCCTGAGACAAGCCGGTAGCCGACAACCTCGGTTGCAGACGCCACCCAGCCGGCTTGCTTGTCGAAACTGTCGTACTCGCTACTGCCAAGCCGGCAAGGCGTGCGCGCGCATGTCAGGGATCACTGACAGTGCCTTCTGCCCCCCTGACGCGACTCTCAGCCGCCCCTGATTTGCCACCGCAAGGGGAGCCGCGATACTAGGACCATGCCAGACCGCAATCCTGCCCGCCTGCTTACCGTGTACTTGCTCGAGCATGCCAATGCGATCCGAACCAGGCAGCTCGGCCTGCTTGGGCGAATGCCTGGCATCCGAGTCGCGGGTGCGGGCGCCAGCGCAGCCACGGAACTTGCCCCGCTCCTGCGTCATCGCCCCGACGTCGTCCTGATCAGCCTGGGCACGGGCTATGCTCATGCGCTCCAGGAGGTCAGGACGCTGAGGTCGACGCTACCGGATTCGATCGTGATCGTGCTGGCCGACAACCTCGGCCCGCCGCTGCGCCGCGCCTGCCTGAAGGCAGGCGGGAGCTACTGCTTTGACAAGACGCTGGAACTCGATGCGCTGCGCCAGACCCTGGCCGGGCTGGCTGCGACTTCGGGGCGATAGGGCACAAAGCCAGCGGCCGACCGACGCTGCACTGTGGCACTACAGGTCCGCATCGTCGTCGAACAGATGATTGCGCATGGCATAGCGCAACAGCATGGCTTCATTGGGCATCTGCATTTTTTCCATCAGCCGCATCTTGTAGGTGCTCACGGTCTTGGCGCTGACGCACAGTGCCGTGGCGATCGCCGTGATGGGCTCGCCCAGCACCAGCCGCCGGTAGACTTCCAGTTCGCGGTCCGAGAGCCTCAGGTGCGGCAGGTCGTCGCTCTGGTCCTTCAGCCCGCTTGCCAGCTTCGTGGCCATCGACTGGCTCACATAGGTGCCGCCCCGGGCTACCTGGCCGATGGCGGACACCAGTTCCGTAGCCGCGCTTTCCTTGGTCAGATAGCCCGCCGCTCCAGCCTGGAACGCACGAACGATGTATTGCTCCTCGGCGTGCATGGTCAAGACCAGGATGCGCAGGGCCGGGTGCTCGCCGCGCAGCAAGCGGATCAGTTCCAGCCCGCTCCTGCCGGGCATGGAAAGGTCAAGCAGGAGCACCTGCGGGGTGCATTCCCGTACCATCCTGGGCACTTGTGTACCATCTGCCGCCTCGCCGACGACCTCGAACACACCGGCCCGTTCCAGGATATGCCGCAGGCCATCCCGTACCACAGCATGGTCATCCGCAATCATCACCCTTGTCATGCCCGTTCCCCTGCTCTCGCGGAAATCGCACGACCAGGCGAAAGCCATCGTCGGGCGAACTCTGGACAAGGCTGCTCGCCTGCGGAGCGGATGAAGACGCCTTCAGGGGCATGCTCTCGTCACTATTACCTTGCCAATGGACTATAGAGTTTGTGCGCGGAAAGGCAACGGCATGGGAAGCGAGATGCGGCTCAGAACCGGAAATTCGCAGGTACCGGCGACGTCGGAGCCACAACCCGTGTGCCGACACCGGCTGAGCCACGCACGTTGGAAACTAGCTCAGGATGCGGCTCGGGTATGTCGGCAAACCAACATTCGGCCGGCACGCAATGTGCCGGCCGAACGAGCCTGCGGCCAGGCCATGCGCTGCCACTGCCCCACCGGCAGCGGTCACCCGTCAGTGCGACATGAAGACTGGCAACGATGACTGACGCACCAGGGCGCGGGTGGTGCCACCCAGCACCAGCTCCTTCAGCCTGGAACGGCCATAGCCGCCGGCGACCAGCAGGTCGGCCTGTACCTTGCAGGCAAGTTGCGGCAGAACGTGGTCGGGGTCGCCCTCCCCGACAACCAGATCGGCATTGATGCCATGGCTGGCCAGCCACGCTGTCAGCCGGTTCCCGCTGTCACGGCAGGTCTCTTCGTCAATGGCAGCCGCGCTGACCACCAGGGCGGTAACAGCACTGGCATGCGCGAGCCACGGCAATGCGTCCGCTACTGCCCGCGCGGCCTCTCGACCGCCGTTCCATGCGATCGCGACATGACCACCAAAGCGCGGGCCGGCCGCGCCCGGCACCAGCAGGATGGGCCGTCCGGCATTGAGCATCGCATACTCCGCAACCCCGGCCAGCAGCGCCGGCACATCGGCATCCGCCGACGGCGGTGCGGGAAGGATGAGATCGGCGAAACGCCCCTCGTCGGCAAGCGCCCAACCGGATTCAGCGTCGATAATGATGTGCCGGGTGGGGATGTCCGGCGACACTTGCCTGGTCAGCGTGTCGAGGGTCTCCTTGTGACCGGCAACCAGCTTGTGCAGCTGGCTGGCGGCAAGGGCCGCGTATTGTCCGGCTTCTTCGCCCGCCCCGCGAAACGGCTCCAGGTTTGTTCCAGTCGCAGTCAGCCCGACCACGCTGCCGCCGAATTTCGCGGCAACCCGTGCGGCTGTTTCAATGCGTGCCGACCGGGCAGAATCTTCGCTGAGGTCGACGAGGATGGTTCTGAAGTCCATGACGTGATTCCGGTTTGGCAGACGTAACGAAAGGCGCACATATCAGGCGCCGGCCTGGATCAGTCGAGCGGATAGGAGCGCCGATATTCCGGCATGGTGACCGCCCAGCGCAGGTCGCGCTCGATGTGCTGGCGCAGCGCATCGCTTGCCTGTGGCTCGCCGTGCACGACAAACGTACGCCGCGGCGCCTGGTGAAAGCCGCCGAGCCAGGTCATGAGTTCCGCGGCATCGGCATGTGCGGACAGGTTCTCCACCTGCTCCACCGACGCATGCACGGCGATGTCCTTGCCATGGACGCGGATGTCGCGCCGGCCTGCGGCCAGCGCTGCGCCGCGCGTACCCGCCGCCTGGAAGCCGGAAAGCAGAACGGTGTTGCGAGGGTCCGGGCCGTAGGCGGCAATATGGTGGACCACACGACCACCGGTAGCCATGCCGCTGCCAGCCAGGATGATCTTGGGACTTCGGTCGTGGTTCAGCCAGATCGACTGCTCCATGCTCTGCACCGGGGTGGCGAGATTGCAGGCTGCGGCGCACTCTTCGCGGCTGATGCGCAGCTCTTCCGGATGCAGCGAGAAAATCATGGTCGCGTCGATGGCCATCGGGCTGTTGAGGTACACCGGCACGTCGGGGATTCGCTTGAGTTCGCGCAGGCGGTGCAGGCAGTACAGCAGGCTCTGCGTGCGCCCTACCGCAAAAGCGGGGATGATCAAGCTGCCGCCGCGGCCAATCGTCCGGCTGACGATCTCGCCGAGCACATCGAGCGGGTCGTCGTCCGGATGCCGCCGGTCGCCGTAGGTTGACTCCACCAGCAGGTAATCCGCCTGACGCACCATCTCCGGCGCGCGCATGACGATGTCCTGCTGCCGCCCGAGGTCGCCTGAGAAGACGATGCGCTTGCCGTCGACGAACAACGTGACGATAGCCGCGCCGATGATATGTCCGGCCCGGGCAAACTCGGCCTCTACGCCGGGCACTACCTGGAAGCGCTTGCCGAACTGCATCGGCTGGAGCCGCCGCATTGCTCGTGCAGCGTCGGCTGCTGTGTAAAGAGGCAATGCGGGCCGATGACGCGAGAAGCCCTTGCGGTTCGCATAATCGGCGTCTTCTTCCGCCAGGTGGGCGCTGTCTGGCAACAGGATTCCGCACAGCTGCGCGGTGCCCATGGTGCAGTGCACGCTGCCGCGGAAGCCGTTGCGCACCAGCAGGGGCAAATACCCGCTGTGGTCGATGTGGGCATGGGTCAGCACCACGGCGTCGAGCTTGGCCGGATCGAGCGGCAGTGGGTCCCAGTTGCGCAGGCGCAGGGTCTTGTATCCCTGGAACAAGCCACAGTCGACCATGACCTGGTGACGGCCGGTATCGAGCAGGTACTTGGAGCCGGTGACCGTATCGGTCGCGCCGAGGAATTGCAGTTGCATGCTGGTGTCCTTTGACGCTTGCGCAAGGCCGTTGGCCCCGCCACGGGTGCCGCTGGCCGATACAGCCAGTCTAGGAGGGGGAACCGGGTGGTGGTTGATCCGGATCAATCATGCGGAAACGCGAGTACCTACGCTTGAACAGTGTCCGGACCCGCCCGCCGCACGTGGCGTACGCCCAGGGTGTGCACGCGTGGCTCCGCGCCGGGCATACCTTGGGAAACCTCATGCAAAATCGCTCCAGCGCGTTGCAAACGGATCGCCCCCGATCTCACGAAGAACATTCCGGCACCCGGGATCGCGTCGATCCGGGACATGTCCCACCCGGCCTGACCACCGCGCAGGCTAATGCGCGGCTGGCCGAGGTGGGCCGCAATGTGCTGCCTCAGGCGGCCCCTAGGTCGGTGGCCGCGGTGTTTCTGCGCCAGTTCCTCAGTCCGCTTATTTACATTCTCCTGGCCGCGGCAGCGGTGTCGCTCGCGTTGGGTGACCTGAAGGATGCACTGTTCATCGGGGCAGTACTGCTGATTAACGGCGTCATCGGCACCGCACAGGAGCATACGGCCGACAAGGCGGCCGTGGCGCTGCGCAAGATGGAGCAGCCCCGTGCCACGGTGATCCGGGACGGCATCCAGCAGGAGATCGATGCAAGTACGCTGGTACCGGGCGACCTGGTGGTGCTGGAAGCCGGCAACCGAGTGCCGGCCGACCTGGAACTGACCTCCGCCATTGACCTGCAGTGCGATGAATCCCTGCTGACTGGCGAATCGCTGCCGGTGCGCAAGCTCTCAGCATGTGATGCCAGCAACGCCCCAGCGAGCGCCCGCCAGTGCCTGACCTTCGCCGGCACGGTGGTGCTCCGCGGCAGGGGCCACGGCATCGTCGTGGCAACTGGCGCTGCCACGCAAATTGGCCGGATTGCGCGGGAACTGGGCCGCGAATCCATCTCGCAGCCACCTTTGATTCTCAGGCTCCAGCGTTTTTCCCGACTGATCGCGGTGGCGGTAGGCGTGGCTGTGGCGTTGCTGGTGTTGGTGGGTATGCTGCGCGGCATGGCATTGCGCGAACTGTTCATGATGTCGGTCGGACTGGCGGTGAGCGCGATCCCCGAAGGACTGCCCGTCGCCATTTCGGTGGCGCTGGCGATCAGCATGCGGCGGATGGCGAAGGCCCATGTGATCGTGCGCAAAATGCCCGCCGTGGAGTCGCTTGGATCCTGCACCATGATCGCCACCGACAAGACCGGCACCCTGACCATGAACGAGCTTGTCGTCACCGATATCCGGCTTCCCGACGGCACGGCGTTTTGCTGCGACGTCGGACACGATCTGGACAACTGCACGATCCGCGCCGCCGGCACCACCGACCATGACGCGAGAACGCGGGTAGCGGCCCTGCTAAGGGCCGCGGCGCTGCCAAACGAGGCCCAACTATCCAGGGAGCGTGATGGCTGGACTGGCACCGGGGACAGCGCGGACGTGGCGCTGCTGGCCGCAGCGCACAAGGGGGGCACCGTAGCCAATGAGATCCGACAGCGGTACCCCTTGGTGGCCCGTATCCCGTATGAGCCAGACCTGCGGTACGCGGCCTCGTTCCACCGGCACGAAGAGACGATCCGCGTGTTCGTCAAGGGAGCGCCCGAGACTCTGATTGCCATGTGCGACCAGGCGGACGTTCGCGGCCATGCCGTGCCGATCCGGCGCGAAGGACTGCTTCGGGAAAAGGCAGCGCTGGCCGCGCAAGGACTACGCGTGCTGGCGTTCGCAGAAGGCACGATTGATGCAGAGCCGGACGGGTTCTACGGACACGGGCACCTGGTCAACCTGACCTTTCTGGGAATGGCAGGCATGAAGGATCCGGTTCGCCCGGAGGTCCCGGACGCTATCCGACGCTGCTACAGCGCCGGCATCGACGTGGCGATGGTGACTGGCGACGATCCGTTGACAGCCAGCGCAATTGGCGCGCAGGCGGGGCTGCGCTTTACCACGGACCAGGTCGTGACGGGCGAGCAGGTGCGCCAGGCCGAGAGCAAGGGGCCGCACGGACTCGACCAACTGACCCGCCGTGCGCGCATCTACGCCCGCGTCAGTCCGGATCAGAAGCTGTCCATTGTCCTGTCGCTGGCAAGAACCGGCCATTTCGTGGCAGTCACCGGCGACGGCGTCAACGACGCTCCTGCGCTCAAGCACGCACACGTCGGTGTGGCCATGGGCCGAAAGGGAACTGAAGTAGCGAAGGAAAGCGCAGACATAGTCCTCACCGATGACAACTTCGCGTCCATCGTCAACGGCATAAATGAAGGCAGGGTGGCGTACGCGAACATTCGCAAAGTCATCTTCATGGTGGTTTCCACGGGCGCGGCCGAAATGGTTCTGTTTCTGCTGGCGATTCCCCTGGGCCTGCCAATGCCATTGCTGCCGGTGCAGCTGCTGTGGCTCAACCTCGTAACCAATGGCATCCAGGATGTGGCTCTGGCTACCGAGCATGCGGAAGGCGACGAACTGTCATATCCGGCGCGCAAGCCCCGGGAGCCGATCTTTGACCGCGTAATGATCCGCCGCATCTGCTATTCGACTCTTGTCATGGGCGTAGGGGGATTTGCAACTTTCTACTGGCTGCTCGACCGCGGCTATCCCCTAAACGAGGCACGCAACCAATTGCTGCTGCTGTTTGTGCTGTTTGAGAACTTGCAGACGTTTAGTAGCCGTTCAGAGCGCCACTCCGTATTCCGACAGGGGGTCTTCGCCAATCCGATGCTGGTGGTCAGCGTACTGGCTGCCCAGTTACTCCATATCGCTGCCATGTACATACCCGGGCTAAGCGACACGCTCGGTCTCACACCTGTGTCGGCTACGACGTGGGCTGGACTGTTGTCGCTCGCGCTCACATTGACGATTGCAGTGGAGCTGGACAAATGGTGGAGCCGGCGGTGCAAGCTGTAGCGGGAGACCGGTGCTCGCCAACTCAGAATTCCATCACCCCGTTGGCCACGGAGCACAGGCGCCGCTCTTCCCACAGAAGCCAATAGGGCATGGAGGGGACACCACTTCTATATACGCCAGTGCGCGACATGAAGCTGTCGGCGGTCATCGAGAACTGGGATACCGCATGCTCAGGCAATACGGCCGGGTGTGCGCACACGCACTCGTCCGTGCGCATTGCCCGTTCCGGTAATGCCGCCACGATCGCCGGTTACATGGGCCCAGGACAAACCTCTGACGGCGCGATCCGCGAGTTCGCCACCGAGTACTGCTCCCAGGGGAAGGCGGCTGAATGTATTTGGTATCTCGTTTGCGATGCATCAATGGGACAGTGCGCATGCGAGCTACGCTTCAAAATAGACGGGCGATATTTTGCGCGCCGCAAAGGAGGATTGTCATGACCGCGAAGCTGCAGCGTGGACACGAGGAAAACCTCCAGGCTCCCGTTAGCCACCATCGATCACTTGCAATGCGCGCCAGCAAGGTTGAGCGTGCAGCTGCCGCCGCGCTGCTCCTTGGTACCGCACCGCTTCTCCACGCGCAGATCCTCGCAACGCATCCAACGCCGCCGGAAATCCACCAATCCGCTGGCGTCCGGTATGTCTCGGGCGGGATGGGGCGCGAAGCCTTGCGGCAAATGCAGGCTATCGCCGGCCAATTCAATGTGCGGCTCAGCTTCCAGGACCCTTCAGAAGGCAACCCCGTTTCTGGCGTCACACTGATCCTGGTCAACGAACAGGGCAACCGCCTGCTACAGCTGGTCTCGGACGGTCCCCTGGTCTACCTCAAACTGCCTCACGGCCGCTATTACCTGACGCTGATTTATCAAGACGTCGATCACGAGCAATGGATTACGGCTGAAGCCGAGCCGATGGACCTCACATTTCTTTTCAACCTGATCAACCTGGAACGAGACTGGCTGCACGCACGGACACGAACGCCCCAGTACCCGACTCCCACATAAGAAAGGCCTCATTGCGAAGGGCACCGGCTGCAAGGCGGCGCACGTGTCGTGACAGCCAAACGCATATGAAGCCGGCACGCATCGTTGCGGGCCAATGGCCTGTCAATCTTTTCTTTGATGTAGCCAAAACTCCGGGATTTTCCAGATCCTATAGCCAGTGGCTTGCCAAATTTGGGGACTGCAATGTTGGGGCAACAAATGAGCACAGCTTCGCCGCCCCGTTCCACTCCGAACGGATTGATCACCCTGCTGTTTCACCTGAGTCACGCAGCATCTCAAGGACAGCTCGATCCTGTTCTCGTGCGTGAGCTCGGCAAGCGCATCTACACCGAGATTGATGCTTGCAAGGCGGACGACGCCAAGAGCCAGGTCGAGTTGAATCTGCTGTCAGAGGCAATGGCGCGATTTGAGGAGACTTTGCTGGCGGCGCGGAGCCACATGCTGATCGCGGCCATCCGGCGTGCAGGGAGCACTGAACGTCCGCACCGTGAAGCGGATCAAGCTCCCGGCACTCATGAAGGTGGCGCACCGCTACCGGAAAATCGTCCGTTCGATCCTTCGCCCGTCAGCGGCCGCTGCACGGATTATCTCGGGCGGCTCGCCACGCTCGGCCAAGGTGGTCCGCCCTTGGGATGACGGCACCGGCAAGGAAAAGGAGCGGGACTCCTAATTGGGGACTGGCTCTTGGCTGCAACCGCTCTTCGTTTTGGAGATGGTCATGACCACTATGTCACTCGCGCCCACGGTCGTTTCACGAACGTACTCTGTCGGTCGTGCGCTTCTCGGCTCTCTTTTTTTATTTTCCGGACTCCTGAAGATTGGCAGCTTCGCGGCCTATTCTGCGTGGATTGCCAGCGCTGAACTGCCGAGCCCGGATTTGCTGCTGGTGCTAACCATCGCAGTTGAAATTGGTGGTGGACTGACTTTGATCTCGGGCTGGAGCGCACGCTTGGGCGCGCTGCTTCTTGCACTGTTCCTGGTACCCACCACCATCATCTTCCATGGCTTCTGGCGCGCCGATCCCGCAGACTTCATGAATCAGCTTAACCACATTCTGAAGAATGTCTCAATCCTGGGCGGCATGCTGGTGGTATTCGCCATTGAATCGTCACGTATGCAAGCAAGAGTCCCATAAGATGGCTGCCCGGTACGCACCTGGCGCCCGCCACCTTGCGAGATGAGAATCGCCATGAGCAACGAAGCAGAGAAGAACCACCTCGACGAAGCGCAGGCGGGCCACGTGTGGTTGCGGTTGACGACCCGGACGCCGGGCGCGGGCATCCACGCCCAGTGGCATTGTCCTGGAAGCGGATTCTGACATTAAAGCGCGGCGCCAGTTTTTTTCATGCGCGCCACGTCTTCCGTGCCGACGCCACCGGAAACATAAAGGATCCCGGCCGATTCGCGGATCTGCGCGGTGCCTGGAGCGGCAATTCCTGCGCATGGCACAGGGCCATGGCGGTCGCCGCCAAGGTCAGTGCCATTGCCTGGTGGAATAGGGTTGAATGCATGTGGCGTTCCTCGTCAGCAAGCCAAAGGGATGGGACGTTCAAGTCTTCAGACGTGATGCTTGCACTCACAACTTCTGTGGACGGAAGGACCAAGTTCGATTGGCTGGCGAGCATCGTTGGGGCGGGGTCGCCATAAGGGCGCTCCGTGTGCAACGACGCCGAAGTCATTTCGATGGCATCTATCAGTGGCAGAATAAGCGGACCGCCGATCGCCCGAACTACATCGACTATGTGTCCTGCGTCTGATGCCCCCGGTTCGTCCACCCCGCCGGATACCGGCAGGGCCAATGACGTGGCGCTGACACGAAGCCAACGGCTCGGGCGAGATGTGATCGCCGGCTGCTCTATTGCCGGTCTGCTTCTGCCGGAAGCCGTTGCATACGCCGGCATCGCCAATCTGCCTGCGCAAGCTGGCTTGGTCGGCCTGCTAGTCGGGCTGGTGATATACGGCATTGTGGGCACGAGCCGCTTCGCGGTGGTGTCGGCCACCTCATCTTCCGCTGCGGTGCTGGCCGCGGCCACGCTGTCGACGAGCGGCGCCGATGCCGCGCTGCGCCTGGCGCTTGCCGCCGGGTTCGTGACGCTGGCCGGTGTCTTCCTGGTTCTGGCGGGCATGGCGCGTTTGGGCGGCATCACCGACTTCATTGCCAAGCCGGTGCTGCGCGGCTTCACATTCGGACTAGCGGTCATTATCATCCTCAGGCAAATTTCGAGCATCGCCGGGATCCACCCGACGCACAGCGACCTGCCACGTTTCACTTACCAGTTCCTGCACGAATCGGCGAGTTGGAACGTCAATGCGCTCGCCGCGTGCCTGGCGGCGCTGGCCTTGTTGTTCGCGCTGGCGCGCTTGCGGCGGGTGCCGGGACCGCTGGTGGTGATCATGCTGGGCATCACAGCAGCCTATGCCACCGATCTGTCGCACTACGGCATTGCCGAAGTGGGCACGATTGATCTGGCAAATGTCACCATCGGCCTGCCCGACCTGCAGCGCGTACAGTGGTTGCGCGTTGGCGAGCTCGCCTTCGCGCTGGTGCTGATCCTGTATGCGGAATCGTACGGCTCGATCCGCAGCTTTGCGCTCAAGTACGGTGATGTGACCTCACCCAACCGCGACCTGGTCGCACTGGGTCTGGCCAATATTGGCTCCGGTTTGCTACATGGCATGGCAGTCGGGGCGGGCTATTCCGCCACGTCTGCAAATGAAGCAGCCGGCGCACAGTCACGCCTGGCGGGTTGGTGCGCCGCAGCAGTCATCGCGCTGATTGTCGCCGCCCTGCTGCCGCAGCTTGCACGCACGCCCGAACCCGTGCTCGCGGCCATCGTGATACATGCCGTGAGCCATACGTTGCGTCTCGATGCATTCAGGCCCTACTGGACATGGCGCCGCGACCGGCTGCTGGTGGTTGCCGCATGTGTCGCCGTGGTCCTGCTTGGCGTGCTAGACGGACTGCTGGTGGCAATCGGGATCAGCCTGATGCTGACACTGCGTAGCTTCTCCGAACCAAGAGTCAGCGAATTGGGGCGCCTTGGCTCTAGCCACGACTACGTTGACATCGCGGCTCACCCTGAGGCCCGGACTCTGTCGGGCGTGCTGATCGTTCGACCGGAAGCGCCGATGTTCTTCGCCAATGCGGAACGCATGCTGGCCAGGGCGCGACACCTGCACGAGGCAGCCGGGCCGGGGCTCCATACGCTTGTTTTCAGCATGGAGGAGACGCCGGACATCGATGGCTCGACGATCGAGGCGCTGCATACTTTCGCGTCCGAGGTGGCCGCCAAAGGCCAGCGCCTGCTGCTGGTGCGGCTTAAGCCACCCGTGCTGGCTGTCCTGACACGCGCGGCCAGCGAAACGCTGCCGCGCGAGTCACTGCATGAACTGAGCGTGGATGAGTGCGTCCGGTCACTGGGCCAGACGTGGGAACCTGCTTAGGGTGGCCTGAAGCTGCCATCGGTGGCCAACGCCCAAGACGCCGCCGGCAGCGCCACCCGGGGCGCCGTCACGGCCGCCCTCTCCCTCGAAGTCAACGGCAAGCCGCTCGCAGAGGTGTTCCGCGTGACATGCGTCCCCGGCAGGGTAGCGCTTCGGGACGCCCCATGCCGTCCTGGCTCGTTGTGAAAGCAGCTTCAGCAGCCGTGCTTCGTCGGCACGCAGGCGGCTGACGATGACGATCATGCCCCGGCGTGACATCGTCAAATACTAGCTTCAGCATCAGCGGCACCGCTACGGCGCAGGCGTCCATTCCAAGACGGTGGAAGACCTGATCCGAACAGCTGTCGGATGCGCAGTGTCACCAAGCGCCGCGCACTTATGCGATTTCTGCATAACCATGCGCTGCGCCGCGACACTCCATGAAATCTTGGCATCGAACGCGCTCCGGGCACGGCCGATTCCCTAGACTTCGGCCATAGTGCTGAAACCAATTTACGCGAGGAGCGTAACCATGACTGCCGGACTCTTCAGAACCGAACATGACCTCCTGGGTGACCGTGAAGTCCCTGTCCAGGCCTACTACGGCGTGCATACGTTGCGCGCCGTCGAGAATTTCCCTATCACAGGCACCCCGATCTCCATCTACCCGGAGCTGATCAAGGCGCTGGCTGCGATCAAGCAGGCCGCGGCGCAGGCCAACCATGAGCTGGGCCTGCTCGACCAGGCGCGCTGCGACGCAATCGTCGGCGCCTGCCAGGAGTTGATTGCCGGGAAGCTGCACGACCAGTTCGTCGTCGATGTCATTCAGGGCGGCGCCGGCACCTCGACCAACATGAACGCCAACGAGGTGATCGCCAACCGCGCGCTCGAACTGCTCGGCCATCAGAAGGGCGAGTACCAGCACCTGCACCCGAACGAGCACGTCAACATCGGCCAGAGCACCAACGATGTCTACCCGAGCGCGCTGAAGGTCGCTACGTGGTTCGGTATCGCCGGTCTTGTGGACGCCATGGCGGTGCTGCGACGGGCCTTCGAGGCGAAGGCCGACGAGTTCGCTCACATCATCAAGATGGGCCGCACCCAGTTGCAGGACGCCGTGCCGATGACGCTCGGCCAGGAATTCAGCACCTACGCCGTGATGCTCGGAGAAGACGAGGCGCGCCTGCGCGAAGCCGCGATGCTGATCTGCGAGATCAACCTCGGTGCCACCGCGATCGGCACCGGCATCACCGCGCATCCGTCGTATGCGCCGGTGGTGCTGCGGCGCCTGCGCGAGATCACCGGCATCCCGCTGGAGACCGCGCCCAATCTGATCGAGGCCACGCAAGACTGCGGCTCCTTCGTGCAGCTCTCCGGCGTGTTGAAGCGCGTTGCCGTGAAGCTGTCGAAGACCTGTAACGACCTGCGGCTGCTATCCAGCGGTCCACGCGCTGGCCTGGGCGAGATCAACCTGCCGCCGATGCAGGCCGGCTCGAGCATCATGCCCGGCAAGGTGAATCCGGTGATCCCCGAAGTCGTGAATCAGATCGCCTTCGAAGTCATCGGCAATGACGTCACTGTCAGCTTTGCGGCCGAGGCCGGCCAGCTCCAGCTCAATGCGTTCGAGCCGATCATCGCACACAGTCTGTTCAAGAGCGTCAGCCATCTGCGCAACGGCTGCCTGACGCTCGCCGAGCGCTGCGTCAAAGGCATCACCGCGAATGCCGACCGGCTGCGCGCCACGGTCGAGAACTCGATCGGCGTCGTGACGGCGCTCAACCCCTACATCGGCTATGCGAACGCGACCGCCGTTGCGCAGGAAGCGCACGCCACGGGCGGCAGCGTCTATGAAATCGTCTTGCGCAAGGGCTTGCTGTCGAAAGAGGAACTCGACCGCATCCTGCGCCCCGAGACGCTGACCCAGCCGGTGCCGCTGGACTTGCATGGGAAGTCGTTTGTCCGATGACAACCCGAGCCCGCTTCAATGGGAAGACTGGCCCGCCGGTCAGGCTCCAGGATACAAGTCCCGCCGCCCTGCGATTCCGTGCAGCAAGCCCTGTGCAGCAAGTGGCGGCCTTATTAGCCCGACGAGCGCTGCAAGCGCATCGATACCGAAAAGCTGTCGGCGGGATGCACCGTCACCGAGACTTCAAAGGTCTCGCCCGCCGCATCCATATAGCGCCGCACGATCTTCGGCGCCGCGGCTCCAGGCTCCAGCCTGAGCGCGTCAGCGACGTGCCGGTCGCTGACCGCAACCGCGCGCACATCGTGCGGGACTCCGAATAGAAAAAGCCCGCAGTTACGCGGGCTCAAAGCTAGTTTCTTGCTATTTGGTGCCGGTCTATGCCGGACGCCGGATCACTCCCACTCTATCATCAGCAGGCCGCCAAAAGCCGCGTGGTTAAAGGGATGCCTGAGATCGACTTCAGGCCTTACCGTCGCTTTTACCGTCAACCGCGCAGGGCATTTGCTGGCGCGGGAGATGGAGCGAATGCCTCGGCAGCGGCACAAGCGGCTTCCGGATGCGGGCGCCAACGCATGTGTCAGCTATGCACGGCCAGGTTGCGCCAGCGTCCGGTGGCGCCCTGCCCGTGATTGGAGATGCTGCCCTTGCCGCCTTCGATAGGCTTGAGCGTCATCAGCCCCACGCCAGGCGTGACGCTCCGGACCTCCACCGGGATATCGGACACGGCATACATGCGCTTGCCGTCCAGCCACCATTCGCAAGCGCGCGCCTTCCGGTCGAAGCGGATCTCGTACCGGTGAAACCCGCCTGGACGGGGCTGCGCCATCAGCGGGGACTGCACCACATGGATCCAGTCCGCGCCCGTGGGTACGATGCCCGGCAAAGCGAGTCGCTCATAGACGACGCCGATGCATTTTCCCGACATGATGAAATCGAACACCATGCCAGTTTCGAAGTCCCCGAGGCTTAAAACGGCGAAGCCATCGAGCAGGTCATCGGGATTGCCGTTGTGGTTCTCGCAGGCCATCTCCCATGAAATCGTCGTGCCGCCCGTCTCCGAGAGCGGCACCGGCTTCTGCATCACCATGAGCAGCTTCGGGTTGTCGAACATCTGCACGTGGTCATGCCGGATCCGGAACGTTTCGATGCTCGCCTCCAGCACGCCGTCCGAGGCATTCAGCTGCAGGTTGGGATCGCGAAACGTCCAGGTAGCGCCGTCGCCGGCGGGCAACTCAAGCGTGCGCCAGGTTTCCGGCGCCGGCTGCCCGGAAGTGAATGGATCGAGAATGGTGGTTGGCATGTCGTGGTCTCCGTAGCGCTCTAGTCAGGAAAAGCTGCGGCCTTCAAAGGCCGCCACCTGCGATTGGCCGACCGGCCAACCCGCGACCGTTTCCGCCACGAAATCCTCATAGCTGCGCGGGGAGCGCCCGAGCAGACTGGCCAGACGGCCGAGTTCTTCGTCGGTGGCGACCAGGCCATCGGTCTGCCAGGCGGTGAACATCATCTTCAGGTCCATTGCGAACCACTGGGGAGCCCCATGGGTGAGCTGTTGCTGCTCCCACTGCTCCATGTCATGGCCGCCATACGTAATCGCCTTGCCCAGCACGGCCGACCATAGTGCCGCGGCACGCTTGCCGGTAAATGGCTCCGGTCCGGCAATGGTGTAGGCCTGTCCGTCATGGCCATCGGTGGTCAGCACGATGGCCGCGGCCTCGGCAATATCCCGCACATCGCACAGCGATGCGCCCAGGTCACCGAGCGGCTGCGGATAGATGGCATGCCCAAGCAACGCGTCCCGGTACCAGTAGTCGTTCTGCATGAACACATTGGGACGGAGAAAGGTGTAGGGCACACCGGAGTCCCTTATCACCGACTCGATCAGCAGCTTCGAGCCGATATGCGGCACATGGCGCGGGGGCCTGGCGGTCTGGTGCACCGACAGATAGACGATGCGCTTCACGCCGGCCGCGCGCGCCAGCGCCACGGCTGTCAGCCCTTCGTGCGCCTCGCTCGGGACGCCCGCCAGCAGCAGAAAGAGCGCGTCGATATCCTCGAACGCCGGCCGGAGATCGGAGGGGCTGAGAAGGTCGCCCACCACGGCCTCCACGTGCGGCGAAATGGCCCTGGCGCGTTCCGCGCTGCGCGTCAGGACCCTGACCTGCACGCCTCGCACGAGCAGCTCGCGCACCACCCGGCTGCCGGTCGTGCCGGTACCGCCTGTCACCATGATTTTCATTGCCGCTCCTCTTCTCTATGTGTTGGTGTTGGATTTCAGTGCCGGACGCCGGGTGCGCCGTCGGCGATTGCATCAACGGGCACCGGCGATCTTCCGGCCCTGCCTTCCGGCAGCAGCACCCATGCCAGCGCCGGCAGCAGGATCAGGGCGCCGAGCATGTTCCACAGGAACATGAAGGCAAGCAGGACGCCCATATCGGCCTGGAACTTGATTGGCGACAGCATCCAGGTGGTCACGGCAATTGCCAGCGTCACGCCGGTCAGCATCACCACCTTGCCGGTGAAGCGCAGCGCGCGCCGGTAAGCCTGCGGCAGGCTGGCGCCGGCGCGCAGTTCGGCCAGCACGATCGTCATGATGTAGAGCGCGTAGTCCACGCCTATGCCGACGCCCAGTGCGATGACCGGCAGCGTCGCCACCTTGACGCCAAGACCCAGCGCCACCATGAGTGCCTCGGCCAGCACCGAGGTAAGCACCAGCGGCACCACAGCGCACACTGCCGCGCGCCAGGAGCGGAATGTCAGCATGCACAGGACGATCACCGCGCCGTAGACCCAGAACAGCATCTCGCGGCTGGCTTGCCGCACGACAATATTGGTGGCCGCCTCGATCCCCGCGCTGCCCGCCGCCAGCATGAAGCGTGCGTGCTGGCTGTCGTGCGATGCGGCGAAGGCTTCCACCGCGCTCACCACCCTGGCCAGCGTCTCGGCGCGGTGGTCCTGCAGATAGACATAGAGCGACAGCAGGTTGCACGCCTGGTTGAAGCTCTCGCGTGGCGATCGGTTGGCGGCCGTATTGAGCGTGGCCTGGTTCCGCACCAGCTCGTACCACTTCGGGCTGCCCTCGGCCATGCCCGCGACGATACGGCGCGCCAGCAGCGCCAGCGAGTTGGTGCCTTCCACGCCCGGCAGCTGCCTGAGCTGCCACTCGAGCGCATCCACCTGCCTGAGCGTGGCGTAGTCCGCGCAGTGCCCGTCCGGCGTGCGCACCATCACCACCAGCAGGTCGCTGCTGGCTGCGTAGTTGGCCCTCATGAAGCGGTCATCGCGGTTGTAGCGCGAGTCTGCGCGCAGTTCCGGCGCGCCTTCATCGAGATCGCCTACCTGAAGATGCTGGCTGACCAGATATCCGCCCAGGCCGAGCACGGCTGCCGGCAGCAATGCAGACAGGGCCCACCGCGCAGTGGTAAAACGCTCCAGGAAACGCCACGGACCGCCGACCTGTGCCGGGGTGTCTTGCGAGCGCAGCGCCCTGGCGGCCGCATTCGCGTCCACGCCGGTGTATGACAGCAGCACCGGCAGCAACACCAGATTGGTGAAAATCAGAATGGCCACGCCCAGGCTTGCCACTACCGCCAGCTCCTGGATCACCGGAATGCGGATCACGAGCAGCACCGCGAAGCCGACTGCATCGCACAGCAAGGCGGACAACCCCGCCATGAACAAGCGCCGGAAGGTATAGCGCGCCGCCACGAGCCGGTGCATGCCGCGCCCGATGTCCTGCATGATGCCGTTCATCTTTTGCGCGCCATGGCTCATGCCGATGGCAAACACCAGGAAGGGCACCAGCACCGAGTAGGGATCGAGCGCATACCCCAGCAGCGGCAGCAGCCCAAGCTGCCAGACCACCGCCAGCAGCGATGTCAGCACCACCAGCAGCATGCTGCGCAGGCAGCGCGTGTACCAGAGCACCGCCGCAGCGGCAATCGCCACGGCCAGGGCGAAGAACACCATGACCTCGCCGATGCCGGTGATCAGGTCGCCCACCACCTTGGCGAAGCCGGTGACGTGAATGCGGATATCCCTGGTCTCGTACTTCTGCCGCACGGCTTCGAGCGCATCCGAGAAGCGCTTGTAGTCGAGCGCCTGTTCGTCCCTGGGGTCTCGCTCCAGCAGCGGCAGGAAGATGATCGACGACCGATAGTTGCCGGCGACCAGCTGGCCGATTTCGCCCGACCGCTCCACATTGCGCCGCACCTGCTCCACGGTCTGCGCCGAGCCGTCATAGTCGTCGGGAATCACCGTGCCGCCTTCCAGGCCCTCCTCGGTCACGCCAAGCCAGCGCGTGTTCGCGGTCCAGAGCGACTTCTGGTAGGCGCGGTCGACACCGGGAATGAGGAAGAGCTCGTCGTTGATCTTCTTGAGCCGGTCCAGATACCCGGCATCGAATATCGTCCTTTCACGCGTCTCCACCGCGACGCGCACCGAATTACCCAGACCGCTCAGATCCGCCTTGTTCTGCAGGTAGTTCTGGATATACGGATGCGCGGCGGGAATCATCTTCTCGAAGTCGGCGTTCAGCCGCACCCGCATCGCCTGCCAGCCGAGCAGCACGGTGATGATGACGCACAGCGCCACGATCCAGGCGCGGTGATTGAAGATGAGACGTTCGACCATCGAGCCCGAGCCGGCGTCGAAATCCTGGATATGCTGCACCACCTGCCAGTTGGCCTGGCCTGCCTTGCTTTGCTTCTCATGCATGAGAGGAAACTCCGGTTTGCATCACTGCCTGCCGGCTGTTGCTGGCGCCGCCGAACTGCCGCGTGCGCCCACCAGCACGATCCTGTCGCCCTGCTGCGCCGCCCCGGCGAAGGGTTGCGGATGATCCGGCACCACGCGCACGAAGGCCTCCGGGCGCACCAGCTCGCTCACGAACAGTTCGCCGGCCTGGGTCGCCAGCGCTGTCCGGCCGTCTGCAAGGGCCACGCCGCCGGTGATTGCGGCGGTGGTGCCGAGTGCCAGCTTCGACCAGTTCGCGCCCTGGTCGGTCGAGCGGAAGGCATTGCCGCGCAGGCCGTAGACGATGACGCCGCCATCGGCCTGCACCAGTACGCCGAAGAACGTGCCCCGATATGGCGAGACCAGCGGCCGGAAGGTTTCGCCAGCATCGGCCGAGCGCAGCAACAACCCTTGCTCGCCCGCGATGTACAGGTCGCGCCCCGCTCCCGCAATGCCATAGAGATGCAGCGATTTGGGATTGGGAATCCGGTCCTGCCACGGCACCCAGCGCCTGCCGCCATCGGTGGTGCGAAACGCAAGGTTGAAGGCGCCCACCACCAGTGCAGTGCTGGCGTCGGCCGTGTACAAGTCGAGGAATGGCTTGTCCGGCCCGTCCTCCACCAGTTGCTGCGCCTCGGCTCGCCGGGCGGGATCTTTCCCCGCGGCTGCCAGCATCAGACGGGCGGCGGCTTCACCATCAAGCTGCCGCGACCATGTGAGGCCGCCATCGGCTGTGTGCAGCACCGTGCCGGCGTGGCCGGTTGCCCAGCCCTCCTGCGGCGTGGCGAAGTGGACTGAAGTGAGCGTGACATCGGTTGGCGCACTAGCGTGGCGCCAGTGCCGGCTGCCATCGTCGGACAGCACCACCGTGCCGCGCTCGCCTACCGCCACCAGGCGCGTGCCGGCGCTCGCCACGCCAACCAGCGCCGCATCCTGGCGGAAAGCGCGTACCGGGTCCGCCGCCGCGGCGCCCTGCACCAGCGCGGCCGCCGTGGCGGCGCCAGCCAGCAGCAGGGCCAGGCGGCCCGCGCCGCGCCGCCGCGGCGTTTTCGTGCATGCAAACATGGCATTCGTCTCCACGTGGACCATCGCCGGCGTGCTAGCGCACGCCCTCGCCGGCCAGGGCCTCTGGCGAGAAGTAGCTGGAAGGAATGCGGTCGAGCAGCTTGTAGTGATAGCGGAAGCCGGGGCTGCCATAGTCCGGGAATGCTGCGGCCAGGTAGGCACCGGAAAGCAGGTTGTAGATGCACCACGAACTGGTGGCGTTGACGAAAGGGCCCTCGGGCACCACATACGGCATGGCGACCTGTACGCGCCACAACTGGCCCTGTGCATCCCAGCCCTCGCCCAGCACGGCGGCCCAGGTGTCCTCATCGAGATACAGGCGGCGCTTGGGCACGACATGGCGCTTGCCCGGCGCCAGCTCGGCCTCCACCACCCAGACGCGATGCAATTCCCAACGCATCGAATCGGGGTTGGCATGATGCGGCATCAGCAGCTGTTCAAGCGAAAGGCCCTTCTGGTAAACCTTGTTGTTGTTGTAGGGGATGTAGATCTCTTTCTTGCCAACCAGCTTCCAGTTGTAGCGGTCCAGCTCGCCCAGGAAGACAAAGGCCTCGTCGAAGTAACTCTGGCCGGAATTGATGTCGTCCGGCGTGTCGTAGCCAAGCGTGGGCGCCTTGCGCACGCGGCGCTGCCCGGTGAGATATTCCCAGGCCTGGCGCGGCCGGTTTACCGCATCGACCAGCAAGAACTGCGAACCGGCCTTGAGCGGCGGCTCGGTGGTGAAGATGCGCAGCTGCTGCGACTCGCCGGTGAACTTGTCCACGGCACCGCCCTTCTCGTAGTACGGGTACTGCGACTTGTTGTAGCCCTTAGTGGCCATGATCAGCTTGCCGTCCGGCGTGCCGACGTAGTTCACGAAGTAGCTGGAAATGGTCTCGCCCGTCCATTGCAGCTTGTGGTTCCACATGGCCTCGTTGCCGTTCTTCGGAATCGGAAATGGAATGCCGCCATAGGCGCCTTCCACCCACAGGCCGTTATCGGTAGTGCGGGCACGGGTGGCGTTCTGGAAGGTGTTGTCGTAAACCCATTGCGGCGCGGCCGCCGTGCGCCGGGTCGGGTAGACGTCAAGCCTGAATGTGTCGGGATACTTCTTCAGCAGTCCCTTGACGCCCTCGCTGAGCTTGTCGGCGTACTGCGCGGCGTTCTTCGCGTCGATCTTCAGGAGCGGCTTGTCGGCAGCGAACAGGTCGGGCGGCGGATCGCCGCTCTTGTAGTTCGGCGGCATCTGGGTATGCCCGCCCGTCCATGCGGGAATGCTGCCGTCCTTGTTGCCTGCGCGCTCGGCGCCCAAGGGCGTGAGCGTGGACTTGAGCGCGGCAGCTTCCTGCGCGCTGACCATGGCCAGCGCGGGCTGCGCCGCCAGCATGGCTGCGGCGAGCCAGGGCGTCACGATGGTCACGATGGAAAAGGGCTTCATCAATTGTCTCCTCTGTTTCAGAACGCGCGCTGGATCGTCAGCGACACGAAATCCCGGTCCTTGAAAGTCTGGCCGTAGGAATACGCCTGGCTGGCGGCGTTCGGCGGGGTCAGCACGGTCGCGGCCGGGCCGAAGTAATGGGTGTAGTTGAGGCCAATGTTCCAGACCTGCTCGTAGACGCCATTGACACCCACGCTCAGGTCGCCGCCGCGATGCACGCCGAAGCCTGGGTTGAGCACCGACGACTTGCCGAACAGGCCGTAGCCAATGCCGATCGGCACGTTGATGTCGAGGCCGTTGATGACCTGGTAGTAGGCGGGCTGGAACACCATGCGGATGGCCCCCGCATCGCGCGTCGCGTTGGGGTCCAGCGCGCCGGCATTGCGGGTTACGCCCAGGCGCCGGTTCCACGCAATCTCGCCGACGATGCTGCCGCCCTCCCACAGCGCCGTGGGCGGCAGCAGGTTGATCCACGAAATCTGCCCATGCAAGGTGTCACCCACCGGGTACAGCGGATTGCCGGCGTTGTTGGCGCTCATGCCGGGCGGCACGAACACCGAGCCACCGCGCGCGACCAGTGGCATGTTGTGCCGGTAAGAGAGCTCGCCAGCCACGTTGGCAGTGCCCAGCGTGGTGGAGAAGCTGGTGCCGATCACCTTGATGTCTTCCGGGAACACCAGCTGGTACTGGCCGAGCTTGCCGGCAGCCAGGTCCTGCCCGGCAAAGCTGGTGTACACGACCGGATCCTTGGAGTGGAAATTCGCCGCGTAAAGCCCGAACTCCGCATCAAGGCCGCGCGGACGGTAGCGCAGCTGCATACCGCCCTGGCCGGACGACTTCGCCTTGATGTCGCCGGTGCGGCTGAAGTACGCGCCGGGACCGGCAAGAATGCGCTCGCCACCGGCGTCGAGGATATCCACAGCGGAAAAATAGCTGCCCACGCCCGGCAGGCGGTTGCGCTCCCAGTCGAACTGGTAGTAGCCGCCCGCGGCCAGGTTCGGCGTGACCTGGACTTGCCCTGAGACCTGTGGCACCGGCCGGATCAGTTCCTTGAACTGTGTGTTCGGCACCGACAGCAGCTTGACCAGGTCGATCGGCGACTGCGCCGCCGCAATGCCGTTGTTGCCGAAAAAGAGGCTCTCGCCGTACAGCACCGAATGCTGCCCCAGCCGCATGCTCACGGGCATTCCGCCCACTTCGACCTTGCCGAAGGCAAAGGCATCCAGCAGCTCCACATTGCGGCCGTTGATGGTACGCGTACCGCTGGGGAAGCGGTCGTGCGGCACCGATGCGGCGTTGGCGGTGGCGGCAGAGTCGTTGTCGTTGCCGCGGTTGTAGACGTCGTCGTACCATGCCGCGCCGCTCACGCGCACGCCGAAATTCCGGTAGCTGACGTCGAACTCCGAGAGCAGGTCGACCCGGTTCGAGATCAGCCCCCAGCGGCGGAAGTTGCGGTCGCCATCGTCGGCGTTGGCATCGGCCGTCAGGGTGGCAGAGCGGTCCTTGAGGCGCTGGGCCACGCTGTACTTGATGGTGTTGTCCCAGCGGATCGTCAGGTCTTCGTTATCGGTCGGAATCTGGAAAGCATGTGCAGGCGGTGCGGGCAGTGCGCACAAGGCCAGGGCCAGCGCGCTGGCGGCGCGGGCCTGGAAGGTGTTGGCGTTCAAGATGGTCTCCTCGCTACTTTATTTTTGTGTGTGCCGTATCGGCGGCGGCTCCCCGCTTTGTGGGCGCTTACCGCTGCATGGCCGCCTCGCTCGGATGGATGCCGTACTCGCGCGTATCGAGCAGTGCGGATGCCTCCAGCGCTACCGGCGTAAGGCGCAGCGTCGGCCGCGTCTCCAGCAGCCATGCCTGGTAGCCTTGCGGCACATTCTCGCTGGGCCCCTGGTGGATGACTCCCTTCGGCACCCAGCTCACCGTGCCGGGCTCGCTCACGTCACCCCATGCGCCCGGACCGGCGTGGTAGAGAATCACTTCGTCGAAATCGGCATTGACATGGATCGGCGGGCGCTGCGTGGTGCGCGCGCAGAGCGTGTAGATCATGATCTCGCCGTCGTCGGAGGTGATGAACTGGAACGGCGGGCCGCCATGCGGCAGGTACGTGCCGACCTGCACGTTGGCCAGGTTCACCTTCCACACCGGCACGTTCCCGTACACGTGCGCCACCGCGCGCAGCGGGTCCTGCGGCAGCCGGAACACCGTGGGACCATCCTCGGCCTTCAGCACCAGCGTCACCTCTGTCGGCACGTGGCCGTCTTGTTGCGGTTCAACCCTGGCGTAGTGCACGTCGCGCGCGAAGTTGATCATGCCGGACGGGGTCTGGGGGTTCAGGCGCAGCGGCGAGGGGCTTTCGACGATGAACCGCCACGCCGGGCCGCCCTGCGGCGTCGTGCGGTAGGCCACCGAGCGCGGAATGCAGACAAAATCCCCGGCCTGCGCGTCCAGCACCCCGCAATCGGTTTCGAATCGCACCTCCCCGCGGTGCACGAAATGCAGTTCGTCGGCCTCGACGTTGCGTACCACAACGGAGGCCCCCTGATCCTGGTGCGCGGCGCTCAGTTGCACCCCTTTGCGCGAGCTGGCAACCGGCACCGGCATGGCAAGCGCATCATCGCCGTGAGACATCGCCAGCTTGTCCAGCTGGAAGCGGCGCGGCGCGTGCGGCCCCTGTGCCGACAGGTAGGCCGGCGCGTAGTGCGGGCGCAATACCATCGAGCAGGTGCCGTTGAAGCCGTCACGCGTCCACAGCTCGCCCTGCCCCGCCGCGTCGCCATCGCCGGGCGCCGGCCCGAATCGGTTGTCTTTCACGCTACCCCTCCTTCTTACGTTGTGCTTCGGACAAATACGGAGTCGAATCCATTTGGTTCGACAACGGATGATTTGCTTCCCAGACCTTGCCGGCGGGTGATGGTAAACTCGCCTCGCCTGACAAAGCGGAGAATGTAAGCGTGGCCACCAGCCAAACCAAGCCCACCACGAAAGCCGGCAAGCCGGAGCCTGCCGGAACCCACCCTCCGGTATTCGATCTCGGCGGCCGCAGCATCGCCTGGCATGTGCGCGACCTGCACCGGCTGTTCACCAGCCACCTGCAAGCCCTGATGACTGACGAAGGCGCTTCGGTGGGGCATTGGTACTACCTGCGCGTGCTGACGGAGCAGAACGGGCTGACGCAACTGGAACTCAGCCGGCGCGTCGGGCTGGCCGCGACCACCTCCGTGCCCGCGCTCGACAGCATGGAAAAGCAGGGCCTGGTCAAGCGCGTGCGCGACACCGAGGACCGGCGGCGCAGCTTTGTGTTCATCACCGACCAGGGCCGCGCCCTGGTCGAGCGGCTGATGCCCGCGATCACGGCGCTGCTTGAGCACGCCGTCGACGGTGTCTCCGAGCGCGAGCTCAAGAGCTTCCTGAAGGTCATGGTGCGCATCGAGGAAAACCTGCACACGGCAGCGCCAAGCCTCAGCGAAGTGAACGACTGAAATTCCTGGTGCGCCGGTCATACCCGATGCACCTCCAGGGTCGAAGGGTGCAGCAGTTCCTCGACCCGCACCCGGCGCGGCGACAGCCCCTGCGCATGGTGGTACTGCAGGAATGCGTCGAGCGTATGCAGGTTCTGCGCCGCGCCATAGCTCCAGTAGTCCTGCCCCATCAGACCCTGCATGAACTGCATGGTCTCCTGCGCGAGCGGCAGGGTGATGGCGGATGCGGCGATCTCGGACAGCGATGACATCGCCACCGCCTTGGCGCGCTCGAAGGCCTTGAGCAGCGTGCCCGGCAGCCACGGATGCGCGTGCACCAGTTCGCGCCGCACGCCCAGCAAGTGCATGATGGGAAAGATGCCGGTGCGCCGATAGTAGTCGCTGGCGGCCTGCACCGGGTCCGGGAACAGTCTGCCTACGCCGAGATGGCCCTGCACCCAGCATGAGGGCGGACGCGGCGCGATCAGGGCATCGATCTCGCCCGCCGCCAGCATCGCGTTGAGCGTCGCGCCGTCGGGCGCGCTCTCCAGCCGCACATCGGCAGGCAGCGCAAGCTCGATCTTCTCGACCCGGCCCGGCTGCTCCTGCCCGCCGCGTATCCACTGCAGTTCGGCCGGCCGCACGCCATAGTCCTCTTCGAGCATCGCGCGCACCCAGACGCAGGCGGTCAGCTGGTACTCCGGCACGCCCACGCGCTTGCCACGCAGGTCGGCCGGCTCGCGGATGCCGCGGTCGGAACGGATGTAGATGGCGGTGTGCCGGAAGGCGCGCGACAGAAACACGGGCACGCCGACATAAGGACAGGATTCGCGCGCCGTCTTGACGGTGAAGCTGCTCAATGACAGCTCGCAGATATCGAACTCGGCATGCCGGAACGCACGAAAGAAGATCTCTTCCGGATCGAGCGCAAGGAAGACCGGGTCGACACCATCGATCGGTACCCGCCCGTCCAGCAGTGCGCGCGTGCGGTCGTAGTCGCCCATTGCCAGCGACAGGTTCAGCTTGCTCATATCAGATCTCGCCTTTGCGTAAGTCCGTTCCGCCCGCTGCTCATGCAGAGCGGACCCAGAGGTTGCGCCAGCGCCCGCTGGCGCCTTGCCCGTGGTTCGACACGCTGCCGACGCCCGCCACGGCCGGCTTCAGCGTGAACAGGCCAAGCCCCACCACCACGCTGCCGATATCCACCACGATATTGCGCACGGCATACATGCGCCTGCCATCCACATGCCACGTGCAGGTGCGTGCCGGGCGGTCGAGGGTGATCTCGTAGCGATGGAACTCGCCCGGGTGGTTCTGTGCCAGCAGGGGCGACTGCACCACGTGCAGCCAGTCGCCGCCGGCAGGCGTCACACCCGGGATTGGCAGCCGCTCATGCACCACGCCGATCTGCGTGCCGGAGATGATGAAGTCGAACACCATGCCGTTGGCCAGGTCGCACACATTGAAGCCCGCAAAGCCATCGAACAGGTCATCCGGGTTGCCGTTGTGGTTCTCGCACGCCATCTCGCAGCCGACGGTGAGCACGCCGCCTTCGGCGATCGTCAGCGCCTCGCGCTTGACCAGGAAATGCTTGGGGTTGTCGAACATCGGTATGAGCGCGTGCTGCCGCGTGAACCTGTCCACCTGTATTTCCAGAACGCCGCCTTCGGCCTGCACGCGCGCGCCGGGCTCCTCGTAGCGCCACATGCCGCCGTCCGGCATGGGCATCTCCAGCACCTGCCACACTGCCGGATCGGGCGCGCCGGTCCGCAAGCCGTCCAGCGGGCGGGACGTCATGCCGGCACCTGCGCGGCGGTTGCCACGCCTGCACGGGCGGGCTTGCCGATCATGCGGCGATAGGCGTCCGCGCTGGCCGGGCGGCGGCCATGCAGCTCGGCAATGTCGCGGGCCATGCGGAACATCTCCAGGTTGTCGCGCAGACGCACATCGCTGTTGGGGTATTTCCACGGCGTGTCCTCGGTGCCGACGCGGATGTTCAGGCCCATCATGGTGGCCAGCGTGGTCATGTAAAGCGTGGAGCGTCCCGCGGCGCAGACGGTGATGACCGAGGCAGGATCGATCTGGCGGATCTGGTCGACCATCATGAACATGTGGCGAGCCATGTCCTGCGCGTTGCTGGCCCAGGTGCCCGAGATCAGCGTACGGCCGACGTTGAACGGCAGCCCGTACAGGATGATCCAGTTGTAAGGGCCCTTCAGGATGCCGGTATCGATCAGCTTGCGCTTGGCCAGTTCGATCTCGCCGGAACTGTGGATCACGATCTCCGGCTTGACACCGTGCTGTTCCAGCGTGCGCACCGCCGGCACCATAAAGGCATCCGGGTGTCCCGCGGCGCACGGCGCGACTTCCGCCAGCCCGGCCCGGGCGGGGCTCATGCAGATATCGAACGTGCTGCCGTTGAGCACGTTCAGGTTGGCGACGAACTCATGGCCAAAACGGTCGCGCAGCGGGCGCAGCACGGCGCCGTACGCATCCACCGGCGGAACGTCGCGGTCCAGGCGCCGTCCCTGGCGATCGGTGACCATCGAGAAATCGATATGCACGCCGCAAGCGCCGGCCTCGATGACTTCGGAGGCCGCATCGACATAGGCTTCGATGGAAGTCGGATGGCCCTCTTCCTGGCTATCGCTGAAGCGGCCTGACACGGCGACGTTGATGGCGATCTCAGACGGCACCTCCCACTTCGGCTGGAGCTCCGCCCCGGCAACGAACTGGTAGTCGTCCATTTCGCGCTTCGCGGCTTCCCACAACGAAATTCCTTCCTGCATAGCTCACCTCGTTTTGTTGGCTGATGGGTGGTTCTCCGGCCCGTTCGTTCCGGAGAACCAAAAACTTCCACTTCCGATAATTGGATTTCGGCTCCTTTGGATACAGCGGTTGCCGGAGTCGGTCGGCTCAGACCCTCCCCATCGTGGCCGCGTCGGCGGCAACCGCGCGGGGCGCATACAGCCAGTCCACCGGGGCGAAGCTGTTGTCTTCCCGCGCCGACAGCAGCGCATTGCGCACCTCGGCGCCGATATGGCCGAGGTGGATGAAATCGCCGAACCAGCGCGCCGTGAGTTGCACGCGCGCGGTGCGCAGCCGCCTGGCCTGCTGGTAGGCCAGCAGGCCGCCCGGCACGTCGCTGGCGTGACGGTTCAGCGCATCGGCCAGCGTGCCCGCATCCTCGATGGCCTGGGCCGCACCCTGTGCGAGGTATTGCAGCATCGGGTGAGCGGCATCGCCCAGCAGGGCAATGTGGTTGCGCGTCCAGTCGGCGATGGGATCGCGGTCGTACATGGGCCAGCGCCGGTTGGTGTGGATCAGGCTGATCGCGTCACGCACGGGTGCGCAGGCATTGGCGAAGCGCGCCTCCAGTTCGTCCACCGTGCCCCAGTCGTCCGTGGACGGATCGAAGCGGTAGCTGCGGAACACTGCCACCTGGTTATAGAGCTCGCCGCGGCGCACCGGATACTGGACCAGGTGCATGTCATGGCCGGTCCACATCACCACGTTGTCCAGCCCGGCATGCTGGGGCATCTTCTCGATCGGCAGGGTGCCACGGTAGGCCACGTATTCCGAGCACACCGGTGCGCCGTCGTCCGCAATCATGCGGCGCACGGTGGAGTGCAGCCCGTCCGCACCGATCAGCGCCTTGCAGCGATAGACCGAGCCGTCGGCGCAGCGGACCTCGGCGCCGTCGCCCAGATCCTGCACCGCCACCACGTCGCGGCTGGTTTCCAGCGTGATGCGGGCGTCGCGCTGGCACGCGTCCAGCAGCGCGGCGAGCAGGTCGCTGCGGTGCATCACCAGGTAGGGATAGCCATAGGCCTGCCGGAAGCTGGCACCCAGGTCCAGCGCGGTCAGCCGGCGGCCGCTCATCGCATCCATCCACACCAGCTGGCGCGGGAACACCGCGCTTTGCCAGACGGCATCGAGCACACCCAGGCGGTCGAGCATGCGCGACGCGTTGGGCGCCAGCTGCAGGCCGGCGCCAACCTCACTGAACTGCGCAGCGCGCTCGAGCACGTGCACCGTGCGGCCGGACTGGGCCAGGGCGAGCGCCGTGGCAAGGCCACCGATGCCGCCCCCCACGATCAAGGTCTGGATCTTGTTGCTGTCGTTCATGAAAGATATCCGTGTGCGGTGAACTCAGGCGGCGCGTACCGGGACACGCATGGCGCCGATGCCTTCGATGCTGGCCTCGATCAGGTCCCCAGGCACCACCGGCCCCACGCCGTCCGGGGTGCCGGTGTAGATGACGTCGCCGGGATGCAGGGTGTAGTAGGACGATGCCCAGGCAATCAGCTGCGGAATGCCGACCACCAGATCACGTGTGTTGGCCCGCTGGCGCAACTCGCCGTTGACGCGCAACTCCAGCTCCAGGTTCGCCGGGTCTGCGATCTCGTCGGCGGTGACCAGCCACGGGCCAAGCACCGAATAGCTGTCGATCGATTTACGCAACGAGCGCTCCTGCGGGCCGCGCACTGTCATGTCCAGCCCGATGGCATAGCCGGCTACGTGGTCCATTGCACGGTCCACCGAAACACGGTCCGCGGTGCGGCCGATGACCACCGCCAGCTCCAGTTCGTGGTCGTTGCGGCGGTCGGTGTGGCGCAGCGTCACGCCCTCGCCTGGACCGGCGAGTGAACTCGATGCCTTGAGGAACAGCCCCACCTCCTGGATGCGCTGCAACTGGTGCGCGTGGAAGGTTGCGGGATCGGCCTGCGCCTCGGCCAGGTGGCTGAGATAGTTGACCGGCGCCGCGGCCAGCTTTGACGGATTGGCCACCGGGCTGAGCAGGCACAGGCCGGACAAGGCGCGGCGCGGTGCCGCATCCAGCAGGCGCGGCGCGTGCTCGCGAATGAGCGGCAGGTGCGCAACGAGCGAATCGCCCATGGGGAATGGCCAGCGGTGTGAGGGCAGCATCTCCAGGACGGGCGAGATATCCGCCACGAAGTGGTCCTCGACGATGCCGAGGCGCTCGCCCCGGTCATCCTGGAATCGGCAAAATCGCATGGTGCAGGCAGGTTGAAGGATTGATCGGTGCTGTTCAGGCCAGCTGGCGTTCCTGGAAGAAGCCCAGCTTCTTCTGCAGGGGCGCGTCGTCAACGCGAATCAGGAAGGCAGGCTGCCCGTGCGTGGCGCGGTGCGAGACACAGGCAAACGTAGTGCTGCTGAAGGTGTCGCCCGCGCTCCAGTCGAAAACGTGATCGTCGACTCGGCTCTCGCCGCTTCCCTCGACAACGTGAAACACAGTGCTGGCCGACGTGGGCACCGCCTGCCAGTGCTGGCCCGCGCCGATCATCATCGCCGTGAAGCCGAGAATGGGCAGACAGTCCTGCCCGGTCTCGGGGTTAACGTAGGCCAGCTCCGCGCAGGCCTGACCTGTCGCAGCGGCCAGCCGCTCCAGCGCAGCCCTGGCGGTCTGCCACGGATAGCGCAGCATCGGATAGGCATTCTCGCGACGCCAGGCCTGCGGCGGCCGCAAGCCCTGGCGCAGCAGTTCGGACGTCAGCGTCATCAGGGGCTCTTCGGCATTGCAGCCGGCATGACCGCCCTCGGCATAGGCTGATTCCGCGGCGGTGAACACCGGCAGATCCAGCACATCGAGCCAGGTCACCGGACCCTCGCCGTCGTGGCCGTGGTCGTGCCACTGGCCGCCTGGCGTGAGGATGATGTCGCCGCGCTCCATTTCGCAGCGCTGCCCGTTGACGATGGTGAAGCCGCCACGGCCTTCGATGACGATGCGCGCCGCGCTCGGCGAATGGCGGTGCGTGGGGGCGGTCTCGCCGGGCAGCAACAACTGGATGCCCGCGTAGAGCGTGCCCGTCGCCGACATCGCATGCGGGCCACGGCCAGGATCGCTGAGCACGATCACGCGGCGCTCGGCCTGCGCAACCGGCACCAGGCGCCCGGCTTCCAGCAGCAGCGGACGCACATCGGCATAGCGCCAGCGGTGCGGACGCGTAACACCCGCGGGGCGGCCGTGCGGCAGCGCCCCCTTGAGGAAGTCCCACAACGGAGCCAGTGCGTGATCGAGCAGCGCTGCGCGGAATTCTTCGGGCAACGAGGCAGCCTCGCCGGCATTCCGGCCCTGTGTGTTCGAGGGGATGGCCTGATTTATCATTTGCATCGAATCGTTCTATATCGAATCAATGCATGTATGATAATCAGCGTGCCTCACATATCCACTGGGGTAAACGTCAGGGTAGGGTCGATCCCACCTGCCGGACCAATCCGCAAAGAGGGCAAGATGGACCAATCCAATCTCGACGAACTGATCTACAACAAGCCGGGCCATCTCATCCGCCGGCTGCACCAGATTGCCACCTCTTTTTTCCACGAAGAGACCGATGGCTTCGATACCACGCCCGTGCAATATGCTGCGCTGGCGGCGGTGCGCGCCTATCCGGGCATCGACCAGCTCAGGCTGGCCAACGCCATCGGCTTTGACCGCACCACAATTGCCGGTGTGGTGGAAAGACTGGAGGGAAAGAGACTGATCTCGCGCTCACCGGGCATCGCCGATCGGCGTACCAAGCTGCTCTCGCTGACGGCAACTGGTGCGGCGCTGCTGCAGGACATCTACCCGGGCACGGAGCGCGCCCAGGCCCGCACGCTGGCAGGTTTGGATCAGGCGGAGCGTGCACTGTTCGTCGCCTTGCTGCAACGCGTGGTGGCGGCCAATAGCGAGAACAGCCGGGTGCCGGTGTCACCGCCGCCCGCGCGCCGTCCCGAACTTTGATCACGCCGCGACAGAAGACCATACTTCCGCCATCCTGTCCCCATGCGGCGCCCTCCTCCCGCCCCCCCCGAGCACGGCCCACCAGCGCGCGTGTTGCGCTTGCTGGCGCCGCTATGCGCGTTGCCACCGATGCTCGCCGCTTCTACTCCTGTTGAATATTGGCAGCGAGATAATCGATCAGCAGGCGGACGTTCGGCAACAGACCTCTGCGGGAAGGGAAGACAGCATGAACGATGCCCCCTTTCGGGGCCCAGCCGGGCAAGACGTCGACAAGCGCTCCATTACGCAAATCCTCTTCGACAACCATGCTCGGTAACTGAACGATACCTACGCCATGCCTTGCCGCCCGACACAACGCCGTCATATCGTCGGTGATGTATCGGGGGTGATGCCGCACCTGTGCTTCCCTTCCCTCAGGGCCAGCCAGCTGCCAGACGTGATTGCGAGGGGGGCCCCAATCCATGCTGGGCATGGCGGCAACATCATCCGGATCTTGTATTGCCAACGCGTGGTGCTCGAGGAGGGCTGGGCTGGCAACCAACCGTTGAGGGCTTCCAGACAGCACCCGCATCACCAGACCGCTGTCTTCCAGCGGCGGGAAGCGCACACGAAGCGCTACGTCAAAATTTTCTCCCAGCACGTCGACACGCCGGTTTGTCGCTTCGAGATGGACGCGGACCTTTGGGTACTTGATCATGAACTGCGCCACCAGGTCGGCAACGCGATACGCAAGCAGCGTCGTTGGACAGCTCATGCGCAAGATGCCTTGCGGCTCGGATCGCTTGCGCTCCATCACTTCGCGCGCCGCTTCCACCTCCACTAGCACGCCAACACAGCGATCATAGAACTCACGACCGGTTTCCGTAACTGAAAAGCGCCTGGTCGAGCGCTGGAGTAAACGAACTCCATATCGCTCTTCCAGTGCCGCGATGCGCCGGCTCAGCTTTGACTTGGCAATGCCGAGCGCGACCCCCGCTTGCGTAAAGCCGCCGTATTCGACCACCTTGACGAAATAAAAAAGATCATTCAGGTCGTCCACCATTGTTCCTTCTGTAGAACACAGTCGGCATGATACGGGACTTCCCCGGTCTTTCATGCCTGCCTATGATGCTTGCAATCTTCGGAGGCAGCCATGATGTTCCACCCCGCAAGACGCGGTCTTAAGCAGACATCCTGGCGAGCCGCGCACCGCACTCCACCGGCAAAGCCACTGCCCCGAACTCCCAACCGCTTGGCGAAACGAAGAACGTTTGTCCAGGCCGCCCGCTGCCAGGGTTACCGACGATAAAGCCCTTCAAGCATTCAGCAAATTCGCCATTGGATGGATCGGGACAATCTTGCCCGCGTCTTAACGCTTGTACCGACCTGTCGACTTTTCCAAACGCGCCCCCATTCGGAAGCGCATTCAACTCTGCAAGGAGATCGCCGTGACAACGCCCTATACGCGTCTGGACAAAAATGACGCAGCTGTTCTGCTGGTAGACCATCAAGCCGGATTGCTGTCGCTTGTACGCGATATCGATCCTGACAAGTTCAAGAACAACGTCCTCGCCTTGAGCGATCTCGCCAAATACTTCAATTTGCCGACCATCCTCACGACGAGCTTCGAGACTGGCCCCAATGGCCCGATGGTGCCTGAGCTCAAAGCGCAGTTTCCTGACGCGCCATACATTCCTCGTCCTGGCCAAATCAACGCCTGGGACAATGAAGAGTTCGTCGCAGCGGTCAAGGCAACGGGAAAGAAGCAACTCATCATCGCGGGCGTAGTCACCGAGGTGTGTGTCGCGTTTCCCGCGCTGTCGGCAATTGCCGCAGGTTACGACGTGTTCGTTGTCACCGACGCTTCCGGCACGTTTGACGAGTTCACACGCAATGCCGCCTGGCAGCGCATGGCCGATGCTGGCGCCCAACTGATGACGTGGTTCGGTGTCGCATGTGAGTTGCATCGCGACTGGCGCAATGACATCGATGGCCTCGCCGAATTGTTCTCGAACCACATCCCTGACTATCGCAATCTCATCACAAGCTACAAGGCAATGACCCAGAAATAATGCCTCGCGGGGGGCTGGATAGCATCGCCGGTCTCAACGCCGGCCCTTCCCCCCCCCTGGTGCCCCGGTTTCCGGTGCACCATCTCATCAAGACACCGCCCTGCCATTACGTCATTACTTGTATGTCGCAACTGGAGCCGCGTCCCAGCGTCCGTTCTATGATCGCATCGGCCGCAACCATCCATCGCATAACCTCTGAAGTTGCGCTTCCGCCGTGCTCTGACCAGCGAATGCGGCTCAGAGACGGGGCTTGTATCATCATCCAGCTTCGCCATACCGAGGCTATCTCGGTTTGGCGGGATGGCAGAATTTTCTTCACCGGCAGTTGCGACCAAGGGTGGGTAGCTATCATCGATCTCCGCGACACCTGGCGCTGCCATCACAAGTCCGCCTTTGACGAACTGCGCTTGCGGATTGACACCCTCTTGCTGCAGGAAATGGGAAGAGAACTGGGCATTCGCGAATGCCCGGGCCTGTCCAATCGTATTGGTGTCGTGGATCCACTCCTGCTTAACCTCGCGTGGACATTGCTGCCGAGTCTTGATCGCCCCGAGCAGAGCGATTTGCTCTTCGTCGACCATGTTGTCAGTGCATGCCTGATTCATACCCTCCAGACGTACGGGGGTGGCAACGGCAACCCAACGCAGCGCCGGCGGGCGCGGCTAACGCCAACACAGGAGGCGCTCGCCAAGGACATGCTTGCCGCTCACCTGAGAGGCAATATTTCTATCGACGCGGTGGCGTCGGAATGCAAGCTCTCTCGCAGCCATTTCATCCGTGCCTTCTGCGAGAGCACCGGCAAGACGCCGCATCAATGGCTCATCGAGCGTAGGATCGACGTCGCAAAGACGCATCTCCTGGGACGCGCGCCGATATCGGAAATCGCGACAGTATGTGGATTCGTGGATCAAAGCCACCTGACACGCGCATTCAAGCAGGCAACCGGCGTTACCCCGGCGGACTGGCGTCGCACTAACGTGAGGAAGCTGGAGCCGATCATGCCAACAGTGCGTCCATCATCGCAGGCCATTCCGTCGCGCATGGCAGAAGGTGCGGATCACCTTCCACCGCAGGCAGCCCGCATGCCGGCAGCCGAGAAAGAAGGCTAGTCCATCCAGCTTCCCTAGAACGTAACACCGGATTTCAAGCCGATCACAAACGCGTTACTGTTACGGGATGTGCCGCCGGGGTGAAGAATGTATTGCAAGTTGGGACGCAGGAATACCGAGGGCACCGGAGACCACGAGTAATACAGTTCGCTAACATACTCGTATCCGCTGCCTGCAACCACATTCTGACCGGTACGTGCGTTGTTCTGTTGCACGAAATCGGCAAAACGCTCATTGTTGTGGGTGGCACCTACTGCAAAGCCGATCGAGTCTTGCGCACGGCTCTCAAACGGCCCCTTGTACTGAACTCCCATCGTGATCTGGTGATCCAGTTGCGCGGTATTGCGGTCAGCATGGGAGAAGTTCAGAAAAACCGTAGCGCCGCGGCCACCGGCCGTTCCGGTGACTTGCTGCTGCAGGCTCAGATAGACGCCGAACCGGCCGGAGCGCTTGAGCGGATCCAATCCGGTAGCGCCGCGGGGGTTATGGTTTATATCAAAATACAGGTCGTCAGCGTCCGACGTGTTGTACCAGCCGCCGACCTTGTAGGAGCCAGGAAGACCCTGCCAGGTCGGTTGCCACCCCGCTTCCAGCGGGATCAGCGCGCCTGTGGTTCCGCTTGGGTTGTTCGGCTTCCAGCCGTTGTGGCGTGCGTAACTGTCGTCAACGTAATTTGGATTGACCTGATACACGCCCGTCTGCACATAGGTTTCCCGGGAAGCGTGAAATTTAATGCGTGTGGCCCACTGGCTGGTTGGCCAGTTGACCCAGTAGTCGCCCACCAGGTTACCCGGTTGTGATCCGCAAAACGTAAGGTTCTGGAAGTCGCAGGAGAAACTGAAAAAGTCCTCGCCGACTGTCAACCGTCCGAGCTTGATCTCCAGGCGTTCGTCAAGGAGTTTCTGGTTCAGCCACAACTGCGTGAGGTGCCAGGTCTGGCCACGGCCGAAGACTTCCTGGATCAGCATGTTGTTGCCGATATTCGCGTCAGCCCCGAGATTCCGTCCGTTACGGTCGGTCATGGTGAACTGGAACGTGCCGCCCGCCCAGCCCCAGAGCTTGTTCAGGTCCAGCGTGGCCCCAAACGCCCACTGATCGGTATAGCGCGTCAGGTGATCGGTGCCGCCGCTAAAGTTGTGCGCCACTTCACTAAGGTAGCCAATACTGAACATCACCCCCTGCTCTTCCAGGCGCGTACGCATCCCTCCCCAGTCCCCCAGCAGATAGGGACTGGTTGCGATGTCGTAGGCCCCAGCAGGGGTGGGGCACAGGGTGAATGCCGCAGCCGCGACGGCGATGGCAGCGGCGCGTTGGCATAGTACAGGGAAGCGCTTGTTACGCATTGATATGTTAACTCCCGCTCTTAGAAAAGCCGCGCAACTGCAGCGGCGCATCGCCGGCTTGGGAATCGCGATGCGCCAACATGACGACATGCTGATGTTCGGAGGAAAATTCACAGACCGGGTCGGCTGCGCCTGCGTCGCCTGCCAACGCCAGGGCCTGGCAACGGCATCCGCCCCAGTCGCGCTCTCTTGCATGACAACTGCGGCATGGCTCAGACATCCAGGCCGTGCCGCGATAGGCAGCAAACGCCGCCGACTCGAACCACGCGGACGCCAGCGTGCTTGCGGGAAAACGCGGAAATACAAGATGCGCAATCGTCTGCGCCGCGTGGCACGGAACCAAAGTCCCTTCCGGCATGACATTGAGAAAGCGCTGCGCCCAACCACCCATGCAGGCTTTCGGACGACGCCCATAGTAGTCGGGCATGACATAGTCAATGACCATGCGCTCTTTCACCCGCTCACGCCATGCCTGGACCAGCCGGTCCATCTGCTCGAGCTGGGACTCGGTAGGCATCAGGGCGGCGCGATTATGCAGAGCCCAGCCGTAGTATTGAGCGTTAGCCACTTCCACGCGCGCGATCCGGTGCGCATCGGCATAGTGCAGCATGGCATCCAGTTGATCAGCATTCTGGCGGGTGACGACGAAATTCAGCGTCAGCGCCAAGCCTGCGTCCTGGACACGCGCCATTGCCTCGCGCTTCCTCGCCACGCCGCCTCTGAAACCCGAGATCGCCTCAGCCTGCCGTTCATCCAATCCCTGGAAACTCAGCTGTACGTGGCATAGGCCGGCATCAACCAAAGCGCCCAGCCTGGCATCATCCAGCAGCACGCCGGATGTGATGAGGTTGCTGTACAGTCCCGCCCTGCTTGCATGCGAGACCAGTTGCGGCAGGTCTTCGCGGGCCATGGGCTCGCCGCCCGAGAAATGGACCTGCAGCACACCCAGTGCCGCGGCCTGGTCTAATACTGCACACCAGTCGGCAGTCGAAAGCTCTTGCGATCCCGGCGTCAAGCCAAGCGGGTTGGAGCAATAGGCGCAGCGCAGCGGGCACCGATGGGTCAGTTCCAGCAGAACGGCGAGCGGGGGCCCAACGGCAGCATCATCATGCATGATGTAGGAACCCCCGCTGCGTCATGCAGGTGAACAACGCCAGCACGTCGGCCTGGATCGTCGCCAGCGGCGCGTCAAACTCAGCAGCCAGCGCGTCGCAAAGTGTGCCGATGGTCGGGTGCTCACTACTGCGCTCCACAATCAGTCGCGCCATATCGTCAAGCACAAGCATCCTTTCCGGGCCGAGCAGTACCCAACGCTGTCGAACCGCGTCGTACTGCAGCCGGGTGCCGCGTGCAAGCCGCACGCTAGCCTCGAGCGTCAGCATCGCGGCACGCCAGGATCGAATGCGCCTGGCGGAATCAAGCCTGGCGACACGTACGCCGCGTAGAGCGCATCGAGTTGAGCCCACAGTACGTTGCACTTGAACACTAGCGCATCGAGCACGCCCTGTTGCTCATCAAGCGTGCGTGCGTGACGCTTGACATAGTCCAGCGCAAACTCCGCATCCAGCGGCGCCTGCTCAAGCCGGCATTGGAAATAGCTGAGAACCGATTCATTAATGAACGAGTAATTCTTCAGCATGCCGGCAATGCGCTCCCGATGGATGTCCGGCGCAAAAAGCTCGGTCAGGCACGAGGCCACCGCAATGACAGGGGGGTGTCTCGCAACGAAATCAACGTAAGCCTCAACGGCAAATACCGTTGCCGGGAGTGCACCCCGCTGCGAAACAACATAGTCATAGTCCAGGCCCAGGCTCTCTGTCAGGAATAGCCACCGGTCTATACCGCCCTCCTCCTCGCCCCAGCCATCGTGGTCCAGGATCCGGTGCACCCATTCACGTCGCAAGCCACGGTCCTTCACACGGCTGATAAGCGCCGCATCCTTGCGCGGGATTGCTGCCTGATAGCAATAGCGGTTCAGCGCCCAAGCCTGAACTTGGCCCAGCGTCAGCGCCCCGGCATGCAGCAGGCGATGGAAGGGGTGCCGGTTGTGATAGCGTTCCCGACCGATTTCCCGCAACGCTTCTTCAAGCGCCACCGGGGAGAGCACGTCCGTTAGAGATTTACTCAACGCAGAACTCCATGCCATCGTATGTAGTATCCCAGCCCGCCGCACGGATGAAGGCCCGCTCCTTGCTGTCCGGAAGCAAGACCGGATTCGTGTTGTTCATGTGAATGAACAGCTTGCGCTGGAGCGAAACGCCCTCCCACTGTGCAACGGCTCCCCTTGCCCCGCTGATCGGCAGATGACCCATGCGTGAGGCGGTCTTGCTGCCCGCGCCGCTGGAAATCATCTCGTCTTCCGTGAAGGTGGTGCCGTCAAACAGAAGGCTGTCACCACGCGCCAGGCGGGACTTGATGGCATCCGGCAACGCGGAGCAGCCAGGCATGTAGAACAAGCGGCACCGAGATCCGGTCGTGCCAAGTGCGAGCCCAATCGTGTCTTCAGGTCCGCCCCCAAAACCGGCTGCCTCCGGATCCTCGAGCCACAGCGCAACCTTTCCCGGAATGGCGAACGGCTCGATTCGTACACCAGTGTCGCAGCCCTGCGCATCGAAAACAGGCTGGACTTGATCCAACCGGAGGGCAAGGCGCTCAACGCTGCCCCGGTCAAGCACATTGAATATCGCGTTGCCTTGCAGCACCCGCAACACCCGGTCAGTCGCATACAAGGTGAAGGGGTGCCCCTCGCGCAGCGACAGCAGACCGGCTACATGGTCGACGTCGGCATTGGTCAGCAACACTGAACTCAATGGACTGGATCGTGGTCCTTTGATCGGGTGCAACACATGCGTTGCGGAAAACTGTTGGCGGATGTCGGGCGAGGCATTAACTACCACCCAACGCACACCGTCAGCGGATACTGCAATAGACGATTGCGTCTGCGGCGTGATCTGCGCCCCTTCACGGGCAGCCCGGCATGCCGTGCAGGCACAGTTCCATTGCGGTAGACCGCCACCAGCCGCGGCGCCAAGCACAATGACACGCAGCATGTGAAAACGGCTCAGCGTTCAGCACTCATGTAACAGTTGATTTCGCAGCCGAGGCAGACTTCGACAACTTCAGGCTTGGTCCAGGTACGCATGGTCTTTTCTCCAGGTTACGGCGATGCCGAATAGCATCGCCAGATTCAAACCGAACGAAGGTCCAGCGTCGCTTACTTCGCCGGAGAGTATTTGAAAGCAATGATCGAACCGGGGTTCTCGAGCTTGAACGCTGCGTTTCCTGCCTCCGTCGTCCCGAGGTGGCTTACATCCGTTGCCACATAGAGTGTGCTGCCATCCGGGCTTACAACCAGGTCACGATAGCGATTGACCGACCGGAACACCGGTTGCGCATCACCAAGCGGCAAGGTGCCAGTCGGATCCAATTGGACGCGATAGATGATCCCGCGCTTGAGGCTCGTGATAAGCAGAGAATTGTCCCACCCTGGAATACTCTGCTTTCCGCCACGGTAGTAGGAGACCGCGGACGGTGCTATGGTTGGCCAGCAGATATAGTAGAGATCCTTTTCCGAGCAGACCTTGTTATTGAAGTTGAAATTATTGTCAACACTGAAGAAAGTTTTTAGCGGTTCCACAAAATCAGGATCCGACCACTGAGATTCCCGTGTCACAGGAACCCCATCCGGTGCTTTCAAGCCGTTCTGGAAAGTATCCTTGGCGTTCTCGCAACCGCCTTTTGCTGCCGAGTAGTTCGCATAGGCGTATCCCGCATCATCCTTGCGGCCCGCAACATTCGGCCAGCCGTAGTTCCGGCCAGGAAGGATCAGGTTCAACTCGTCATCGGTGTTCGGTCCCTGGTCCACCGCGAACAGTCTACCCGTGGGGCTGAAGACCATGCCCTGCGTATTGCGAATTCCCCAGGCATAGACGTGACTTTTCACGCCATGAATCGTAGGGTTATCCTGTGGAATTGAGCCATCTAAGTTCAATCGCAGGATCTTCCCCATGTAATGCTCCCAGTTTCCGGCCTTGACTTCGGCTTCGGTGGGCAGCACTTGTGCCTGGTTCAGCTTGCAAAGGTATTTAAGCTGATTTCTTCCCTGATCGCCGATTGAATAGTAGAGCTTCTGATCCGGACCGAAGATTAACCTTGCCGACTGGTGATCATGCGCAGACGGCAAGCCTTTGATGATGTCTACCGGCGATACCAGTTTCTGCGCCTTGGCGTCATAGGTATAGCGACGGATGGCAGTACGATTTGGAAATTCACCACCTTGCCCGGTCGAATATGAAAGTGAAACATACACATAATCTCGACCTTTCCCCTTGAGCAAATCAGGATGAAGCGCGAGTCCTAATACGCCATCCTGCTGATCATCCGAGTACACCGCGTCATTGATCTCAACCGCTACCGTTGTCTTTCCGTTCTTTGGATCGACCCGAGTAATTCGCTTGGCGATCTGTTCAGTTAACCAGAGATTGCCATCTGGGCCGAACACCATATTGTGAGGATTCGCCAAACCGGTAGCTATAACCGATTTCTGGAAATTCTTTGGCAGCGCGGGGACCGATTCGCCCGTCGCCGGAGGCAGATCCGCCCTGACCGAAGCCGCAGCCAGTAAAAGTGGCGCTGCTAAAGCGAAAGCAACCCTGGATTTCATACTCAACCTCCCTTTTGAAATACATCAAAATTGCCAGAGAAATTTTTATTAGAACCTGGAATTGCTCGCGAGGAATTTATAGCCCACAGAGATTGGCAAGTCAAGGCAACGGAGCACGCACATTAATGGCGCTTCCCATGATGCGCATTTTTATGCAAAACCGCAGCACTTAAATACAAAATCCCCAAACCAGAACCGCACCGAGAACCAGTTTAGCTACGCATGCCATTTCCGCCAAGGTTCGCCCTCCAGTTGCTGGCAACAGTCGCCCCTCGCTGATTATCCTCACTTACTACACTTCGCGGCTGCGCGCCGTGGATCGCCGGCCTGGCGTTTGGCGCCACGTTCTGCCGTGCTCGATCTGGTCGACCGAGAGCGCGTTGCGCACGCTCATCAACGTGGCAATGGTGCGGTCGAAAACCTTGCCGGCGATATCGGCGGGGCGGTCATGGGCCTCGACGTCCTGGTGCACGAAGGGCGTGCCACCCCCGACGTTCTGTGCGAACTGCAGCTTGAATTCGCGGAAGCCGTCGTAGCCCAGCGCCGCGCAGAAGCGCGCGATAGTGGGCTGCGAGACGCCGGCGCGTTCGGCCAGCTCGGGCATCGACAGCCGGATCACGGCGGCGCCATGCCGGGCGATGTAGTCCGCCAGGCGGCGTTCTGAGGGGCGGAGCGTGTCGTAGACGGCGAGGATTCGTTCGCGCATGGCGACATGGCAGTGAATTCAAACTCTTAGAAATGTAGAGATTCTACAAATATTGGCGAGACATCGTGCCGAGTCGTGCACGGCTGGCTTTCAGGGTTTTCCAGTATTCCGCGTATTTTCGAGCAATTTTGACGCCTGACCCCTATCGACGGAATGCTCACTGTCGATATAATGTAGAAACTCTACATGCCATTGCGCACCCGTGCTGCGCCGTCGCCGAGTCCACGAGGAACGTCTTCGCCATGCCCATCGCCGTCCATGCCGAGCTGTTGGCCGTCACCGAACGCCTCGTTGCGCGCAGCCGCGCCAGCCGCGCGCATGTCCGGCGCGTCGGGCAAGGTGCCGGCGGTGATCCACGTCGGCCCCGAGGCGCTGGCCGGCGGCGCGCTGGCGCGCGTGCGCGATGGCGACCGCATCCGTGTCGACGCCGTTGCCGGCACGGCGACGAAGGCGAATTCGCTGCGCGCGAGCTGGCCGCGGCGCCGGACGATGATTTCGCGCAATTCAGCCTGGGGCGCGGCTTGTTCGGCCTGTTCCGGCGCCATGCGCGCATCGCCGAAGAGGGTGGCAGCGCACTCGACTTGTCCGAGGCCGAGGCAGCCACCGGCCAGGGCGCATCCACTCCTGCCTCCGCGGCGCAAACCGTCGCGCAATAGCCGGCGCGAAGTTACCGCGGGGCGGCAACACCCCCGGACGCCCTTGTGCCTGCGCCGGGGCGTCGCCCCGGTATGACAAGAACTGAACAAGGGTGGGTGACACCATCCGATACCAAGACCGACGGAGCAGACGTGATCTACATCCTGATGGGCGTTTCCGGCAGCGGCAAGACCACGGTCGGCCAGTTGCTGGCGCAGCGCCTGGGCTGCGGCTTCCATGACGCCGATGCATTCCACAGCGAGGCCAACAAGGCCAAGATGAACACGGGTATCCCGCTCACCGACGAAGACCGCTCGCCCTGGCTGGCTGGCATGCGCGCCGCCATCGATGCCGCCCGGACCGAAGGGCGCGCGCACGTGTTCACCTGCTCGGCGCTGCGCCAGGGCTACCGCGACCGGCTGACCCCGCCCGATGGCGGCGTGACCTTCGTCTACATGAAGGGCGACGCCGCGCTGATCGGCGCGCGCCTGTCCGCTCGCACCGACCACTTCTTCAACCCCGCGCTGCTGGAGAGCCAGTTCGATACCCTGGAAGAGCCGAGTGGCGCGCTGGTGCTGGATATCCGGCAGTCGCCCGAAGCGCTGGTCGACACGATCCTGCAAGCCGCCGCACCCCAGGGCGGCAGCTTCGCTCGCTAAGTCGCAACGCTTTCTCCGCTCGCATCTCAATTACGGCAGGGGCCGAGCCGATTGCAGGGGAAGCGCGGGCGGTCCGCATCGATCCCAGCCTGGATCGCCGTTCCTCAACAGACTCGCCCCAAGGAAGCCCCACCCATGAAGATGTCGTTCCGCTGGTTTGGCACGTCCGACCCGATCCCTCTCGAATACATCCGGCAGATCCCGGGCATGACACATATCGTCTCGGCCATCTACGACGAACCCGTTGGCGAGGTATGGCCGCTGGACAAGATCCTGGCGCTCAAGTCCACCATCGAGGCGGCGGGCTTGCAGTTCAAGGTGGTCGAGTCGGTCCCGGTCCACGAGAACATCAAGCTCGGAAAGCCGACGCGCGAACTGCTGATCGCCAATTACCAGCAGAACATCAGGAACCTGGCCGCCGCTGGCATCGAAGTCATCTGCTACAACTTCATGCCGGTGTTCGACTGGACCCGTACAGAACTGGCGAAAAAGCTCGATGACGGCTCGACCTGCCTTGCCTTCAGCACCCGGGAGGTCGAACAGATCGACGTCAGCCAGGGCATCGCCCTGCCCGGCTGGGATTCCAGCTACCGGCCAGGGGAACTGCAGGCGCTGCTGGCCGAATACCACGGCATCGACGAAGCCAGGCTCTGGCAGCATCTGGAGCATTTCCTGCGCGCGATCATTCCCGTGGCCCAGGAGTGCGGCATCAAGATGGCCATCCATCCGGACGATCCGCCGCGCCCCATCTTCGGACTGCCGCGCATCGTCAAGAACCGCGACGACCTGGCACGCATCCTCAGCATCGTCGACACGCAGGCAAACGGCCTGACGCTGTGCTCGGGCTCGCTTGGCGCCGGCCCGCAGAACAACGTCGAGGCGCTGGTGCGCGAGTTTGGCGGCATGGGACGCATCCATTTCGCCCATATCCGCAACGTCAAGATCACCCCGGAAGGCGACTTCGAGGAAACCGCCCACCTGTCGAGCTGCGGATCGCTGGATATCGCCGCGATCGTCAAGGCATACCACGACGTCAGCTTCCAGGGCTACTTCCGCCCCGACCACGGCCGCATGATCTGGGGCGAGACGGGCAAGCCGGGATACGGCCTCTATGACCGGGCACTCGGCGCGGTCTATATCAACGGGATGTGGGAAGCGATGGAGAAAGCGGGCTGAAGCGCCGTGCCACTGCAACCCTGTAAAAGACTTAACTGGAGACATGTCATGACAATTACCAAGCACTCTTTCGCGGCGTCGCGCCGTTCAGCGTTGATCCTGGGCATCGCGGCGCTCGGCCTCGGCACGTTGACCGCGACGGCAGCCTGGGCTCAGACCACCTGGCCGACCAAGCCGGTTACCCTGCTGGTCGGCTTCCCGCCCGGGGGGCAAACCGACTTCGCGGGACGTGCGCTGCTCAACGGCCTGCAGAGTTCGCTCGGCCAGTCGTTCGTCATCGACAACAAGGCCGGCGTGAACGGCAATATCGCCTCCGTGGAGGTAATGCGCGCGGCGCCGGACGGGAACAAGCTGCTGGTAGGCAACGGCTCGATGACGATCATGCCGCACGTCTACACCAAGCTCGGCATCGTCGACCCGCAGAAGCTCACGCCGATCGGCGTGATGCTGCAATCTCCGCTGGTCCTCGTCGTGCCCGCCAGCTCGCCCATCAAGACCTACGCGCAGTTCGTCGAGGAGGTGAAGGCGCGGGACAAGTCGGGCAAGACCATCGACTATGGCTCGGGTGGCACCGGCGCACTGCCGCATGTCACGATGGAACTGCTGCGCGAGCGCATGGGCGGCCCGAAGATGAACCATGTGCCTTACAAGGGCAGCAGCCCGGCGATGGTCGACCTGATGGCCGGACGCCTGGATGCGATGTTCGACGCGACCTCGGTCGTCGCGCCCTTCATCAAGTCGGGCCAGCTGCGGCCGCTGATGGTAACCGGACCCAAGCGCGTGGCAATGATCCCGGATGTGCCGACGGCCACCGAGAGCGGCATCAAGGACTTCACCATCATCTCGTTCATCGGACTGTACGGGCCACCGGGCCTGAGCCCTGACATCGTCAAGAAGGCCAACGGCGCCCTGAATACGGCGCTGAAGGACCCGGCAGTCGTCAAGAGCATCGTCGACCGCGGCGACGAGCCCGGCGGCGGCACGCCCGAGCAGCTCGCAACCCTGACCCGCACCCACTACAAGATGTGGGGTGATGTGGTAAGGACAAACAACATCTCGGCCGATTAAGACAGCACAGGCGTAGACGAGAGCGTGCAAAGGATTGAATGAACGCGCCCCCGCCCCCACGAAGCGGGCGGCAGTTCCATTCAGATCTGGGAAGCGAGGCATGTCGAGGTTAATCCGGTGACACAATCGCTTCGCTCTCGTGGAACAAAGGAAAGGTGTCATTATCGATACTGCTCGATTCTTGTACTTTCGGGCTAAGCCTCACAAGGATGTCCCACCCCGAATTCCGCGACGGATTCCGTCGCCCGCCCGACCGTAAGCTCGCCCGCCTCCTCGTGGTACGCCCCTCCGCTGCCACGGGGATCTCCTCACAGCGCCGCACTCAGCACCGGCACCGACACGTTTTCGGGCAGCAACGTCGGCACATGCGTCCGGCCATCGATCCAGGCGTCGACCATGTCGGCCCACTCCTGCAGCATGTGGCGCCGCTGATCTGCGTACTCGGCCTTGTTGTAGACCGAGCGCGAGGAACGTCCCTCCTCGTGCGCCAGACACTTCTCTATCCAGTCGCGCTTGAAGCCCACCTCGTTGAGCAGCGTCGAGCCGGTGCGGCGCAGGTCGTGGACGGTGAACGGCTCCAGCGGCAATCCCGCGGCCTTGGCCCGCTCGGCCACGATCTGTGTCACCCGGTTCAAGGTTGCCTTCGACATGCAGCGGTCGGCGTCATAGCGTGACGGCAGTACAAATTTGGAGCCTGCCGCGCAGGTGTGCAACGCCACGAAGATGTCGAGCGCTTGGCGCGATAGAAAGACGACATGCGGATTGCGCCCCTTCATCCGTTGCTTCGGGATCGTCCAGGTCGCGTTCTCGAAATCGACCTCGCTCCAGGTCGCCTCGATCAGCTCACTCTTGCGCACCAGCGTCAAGAGGATCAGGCGCAGTGCCAGCCGGATGGTCGGATAGGTCGCCACGGACTCCACCTGCCGCGTCATTAGCCGGATCTCTAACGGCGACAAGGCGCGATCCTTCGGCACGAAAGTCGCAATCGACGCCGCACCCACGTCGTCAGCCGGGTTGTTCACCTTCCCTCCAGGCAAAATGGCGAAGGCATAGACCTGCTTCACGATGTCGCGGATGTGGACCGCTGTGGCGGGCGCACCGCGTGCCTTCACCTTGTTACACAAGGCACGCAGGTCATCAGCGGTGATTTCATTGAGCAGCCTGTTCTGAAAGGCCGCGAAGATGTCCCGATCGACGATGCTCTTGCGCATCGCCCGTGTGCTGTCGGCCATCCGCGCATCGGCGAGCCACCGGGCAGTCATGTCGCCGAAGCTCTTGGCGGCGGTCAGCCGGCGTTTCTCGCGCTGCTTCTCCTGCGCCGGGGATTTGCCCTGGGTGACGGCCTTCTTGGCGTCAAGCAGCTTTTCGCGGGCAAGGGCCAGCGAGATACCGGCCGGCCCATAGCGGCCGATGGTCAGCGTTTCCCGCCGCCCGTTGAGACGGTAATCGTAGCGGAAGGTGACGGTACCGGTGGGTGATACCGTCACGTACATGCCGTCGCGGTCAAAAGCCTTATAAGTCTTGGACTTAGGCTTGAGATTCCGCAGTGCGGTGTCGGTAAGCATCGAGGTTTTTCCTCCTGTTCATGACGGCTTTTACCGTCAGGGGTCAGGAGACCTGCTGATGCCCGGAAAGCCGCATAAAACAAGCTTTCCTCAGGAGACTTTTACCGTCAAAGACCGATTTGGTCCAGATAGTAAACGGGAGGATCTAAATCCGGCCTCCGAGTTCTGCCGCCACTTCTACCGCCAACTTGTTCCGCTGGCCGGCGATAGCCACCGATAGGTACCGCAACGTATTTCTTTTAAAATCAACACGTTACTGCGACTTTTCGATAGTTAGCAATAGTCCCCGAAGAACCCCGTTTCACTCCCACTCAATCGTCGCCGGCGGTTTCCCCGACACGTCATACACAACCCGGTTCAGGCCACGTACTTCGTTAATGATCCGGTTAGAGCAACGGCCCAGCAGCGCATACGGCAGGTGCGCCCAGTGCGCGGTCATGAAATCGGTGGTCTGCACCGCGCGCAGCGCCACGACGTAGTCGTAGGTGCGGCCGTCGCCCATCACGCCCACGGACTTGACCGGCAGGAACACGGCGAAGGCCTGGCTGGTCAGGTCGTACCAGCTCTTGCCGACCAGGTCCGGCTCGCACAGGCCCGCGGCGGCGTCCTGTTCGGTGGCGATGGTCTTGCGCAGTTCTTCGATGAAGATGGCATCGGCGCGGCGCAGCAGGTCGGCGTAGTCGCGCTTGACCTCGCCCAGGATGCGCACGCCCAGGCCCGGGCCCGGGAACGGGTGGCGGTAGACCATTTCCGGCGGCAGGCCCAGGGCCACGCCGAGCTCGCGCACTTCGTCCTTGAACAGGTCGCGCAGCGGCTCGAGCAGCTTCAGGCCCAGCGTTTCCGGCAGGCCGCCGACGTTGTGGTGGCTCTTGATGGTGGTGGCCTTCTTGGTCTTGGTGCCACCCGACTCCACCACGTCCGGATAGATCGTGCCCTGCGCCAGCCACTTTGCATTGGACAGCTTCCTGGCCTCGGCCTGGAACACTTCCACGAACTCGCGGCCGATGATCTTGCGCTTCTGCTCGGGATCGGTCACGCCGGCCAGGTGGCCGAGGAACTGTTCGGAGGCGTCGATATGCACGACCTTGGCGTGCAGGCGGCCGACAAACATTTCCATCACCAGCTTGCCTTCGTCCTGGCGCAGCAGGCCGTGGTCGACGAACACGCAGGTGAGCTGATCGCCAATGGCGCGGTGGATCAGCGCCGCGGCCACCGACGAGTCGACGCCGCCGGACAGGCCCAGGATGACCTCTTCATCGCCGACCTGCTCGCGAATCTTGGCGACGGCTTCCTCGATATGGTCGCGCATGACCCAGTCAGGCTTGCAGCCGGCGATGCCGAGCACGAAGCGCTCCAGCATCTGGCGGCCCTTGGCGGTATGCGTGACCTCGGGGTGGAACTGCACCGCGTAGTAGCCGCGCGCCTCGTCGGCCATGCCGGCGATCGGGCAGCTGGGGGTGGAGGCCATCAGCTTGAAGCCCGGCGGCAGCCCGGCAACCTTGTCGCCGTGGCTCATCCAGACCTTGAGCATGCCATGGCCTTCCGGCGTGCGGAAATCCTCGATGTCCTTGAGCAGGTTGGTGTGGCCATGGGCGCGCACCTCGGCGTAGCCGAATTCGCGGTGGTCGCTCCACTCGACCTTGCCGCCCAGCTGCACGGCCATGGTCTGCATGCCGTAGCAGATGCCCAGCACCGGCACGCCCAGGTCCCACACGGCCTGCGGCGCGCGCAGCTGGTGGTCTTCATAGGTGCTGGCGTGGCTGCCGGACAGGATGATGGCCTTGGGGGCGAACTCGCGGACGAAGTCGTCGGAGACGTCGTTCGGGTGGATCTCGCAATAGACGTGCGCCTCGCGGACGCGGCGGGCGATCAGCTGCGTGACCTGCGAGCCGAAATCAAGAATGAGGATTTTGTCGTGCATGATGGGCCGATGGCGTGTCTTCCGGGATGGGCTCGGTCACGACTTCCGTGCCGGGGCCATAGCCCGGCGGCGGCGTGATGACCGGCTCGCGCCGGTATTCTGGGGTATTCGTTGGGCGCGCCGCGGGGGCGACGCCGGGTTCCTTGCGGACTTCCTTCTTGTGTTCCTGTTCCTGCAGCGCACGCTCGGCCTTCAGCTGCCTTTCGCGGTTGCGCACGCGCCTGGAAGCGGGAATCTGCACCAGCGCAAAAAACGCCAGCACCACTGCCATCACCGGCAGCCAGATCTTGCCCGCGCCGACCAGCGGCAGTTCCATGAACACCATCCAGGCAATGATCAGCACTGCGCTGGCCAGGTTCACATAGCCGGCCGTGCGCGCCACTGGCACCGTCAGCTGGCCGTTGAACGTTGCCTGCCACAACAGCGCGGCCAGGCCGACCAGTGCCACGCCCAGCAGCTGCCCGAACAGGGCCGGTTGCGGCTGCGGCAACTGCAGCGCCGCATACAGCGTGGTGAACGGGGACATCAACAGCAGGATGCCCAGCATCAAATCCACCAGGGCATCAAAAAACAGCACGGCTCGCAGCAATACCTTCATTGGCGCTCCTCGTCATGGGCCCGGCCGATGGTGCGGCCGGCGGGTGCGGCCCACGTTCAGGCAACACCGGCTTGGCGAGCGGCCGGCCGGATGGCATTCCGGTCAGGCGAAGGCGCCGCCCGCGGCAATGCGCCCTCGCCCCGACGATCTTGCGGCCGCGCACCGCCGCGAGGCGGCGGGCGCAGCCGCTGCGCGTCAGTCGATATGGTAGTTCGGCGCTTCCTTGGTGATCTGCACGTCGTGCACGTGCGATTCACGCATGCCGGCTGCCGTGATCTGGACGAACTGGGCGCTCTCGTGCCAGTCGGCAATCGACTTGCTGCCGCAATAGCCCATCGAGGCACGCACGCCGCCGGTCAGCTGGTGGATGATCGCCATCACCGAGCCCTTGTACGGCACGCGGCCTTCGATGCCTTCCGGCACCAGCTTGTCGACGTTGGCGGTGTTGTCTTCCTGAAAGTAGCGGTCTGCCGCGCCATCCTTCATCGCACCCACCGAACCCATACCGCGGTAGCTCTTGAACGAACGGCCCTGGAACAGGAAGGTTTCGCCCGGCGCTTCCTCGGTACCCGAGAACATGCCGCCCATCATCACGGTGTGGGCGCCGGCCGCCAGGGCCTTGGCCACATCGCCGGAATAGCGCACGCCGCCGTCAGCGATCAGCGGCACGCCGGTGCCCTTGAGGGCCTCGGCCACGTTGGAAACCGCCGTGATCTGGGGCACGCCCACGCCGGCAACAATACGCGTGGTGCAGATCGAGCCCGGGCCGATGCCGACCTTGACGCCGTCGGCGCCATGCTCGACCAGCGCACGCGCGGCATCGCCGGTGGCGATATTGCCGCCAACCACCTGCACCTGCGGGAAGTTCTGCTTGACCCAGCGCACGCGGTCCAGCACGCCCTGGCTATGGCCGTGCGCCGTATCCACCACAATCACATCGACGCCGGCCTTGACCAGCAGTTCGACGCGCTCGTCGTTGTCCGGACCCACGCCGACCGCGGCGCCTACGCGCAGCTGGCCGCGCTCGTCCTTGCTGGCGAGCGGATTGTCCACTGCCTTCTGGATATCCTTCACCGTGATCAGGCCGCGCAGCTCGAAAGCCTGGTTGACCACCAGCACGCGCTCAAGGCGGTGGCGGTTCATCAGGCGCTTGGCTTCTTCCAGTGTCGCGCCTTCGGCCACGGTCACCAGCTTTTCGCGGGGCGTCATCTTGGCGCGCACCGGGGCGTCGAGCTCTTCCTCGAAGCGCAGGTCGCGGTTGGTGATGATGCCGACCACGGCCTTGCCTTCCAGCACCGGGAAGCCGGAAATGCCATGTTGCTGCGACAGCGCGATCACATCGCGGACCTTCATGTCCGGCGAAATGGTGATCGGATCACGCAGCACGCCCGACTCATAGCGCTTCACGCGCGCGACTTCGCGGGCCTGGTCGGCGGGCTTCAGGTTCTTGTGGACGATGCCGATACCGCCGGCCTGCGCCATGGAAATCGCCAGGCGGGCTTCCGTCACTGTGTCCATCGCCGCGGATACCAGCGGGATGTTCAGTTCAATGGAGCGGGTCAGGCTGGTGCGGAGGGAGACATCCCGGGGAAGAACGGCCGAATAGGCCGGGACGAGCAGCACGTCATCGAATGTGAGTGCTTTCTGGACAAGACGCATAGCAAATCCTCTAGGCGCAAAACCGAATTATACAGGAATGCGCGCTTTGCTGATGCACTGCAATGGGCTTTCCTGGAAGCGGTCTGCTATGCTCGTCGTCCTTTTATTCGGGCGAACGCGAAGCATGGGAATCGGCGTATTGTGCGGGCTGCTGGCAGGCGCCTTCTGGGGCATGGTCTTTATCGCCCCCAAGCTGCTGCCCGTGTTCTCGCCGTGGGAGCTGGCCATCGGCCGCTACCTGGCCTACGGCCTGGTCGCCTTCGTGGCCGCGCTGCCGCTGATGAAGCGCATCGCGCGCAAGCTGACCCGGGCGGACTGCGTGGCGCTGCTGCGCCAGGCCTTCACCGGCAACCTGCTCTACTACGTGCTGCTGGCCTTCGGCGTGCAGCTCGCCGGGGTGGGCCCCACCTCCCTGATCATCGGCATCCTGCCGATCTCGGTCACCATCATGGGCCGGCGCGACCACGGCGCCGTGCCGCTGTCGCGGCTGATGTGGCCGCTGCTGGTGGTGGCCGCCGGCATCGCCTGCATCAATATCGACCTGTTCGGCGGCGGCCAGAGCGCCCACGCGGCGGCAGCCGGTGCGGCAATCCGGCCGGTCTGGCAGAAACTGGCCGGGGTCTGCTGCGCGGCCGGCGCGCTGGTCTGCTGGACGCTCTACGCGGTCGATAACGCACGCTACCTGCAGCGCAACCCGCACTACAGCGGCAATGAATGGTCGGCGCTGTACGGGTTGTCGACCGGCGCGGTGTCGGCGGTGCTGGCCGTGATCGGCTGGGTGCTGGCGGGCGACACGCTGACCGCGGGCGACAGCGGCCGTGACTGGCAGTGGTTCTGGATGGTCAATGCCGCAGTGGCGCTGGGTGCGTCGCTGATTGGCAACAACCTGTGGAACATCGCCAGCCGGCGCCTGCCGCTGACGCTGTCGGGCCAGATGATCGTGTTCGAGACGCTGTTCGCGCTGGCCTACGGCTTTGTCTTCGACCACCGCTGGCCGCGGCCGCTGGAAATCGCCGCCATTGTGTTGCTGATGGTCGGCGTGGCCTGGTCGGTGCGCTTGCACGCCACCGACAAGTCTGCGTAGACTAGCGAACGATGGCGCGGGGGTCACACGCGCCACGAACAACAGCTTTACCAGGGTCAAACCGGCGCTACGCACCTGATACCGGGCGGGCGCCAAGCCATCGCCGCGGCTGTCCTGCCGCGGCATCGCCATGCGCGCAGCCGGCGGCCCAGCACGATTCCAGCCGCACCAGTTACTTCCGAGTCACTTTAAGACGCCTCGCCATGAAACGATCGTCCGCGCTGTGCCTGCTTGCCGCCGCCACTCTCGCCGTTCCCGTCCAGGCCCTTGCCTACTGGCAATGGCGCGACGCCAACGGCCGCATGGTCTACAGCGACGTGCCGCCGTCAGCGGCGGCAGCCAGGGTGCTGCGTGCCCCGGGCCGCTTTGCCGGCGAGCTCCAGCCGGTGGAGGCCGCCAATGCCGGGGCGCCCGCCCCTGCCCCTGCCCCGGCTCCGGCCAAGGCCTCGGCCAAGCCCGCCGCGGCCCCGGCGCCGACCCCCGAAGAAGCCTTCCAGAAGCGCCGCGAGGCCAGCCTGAAAGCCGCTACCGAAGAGGCCCGCAAGGAAAGCGAGGCGGCCGAGCGCGAGGCCCGCTGCGCGCAGCTGCGCAACTACGCCAACGGCCTGCAGCAAGGCATGCGCGCCGCGGTGGCGGGTCCGGACGGTTCGCTGCAACACCTGAACAGCGACCAACGCCAGGCCGAGGTGCTCAAGACCAACGCCAGCCTCGAGAAGAACTGCAGCTGAAACCAAAGAAAAACGGGGCGCATCGGCCCCGTTTGCATGCCTGGCAGGCTCGGCTCAGCCGCTGCCGCGCAACCACTTCTGGCCTTCGCGCGTGCCGCCCGCGCGCTGCTTCTGCACCCGCTTGCGGCGCGCCTGCTTGGGATCGGCGGTCAAGGGCCGGTAAACCTCCACGCGGTCGCCTTCGCGCACCACCGTCTCCGGCGTCTTGAGCTTGCCGAAGATGCCCACCCGCATGGTCGACGGGTCCACCTCCGGACAGGCCTGCTGCAGCCCGGAGCCGACTATGGCCGCGGCAATCGTGGTGCCGGCTGGCACGTCGATCTCCTTCAGGAAGACGCTATCGGGCCGCGCATAGCAGACCGCGATATGCACCGTCCCCGCGCCGGCGTCAGTTGGCGACATAGACCACCTCGGCCCGCTTGACGAAGGCGTCGACAAAGGTATTGGCAATCATGCTGAAGACCGGGCCGATGATTTTTTCCAGCAGCAGGCTGGAAAACTCATAGTGCAGGTGGAATTCGATCTTGCAGGCGTCTTCGCGCAGGGGCGTAAAGCGCCATGCGCCGTTGAAGGTCTTGAACGGCCCGTCGGCAAAGGTCATGTCGATACGGGTGGGGCGCTCCTGCGTATTGCGGGTGTGGAAGAACTGCTGGATCCCCTTGAAGTGGATATGGATCTTGGCGTCGAGCATGGTATCGGTCTGCTCGAACACCTCCACGCCACCGCACCATGGAAGGAACTTGGGATAGTCCTCCACGCGCGTGACCAGGTCGTACATCTGCGCGGCCGAGTAGCCGAGCAGTACGGATTTATGGACGTCTGCCATGTATGGGAAAATCTGGCTTGCGGCCATGCCGCACGCTGTGCGCGGCAGGCATGCGCCTGTGCCGGGGCTGGTTTGCTAGAATTCGGATTTTAGCCGACACGCGCGCCCCGCGGCATCCTGCCATGTGGCGCCGCAGCGAAACGGCTGAATTCCACCCTACCGCACCCCACCCGCACGCATGACCATTGCAGATAACAAAAAGGCCTTCTTCGATTACTTCATCGAGGAGCGCTATGAGGCCGGGATCGTGCTGGAAGGCTGGGAGGTCAAGGCAATCCGCGCCGGGCGGGTGCAGATCAAGGAGGGCTACGTGGTGGTGCGCGACGCCGAGATGTTCCTGATCGGCGCCCATATCAGTCCGCTGCAAAGCGCCTCCACCCACGTCAATCCCGACCCGGTGCGCACCCGCAAGCTGCTGCTCAAGGCCGACGAGATCAAGAAGCTGATCGGCAAGGTCGAGCAGCGCGGCTACACGCTGGTCCCGCTGAACCTGCACTACACGCGCGGCCGCGTCAAATGCGAGATCGGCCTGGCCAAGGGCAAGAAGCAGTTCGACAAGCGCGAGACCGAGAAACAGCGCGACTGGCAGCGCGAGAAGGCCCGCATCATGAAGGGCGACGCCAAGGACTGAGCCCCGGCGCCGCGCTGCCGCGGCGTGTCCGTCAGCCCCTTCAGGCAGCCTTCTGCTGCCCCTTCACGATCTGCAGGGCGGCCGCGATCATGCTGCTCATGTCGCCCATATTGCCCGGCACGATCAGCGTATTGCCCTGCTTGGCCAGGTTGCCGAACGCGGCCACGTATTCCTCGGCCACCTTCAGGTTGACCGCATCCATGCCACCTTCGGTGCGGATCGCATTGCCGATCTTCTGGATCGCCTGCGCGTTGGCCTCGGCCACCGCCAGGATCGCGCTCGCCTCGCCCTGGGCCGTGTTGATGGCGGCCTGCCGCTCGCCCTCTGACTTCTGGATCGCCGCCTCGCGCGCGCCCGTGGCCAGGTTGATCTGCTCCTGGCGCTTGCCCTCCGACGCCGCGATCAGCGCGCGCTTTTCACGTTCGGCGGTAATCTGCGCCTGCATCGCGTGCAGGATCTCCTTGGGCGGGGTCAGGTCCTTGATCTCGTAGCGCAGCACCTTGACGCCCCAGTTGGATGCGGCCTCGTCCAGCGCGTTGACCACGCTGTGGTTGATGAACTCGCGCTCCTCGAAGGTCTTGTCGAGCTCCAGCTTGCCGATCACCGAGCGCAGCGTGGTCTGCGACAGCTGCGTGATCGCCACCACGAAGTTGCTCGATCCATACGATGCCTTCATCGGGTCCGTGACCTGGAAGTACAGCACGCCATCGACCTGCAGCTGGGTGTTGTCCTTGGTGATGCAGACCTGGCTGGGCACGTCCAGCGGGATTTCCTTGAGCACGTGCTTGTAGGCGACGCGGTCGACGAACGGCACCACGATCGACAGCCCCGGCGTCAGCGTCGCGTGATAGCGGCCCAGGCGCTCGAGCACCCAGGCATGCTGCTGCGGCACGATCTTGATGCCCTTGGCAATCAGCACGATAACGGCAATGAGGATGATCAGCGGCAACAAACCAAGCTGAAATGCGAGCATGTAACGACCCTCCAGACAGAAGACAGCAGTACGGAGCCGCCAGGCGGCGGCAGACGGATCGCAGCGCGACAATTGCCGCGCTGCGCAATAAGACAGGGTTTCAGCGGGGAGACACGACCAGGGTGCTGCCGCGCACCGCGACGATGCGGTGGCGTCCTGGTGCGGCGGCACAGTTGGGCGCCAGCTCCACGGTCCAGTCGGCGCCGCGGTACGGCACGCGGGCGCGCCCGTTGGCGTCCCAGCCGGGCACGTCCAGCTCCTGGCCGATATCGATATTGACGTTGGGATCGGCGGCGGCGTTGCCGCGCCGCAGCTTGCCAAAGCGGGTGCGGCGCAGGCCGGCGATCAGCACCGCAGCGACCAGCGCCGCCACCAGCGTCTGCGCGGCCGGCGACAATCCCAGCAAGGCCCCCACGCCGCCGGCGGCCAGCCCCACCGCCACCATCAGCAGGTAGAAGGTGCCGGTGTTCATCTCGATGATCACCAGCGCGACCGCTGCCACGAACCAGATGTAGTACGCCATCCAAGCTCCCGTTCGTCCAGATACATCCCGAAAAGTAAAAACCCCGCAGCGCCTTTCAGCGTCTGCGGGGCAGTAGCAACACCTGACGCAGGGCCGGTGCCTGCCGGCTGCCAGAAGGCGCCGGCAATGTCGTTATTGTGACGTCAAATGCTTCAGGAAGCCAGCTTTTGCCAGGTCTCGACCACCGAGTCCGGGTTCAGCGAGATCGACTTGATGCCTTCCTTGGCCAGCCATTCGGCAAAGTCCGGATGGTCCGAAGGGCCCTGGCCGCAGATGCCGACGTACTTGTCCAGGCGGAGGCAGGCCTCGATGGCGCGCGACAGCATGAACCGCACTGCCGGATCGCGTTCGTCGAAGTCCTTGGCCAGCAGCTCCATGCCGGAGTCGCGGTCCAGGCCCAGCGTGAGCTGGGTCAGGTCGTTCGAGCCGATCGAGAAGCCGTCGAAGTACTGCAGGAACTCTTCGGCCAGGATCGCATTCGACGGCACTTCGCACATCATGATGACGCGCAGGCCGTTCTCACCCCGCTTCAGGCCGTGCTTGGCCAGCAGCTCGATGACCTTCTCGGCCTGGCCCAGCGTACGCACGAACGGCACCATGATCTCGACGTTGGTCAGGCCCATTTCGTCACGCACGCGCTTCATGGCCTTGCATTCCATCTCGAACGCTTCGGCAAAGTCGTCGGCGATGTAGCGCGAGGCGCCGCGGAAGCCCAGCATCGGGTTTTCCTCGTCCGGCTCGTAGCGCGAACCGCCGATCAGCTTCTTGTACTCGTTGGACTTGAAGTCCGACAGGCGCACGATCACGGGCTTCGGGTAGAAGGCCGCGCCGATGGTGGCGATGCCCTCGGCCAGCTTGTCGACGTAGAACGCGCGCGGGCTGGCATGGCCGCGGGCCACGCTTTCCACGGCCTTCTTCAGGTCGGCATCGACTTGCGGGTAGTCGAGGATGGCCTTCGGGTGGACGCCGATGTTGTTGTTGATGATGAATTCCAGGCGGGCCAGGCCGACGCCGCAGTTCGGGATCTGCGCGAAGTCGAACGCCAGCTGCGGGTTGCCCACGTTCATCATCAGCTTGACATCGATTTCCGGCATGTCGCCACGCTGGACTTCGGTCACTTCGGTTTCCAGCAGGCCGTCGTAGATGCGGCCTTCGTCGCCTTCGGCGCACGATACCGTCACCAGCGTGCCGTCCTTGAGGATGTCGGTGGCATCGCCGCAGCCGACCACGGCCGGCACGCCCAGTTCACGCGCGATGATGGCCGCGTGGCAGGTACGGCCGCCACGGTTGGTGACGATGGCCGAGGCGCGCTTCATCACCGGCTCCCAGTTCGGGTCGGTCATGTCAGCCACCAGCACGTCGCCGGGCTGCACGCGTTCCATCTCGGACGGGTCGTTGATCACGCGCACCGGGCCGGTGCCGATCTTCTGGCCGATGGCGCGGCCGCTGGTCAGCACGGGAGCGGTGCCCTTGAGCTTGAAGCGCAGCTCAGCCTTGCCGGCGGACTGGCTCTTCACCGTTTCCGGGCGGGCCTGCAGGATGTAGATCTTGCCATCCTTGCCGTCCTTGCCCCACTCGATGTCCATCGGGCGGCCATAGTGCTTCTCGATGATCATCGCGTAGCGGGACAGCTCGGTCACGTCCTCGTCGCTGATCGAGTAGCGGTTGCGCAGTTCGCCCGGCACGTCGACGGTCTTCACGCGGCCGGCTTCGCCCGGCTTGGTGAATTCCATCTTGATCAGCTTGGAGCCGATCGAGCGGCGGATGATCGGGTACTTGCCGGCCTGCAGCGTCGGCTTGAAGACGTAGAACTCGTCCGGGTTGACCGCGCCCTGCACCACCGTTTCGCCCAGGCCGTAGCTGGAGGTGATGAAGACCACGTCGGGGAAGCCGGATTCGGTGTCGATGGTGAACATCACGCCCGAAGCGGCCAGGTCCGAACGGACCATGCGCTGGATACCGGCGGACAGTGCCACCACGTCATGGGCAAAGCCCTTGTGCACGCGGTAGGAAATGGCGCGGTCGTTGTACAGCGACGCAAACACGTGCTTGATCTTGTCGAGCACGTCGTCGATGCCGCTGACGTTCAGGTAGGACTCCTGCTGGCCGGCGAACGAGGCGTCGGGCAGGTCTTCGGCGGTGGCCGACGAACGCACGGCGAACGAGGCCTCGGCGCCTTCGCGCTCGGCCACGCGGGCGTAGGATTCACGGATTTCCTGTTCCAGGCGCGGCTGGAACGGCGCGGAGGCGACCCACTCGCGGATCTCGGCACCGGCCTCGGCCAGCGCCTTGACGTCGTCGACGTTCAGGGTCTTCAGGCGCTGGGAAATGCGCTCGGTCAGGTTGTTGTGGGCAAGGAAGTCGCGGAAGGCGAGCGCGGTGGTGGCAAAGCCGCCGGGAACCCGGACGCCGGCCTCCGCCAGCTGGGAGATCATCTCGCCCAGCGACGAATTCTTACCGCCGACGATTTCCACGTCAGCCATGCGCAACTGCTCGAACGGCAACACGTAGGCGCCGTTATCTGCCTGGTTAGTCATGAGAGCCTCAAAACAAAGTAGAAAACTTGTCGCGCATGTCCGGTATGTTCTTGGAGTTCTGTTCCCGGACTGATCGCTTGGCTAAGCAACCCCGAACTGGCGCTGCGGACCTGGCGCTACGGCTCTCATCGCGTAGCGCAGATTGTCGACAATTCCGGGCCCGGATTGTTCCATGGACAGGCACCCTGCGGAATTGCTTAGCGAAAAGATCGCCGCTATTCTACCGTGCTGCGCCGCACTTTTCTGCGGAAGATTGAATCTATTTATTTATTGCGCCATCCCCATGTCCCTGCCAGAAGCGCCCGGAACGGCGACGCCCGGGTCCCAGCCTGGAACGCAGCCTGAATCCCCCTCCGCTCCCGCGCCCCAGGCCAGCGAGCGCCCTGCGGTCCGCACCGTGTTCATCGTCTCGGATGGCACCGGCATCACGGCGGAGACGTTCAGCCACTCCATCCTGGCCCAGTTCGAGATGCGCTTCCGCAAGGTGCGCATGCCCTTCGTCGATACCCCGGAAAAGGCACATATCGCCGTCGGCAAGATCAATGAGGCATTCCACAACGAAGGCGTGCCGCCCATCGTCTTCACCACCCTGGTCAACCAGGAAGCGAACAAGGCACTGCGCCGCGCCAAGGCGATGATCCTGGACATGTTCCAGACCTTCATCGAGCCGCTTGAGAAAGAACTGGGGCTGAAGTCGACTCACGCCATCGGCCGCTTCCACCAGAACGCTGACACAGAGGCTTACAAAAACCGGATCGAGGCGATCAACTTCTCGCTGGCGCATGATGACGGCCAGTCACACAAGAACCTGGAAGAAGCCGATGTGATCCTGGTGGGCGTATCGCGCAGCGGCAAGACCCCGACCAGCCTCTACCTGGCCATGCAATACGGGCTGAAGGCGGCCAATTACCCGCTGATCCCCGACGATTTCGAGCGCGGCCGGCTGCCGTCGGCGTTGTATGCGTTCAAGCCGAAGATCTTCGGCCTGTCGATCGATCCGCAGCGCCTGACCGAGATCCGCAACGAGCGCCGCCCCGGCAGCAAGTATGCGGCGCTGGAAAACTGCCGCTACGAGGTCAACGAGGCCGAGGCGATGATGCGGCGCGAAGGGATCAAATGGCTCTCTTCCACGCACAAATCGATTGAAGAGATCGCGACCACGATCCTGCAGGAGATCAAGGTCGATCGCGACAACTACTAAGAAAAAAGCGGCCATTCAGGCCGCTTTTTTTCTTGCGCTGCCGGCGCAGCCTCAGGCGGCGCGCCGCTGGCGCACTGCCTCGAACAGGCAGATGGCGGTCGCCGCCGCGACATTCAGTGATTCCAGCCCGCCCGGTTGCGGGATGCCCACCTTGCGCGTGACATGCGCCATCCAGCCGTCGCTGACCCCTGCCCCCTCGTTGCCAACCACCCAGGCCACCGGCCCGCGCAGATCGGTATCGAATACCGCGGCATCGGCGTGCGACGAAGTCGCCAGCAGCGGTACCGCGAGGCGCGGCGCCAGCGACTCAAGCGTGCAGTGCTCGACGATATTCAGGTGAAAGTTGGCACCCATGCCGGCACGCAGCGTCTTGACCGACCAGGCAAAGGCACAGCCGGTGGCAAGGAAGGCATGCTGGATGCCGGCGGCGGCGGCGCTGCGCAGGATTGAGCCGACATTGCCGGCATCCTGCACCCCGTCCAGGATGATGCAGTCTTGTTCGATTCGCGCCGGCAGGTGGCCGACCGGCGTCTCGATCACCAGCATCAGGTCGATGCCATTGACCACGCCACTGATCTGCGTGAACAGTGCATCGGCCAGCACCACCACGCGCTCGGCCTCGATCAGCGCCAGCACCGGCGCCACCTCGGCATGGTCGTAGTGCCGTTCCGACACCACGCAGGTGACGGGCTGGCCGCGCGCGGCCACATAGGCCTGCGCCAGGTGGACGCCGTCGAGCAGCGACTGCCCTGCCTTGCGGCGCTGGTGCGTGGAAGTGGCCAGGGCCTTCAGATGCTTGAACAGCGCGTTGTCGCGCGAGGTGACGTGCTTCACGATGCGGAGATGGTCTGGGTGCCCTTCACTGCGCGGCCGTGACGGATACCGTCGCGACAGGCTCGATGACTTCCGCGGTGGCGGGCATGGCGGTGAACATGGGCAGCCGGGCCAGCGCCTCGCGCACCGGCGCAAACGAACGGCGGTGGTGCGGCGTGGCGCCGAACTCAGCCAGCGCAGCCAGATGCTGCGGCGTGCCATAGCCGACGTGCGAATCGAAGCCGTACTGCGGATAGCGCTCGTGCAGCACTCTCAGCTCGCGGTCGCGCGCCACCTTGGCCAGGATCGACGCGGCCGAGATCGCCTTGACCAGCGCATCGCCCTGGACAATGGCTTCCACCGGGAACGGCACCTGCGGGCAACGATTGCCATCGACCTGCACCAGATCCGGCACGATGCCGCTGGCGGCCAGCCCCTGCACGGCACGCTGCATTGCCAGCATGCTCGCGTGCAGGATGTTGAGCGTATCGATCTCCTCGACCGTGGCAAAGGCGATATGCCAGCCCAGCGCGCGTTCGCAGATCTTTTCGTAGAGCTGCTCGCGCTTGGCGGCAGTCAGGATCTTGGAGTCGGCCAACCCGCGAATCGGACGCTTCGGGTCCAGTATCACCGCGGCGGCATAGACCGGCCCGGCCAGCGGGCCGCGGCCCGCTTCGTCAACGCCGCACAGGCGCTGCACGGCGGCAGCGGCCGGGGCGAGATCGAGGCCCATCTGGGGAGAAGCGGCATTGCGGCGCGCCATCAGACGGTCCCCCGGCTGTGCATCAGATCCACCACTACATCGGCGGCCAGTTGCGCGGTATTGCACTTCAGCGTCTCGTGCATGCGGGTGAAATGCTCGTAGAGGAAGGCGGTGTTGCCCTCGTCGTTGAGCTGCAGCAGCGTTTCGCGGGCCAGCGCCTCGGGCGTGGCATCGTCCTGCAGCAGTTCCGGCACGACGAAGCGCCCTGAAAGGATATTAGGCAATCCCACGTACGGGAGGTAACCCTGCCGCTTCATGATCTGCGCGGTCAGCCAGGGCACCTTGTACGAGATCACCATGGGCTTCTTGTACAGCGCCGCTTCCAGCGTGGCGGTGCCGCTGGCCAGCAGCACCACGTCGGCCGCCTCCATCGCCTGGTGCGACTTGCCGTCGACGATGGTCAGGCGCAGTTCTGGATACTGCGCGTGCAGTTCCTCGACGATGCCGCGCAGCTGCGCGCTCGCCACCGGCAGCACGAACGCCAGGTTCGGGTCCATGCGCTGCATGCGAGCCATGGCGGCAAAGAAGGTGGCGCCGAGGTTGCGCACTTCGGACTGGCGGCTGCCCGGCAGCACGGCGACGATGCGGTGCCCGGCCGGCAGGCCGAGTTCGGCGCGCGCGCCGGCGACGTCGGGCACCATCGGGATCACGTCAGCCAGCGGATGGCCCACGTAGGTGGCCGGGATTCCGGCCTTGGCGTAGATCTCCGGCTCGAACGGGAACAGGCACAGGATGTGGTCCACCGCGCGCGCGATGGTGCGGATGCGCCCGCCGCGCCAGGCCCAGATCGACGGGCTGACAAAATGCACCACCGGGATGCCGGCACGGCGCAGCGGCACTTCCAGGCCGAAATTGAAGTCCGGGGCGTCAACCCCGATAAAGCATTGCGGCGGATTGGCCAGCAGCCAGTCGCGCACCGCGCGCCGCGTGGCCAGGATCTCGCGCAGCGAGCCCAAGACCTCGACATAGCCGTTGACCGACAGTGTTTCCATCGGCCAGCGCGAGGTGAAGCCCTGCGCCATCATGCGCTTGCCGCCGATGCCGGCGTACTCGACCGTATCGCCCAGGCGGGACTGCAGCCCGCCCATCATCAACGATGCCAGCAGGTCGCCCGAGGCCTCGCCGGCCACCATGGCGATGGTGCCGCGCTTGCCCGCGGCGCTACCGTTGCCTGTGGACAAGCCACCCCGAATTGCGGCGTCGACCATTGCGGTCCGGTCTCAGCGTACGATGCCGCGCTGGGTGGCGGCAAGGAAGTCGACGAACGCGCGCAGCGGCGCCGCAGTGCCGGCATCGGATTGGCCCAGCAAGGCGGTGATCTCATTGCGCGCCTCATCGAAGCTGAGGTCGGACTTGTAAAGCAGCTTGTAGGCCTGGCGCAGCGCGGCGATCTGGCCCGCGTCGAAGCCGCGGCGGCGCAGCCCCTCGACGTTGACGCCGTGCGGCGTAGCCTTGTTGCCGCTCTTGTCGCTCGCGGCGATCACGAACGGCGGCACGTCCTGCACCAGCGCCGAGGCGCCGCCCAGCATCGCATGGGCGCCGATGCGCACGAACTGGTGCACGCCGCTCATGCCGCCCAGGATCGCCCAGTCGCCCACTTCAACGTGGCCGGCGATCTGCGCGTTGCTGGAAAACACGGTGTGGTTGCCGACCGTGCAGTCATGCGCGATATGCACGTAGGCCATGATCCAGTTGTCGTTGCCGAGGCTGGTCAGGCCGCGGTCCTGCACCGTGCCGGTGTGGATCGTGGTGAATTCGCGGATGGTGTTGCGGTCGCCGATCTCGAGCCGGGTCGGCTCGTTGCGGTACTTCATGTCCTGCGGCACGCCGCCGACCGATGCATAAGGACCGATCGTGTTGCCCTCGCCGATCGTGGTGTAACCCTCGACCGTCGTATGCGAGCCGACCCGGGTGCCGCTACCGATCCGCACGTTGGGGCCGACGATGGAGAACGGGCCGACGGTCACGTCGGATGCCAGCTCTGCTTTCGGGTCGACCAGCGCGGTGGGGTGGATTTGCGTCATACGTCCTGTCCTGTGGTGTGTCTGGTGAAGGATGGGCCAATGCGCGCGGCAAAGGTTCCCGTCCGGGCCGCTTGCCCCCGCTGCACGGGGGCACGGCAGTCAGCCGGCGGCGCTGCCGCCGGCCGCGCGCGGCCTCACTCGGCCTGCTTCACGGTGCACATCAGCTCCGCCTCGCAGGCCACCTTGTCGTCCACCGTGGCGAACGCCTTGAACTTCCAGATGCCGCGGATATAGCGTTCGACTGTCACGTTCATGTGCAGCTGGTCGCCCGGGTACACCACCTGCTTGAAGCGGGCCCCGTCGATGCCGACAAAGTAGTACAGCGCGCCTTCCTTGCGCTCCATGTCGGCGCCGAAGGTCAGCAGGCCGGCCGACTGCGCCAGCGCTTCCAGGATCATCACGCCCGGCATCACCGGCTGTTCCGGGAAATGGCCCTGGAAGTACGGTTCGTTGATGGTGACATTCTTCAGCGTCTTGATCCGCTTCTGCGCCTCGAACTCCAGCACACGGTCCACCAGCAGGAACGGGTACCGGTGCGGCAGCAGTTTGAGGATCTTGCGGATATCGATTTCGGCCGCGCTCATGATGATTTCTCTTTAGTCTTGTGAGGGTTGGGACCCGGCGGCCTGGCCGCGCAGGCGGCGTTCCAGCGCCACCACCCGTTCGCGCAGCCTGGTCAGGCCGCGCACGATGGCTGCATTGCGCTCCCACTCGCCGTGCGGCAGGAACGGGAAGACGCTGGTGAAATGCCCCCCGGGCTTGGTAATGGATTTGGTGATCGAGGTGCCGCCCGACACCGTGGTGCGGTCGGCAATATTCAGGTGGCCGGAAAAATTGGCCGCTCCGCCGATCACGCAGAAGCGCCCGATGCGCGTGCTGCCTGATACCGCGGCGCAGCCGGCGATGACCGTATGGGCGCCGACACGCACGTTATGCGCGATCTGGACCTGGTTGTCGATCTTGCAGCCGTCCTCGATCACGGTGTCGGCCATGGCGCCGCGGTCGATTGCCGTATTGGCGCCGACCTCCACGTCATTGCCCAGCACCGCGCGTCCCGTTTGCGGGATCTTTACGTATTCCACGCCGGTTGCGCCGATGTCCGGCGCAAAGCCAAAGCCGTCCGCGCCGATCACCACGCCGCTGTGCAGGATGGCGCGGGCGCCGACCACGCAATCGTGGTAGACCGAAACGTTGGCATAGAGCAGCGAATCGTCGCCGATCTCTGCCTGCGCGCCGACATAGCCGTTGGCCAGGATGCGCACCCGCTCGCCCAGGCGCGCACCGCGCTCGATGACCACGTTGGGGCCGATGTAGCACGAAGCCGGCACCACCGCGTCAGGCGCCACGGTCGCGCGCGGATCGATGCCGGTGCGGGTATCGGTGTTGGCCGCGCGGTCAAAACGCTGCGCCACGCGGGCAAAGCATACGTAGGGATTGCGCGCCACCAGCCAGTTGCGGCCGTCGGCCCTGCCCTCGGCGCGAACGCGCTCGAGGTCGGCTGCCGAGACAATCACGGCGCCGGCCTGCGAATCCAGCGCCTGCTGCAGGTAGAGCGGATTGGACAGGAACGAGAGCTCGCCCGGTCCGGCCTGGTCCAGGGGAGCCAGGCCGACGATCGCCAGGTCGGGGTCACCCACAACCTGCGCGCCGTTCTCGGTGGCGAGCTGACCCAGTGTGGGTGTCTGCATGGCGGTACTTCCTAAAAAAACGAAAGACGAAGGAACGTGAGGACCGGTGCGGCTTAGCGGGCGCCGGCGTTCAGCGCCTTCATCACGTCGTCGGTGATGTCGATGCGCGGGTTCACGTATACCGCTTCCTGCACGATCAGGTCGTACTTGCGCTGCTCGGCCAGCTGGCGGATCACGCGGTTGGCGCGCTCCAGCACCTGTGCCAGTTCTTCATTGCGGCGCTGGTTCAGGTCCTCGCGGAACTCGCGCTGCTTGCGCTGGAACTCGCGGTCAAGGTCGGCCACTTCGCGCTGGCGGCGCTGGCGGTCGGAGTCGGCCAGCACGGCCGTGTCCTTGTCGAGCTTGTCGGCCATGCCCTTGATCTTCTGGGCCATGTCCTGCAGCTCGCGGTCGCGCTTGGAGAATTCCTGCTCCAGCTTGACCTGGGCAGCCTTGGCCGGCTGCGAGTCGCGCAGGATGCGTTCGGAGTTCACGGCGGCAATGCGCGCCTCCTGGGCCGAGGCCGGCACCGCGGCGCAGATGGCAGCGGTGGCGAGCGCGGCGGCGCCCAGGGATTTGACCAGTTTGGATGTTGTAATCATTTGAAACAGATCCTTTATCAGAATCAGAATGCCGTGCCGATCTGGAACTGGAAGCGCTGGACCTTGTCATTGGTGTCGCGATTGAGCGGGAAGCCCATGCTGATCTTCAGCGGGCCAATCGGCGACAACCACGACATGCCAAAGCCAGTCGAGTACTTCAGCTCGCTGAAGCTCAGCGGCTGACCTTCCTGGTAGACATTACCGAAGTCAAAGAACGTGAACAGGCGCAGCGTGCGGTCCACGCCCGAGCCCGGCAGCGGGAAGATGAACTCGACGTTGCCGATCATCTTCGAGGCACCGCCCACCGGGTTGCCATTCTGGTCCTTCGGGCCCAGCGTGCTGGTCTGGTAGCCACGCACCGAGCCGATACCACCGGCGTAGAAGTACTTGAACACCGGGAACGGCGTGTTGCCATAGCCGTGGCCGTACGCGACTTCGCCGTTCAGTGCCAGCGTGAAGGACTTCGAGATCGGATAGAAGTACTGCTGCTGCACGCTGGCGCGGTAGTACTGCGTATCGCCGCCCGGCAGCCCGACTTCCAGGTTGGCCTGGGTGTACGGGCCCTTGGTCGGCACCAGCGCGCTGTCGCGGCGGTCACGTGCCCAGCCGATGGTGAACGGGAAGTTGTTGATGCCGTCGCCGGAACTCTTGCCGATCTTGTTCAGCCAGTCGGTGTACTGGCTCGGCGTGTTGACCGAGGTATACACCTGGGTCCGTTCATAGCCGATGCCGAAGAACACCGTATCGACTTCCGAGAACGGCACGCCGAACTTGAAGCCACCACCGGCGGACACGATCTTGTAGTCCTGGTCGCCGGTGTAGTACAGCGGGCGCGAAGTACGGTAGTAAATGTCGGTCGAGCGGCTGATGCCGTCCACCGTGAAATACGGGTCGTACTGCGTCAGCGCGATGGTACGGAACGACTTGGCCGTGTTCACGTCCAGGCCCAGGCTGGTGCCGGAGCCAAACACGTTGTCCTGGCGCAGGCCGGCCTGCAGCACCAGCTTGTCGGTGGACGAGAAGCCCACGCCCAGGCTGATCTGGCCGGTCGGCTTTTCAGTCACGTTGACGTTCACATCGACCTGGTCGGGCGCGCCCGGCACGTCCTCGGTGGTGATGTTGGTGTCGGTGAAGTAGCCGGTACGGTTGATACGGGCTTGCGACTGCGTGAGCTTCTCGCTGTCGAACCACGAGCTTTCCATCTGGCGCATCTCGCGGCGCACCACTTCGTCGCGGGTCTTGCTGTTGCCCACCACGTTGACGCGGCGCACGTAGACGCGGCGGCCCGGGTCGACCATCAGGGTCAGCGCGACTTCACGCTTTTCCTTGTCGATCTGCGGCTGCGGGTTGATGGTGGTGAACGCGTAGCCGTAGGTGCCCAGCAGGTCGGTGATGGCCTTGGTGCTCTGCGTCAGCTTCTCGGACGAGAAAATATCGCCCTTCTTCAGCTGCAGCAGTTTTTCCATTTCCTCCTGCTTGCCGAGCAGCTCGCCCGCCAGGCGCACGTCGGACACCTTGTACTGGTCGCCTTCCTTGATGTTCAGCGTCAGGAAGATGTCCTTCTTGTCCGGCGTGATCGACACCTGGGTCGACTCGATCGCGAACTCCAGGTAGCCGCGGTTCAGGTAGAACGAGCGCAGCGCTTCCAGGTCGGCGGTCAGCTTCTGCTTGGAATACAGGTCGTTCTTGGTGTACCAGGACAGCCAGTTCGGCGTGGACAGCTGCATCTCGTCGCGCAGCGTGCCTTCCTTGAAAGCCTTGTTGCCGACGATATTGATCTGGCGGATCTTGGCGACCGGGCCTTCATCCACGTTGAACACGACCGAGACACGGTTGCGGTCCACCGGCGTGATCGTGGTCTGCACGTCGGCGGCATAGTAGCCGCGCGCGACGTACTGGCGCTTGAGCTCCTGCTCGGCCTTGTCGATCAGTGCCTTGTCGTAGTAACGGGCTTCGGCCACGCCAACGGCACGCAGCGAACGGCGCAGCGTGTCCTTGTCGAATTCCTTGATGCCGACGAATTCGAGCTGCGAGATCGCCGGCCGCTCTTCGACCTGGACCACCAGCACGCCTTCCTCGGCGCGGATCTGCACGTCCTTGAAGAAGCCGGTATTGTAGAGGGCACGGATGGCGTCGGCGCCCTTGTCATCGGTGAAGGTCTCACCGACGCGCACTGGCAGGTAGCCAAACACGGTACCCGGCTCGACGCGTTGCAGGCCCTCAACGCGGATGTCCCTGACGACGAACGGATCGGCAGCCCAGCCCGCCGGGCTCCAGGCTGCAATAACGGCACTCGCCAGCAAGCCCAGCGAAATGCGCTTATGTCTGATCAATGTTGATCCCCTCTTTGATTCCATCCAGGATTGCGCTCCGATGCCTTCGGACTGCGCCTGGCAAATGCCGTCCCTGGCGACGGTGCCCGACGACACCACCGCCCCCTTGCCGACACACGTTTCTAGCCGTTCGCCAGAAACATTCGGCTGACGTCATTGAACAAAGCGAGCGAAGTCAGGAGCAAGATGCAGGCGATGCCAACCTTCTGCAGCATTGCCTGCCAGTGGTCTGGGACGGGCCGGCCAGTCAAAAATTCCACGCAATAATACAGCAAATGCCCCCCATCCAGAACCGGAATGGGTAACAAATTGAGTACGCCAAGGCTTACGCTGACCAGTGCCAGGAAGCTGACAAAGGCCTGCAGGCCAAGGTTCGCGGCACGCCCCGCGTAGTCCGCCACGGTCAGCGGACCGCTCAGGTTCTGCAGCGAAGCCTGCCCCACCAGCATCTTGCCCAGCAGCTTGAGCGAGAGCGCGCTGGTGTCCCAGACCTGGCCGGCCGCGCGCGCCAGCGCCTGGTCCGGCCGGTAGCGCACGGTTTCCATCTGCACCGCCTGGCTGAGCGCCGCGCCGAGCTTGCCCGCCGGCGCCGCGGTGGCGCCACTCGCGTCCTTGGCGCCATCGCGCGCCACGGCGGTGTCTAGCGTCACCGGCACGTCCAGGCGCTTGCCGTCGCGCTCGATGCCCAGTGTCACGGTCTGGCCGGGCTGGCTGCGCACCGCCTTGATCAGCGCGCTGGCCTGCGTGAGCGGGCTGCCCTGCCAGGCAACGATGCGGTCGTCCTTTTTCAGTCCGGCGCGCTCGGCGGCCGAGTCCGGCAGCACCTCGGTAATCGTCACCGGCCCGCCCTTCAGGTTCAGGCCCAGCGTGGCCAGCGGATCCTGCTCGGGATTGCCGCCGGTATTGGGCAGGCGCGGCAGCGTTACGTCGCGCTCGGCCCCGTCGGCGCCGCGCACGCGCAGCACGGCGCGCGCATCGCCAAAGCCCTCGGCGAATACGGCCATGCGCAGGTCATTCCAGGATCGCACTGCTTCGGTATGGTCATTGGCGGTCAGCGACAGCACCCGGTCGCCTTCGCGCACGCCGGCCTGCGCCGCCATGGTGCCGGCCGCGGGCGCCGCCACCACCGGCACGGGCTCGCGCATGCCGCCGGCAAAGAGCGCGAAATACAGCACGATTGCCAGTGCAAAATTGGCCAGCGGGCCGGCCGCCACGATCACGAAGCGCTTGCCGACCGGCTGGCGGTTGAAAGCCCGCGGCAGGTCGGCCGGGTCGATCGGCGTGTCGCGCTCGGGGTCGACCTCGCGCTCGTCCAGCATCTTGACATAACCGCCCAGCGGGATCGCCGCCACCGTCCATTCGGTCCGGTCGCGGCTTTTCGAGATCCAGCGCAGCAAGGGCCGCCCGAAGCCGATCGAGAAACGCAGCACCTTCACGCCGCAGGCGCGCGCGGCGAGGTAGTGCCCCATTTCGTGCACATAGATCAGCACGCACAGGGCAACGATGAAAGCGAGTACGGTTTGCATGGAGTCGGGACGTCGGTAACGATGGCAGGACTGGCGCGCCGGGCCCCGGGGGATCCGGGGCCGCCGCAGCCGCTATTGTCGCAGATGCGGCAAGCCGCCCCGCCGGATCAGCGCTTTGCAGCCAGGGCGGCCACGCCCTCGCGTGCCGCCTCGCGCGCCAGCGCGTCGGCTGACAGCACCGCTTCGAGCGTATCGGCAGACCCCTGGGGTGTCGCCTCAAGCACCTGCCGGACGATACCGGCAATGTCCGTGAAGCGCACTGTACCGCCCAGGAATGCCTCGACCGCCACCTCGTTGGCTGCATTGAGGGCCGCCGGCGCCACACCGCCGGCGCGCAGTGCATCGAAGGCCAGGCCCAGGCACGGGAAGCGCACCAGGTCCGGCTTCTCGAAATGCAAGCCCCCAGCCACGGTCAGGTCCAGCGGCGTGACCCCCGCATCGATCCGCTCCGGATACGCCAGGCCATAGGCGATCGGCGTGCGCATGTCCGGGTTGCCCAGTTGCGCCAGCACCGAGCCGTCGGTGTAGGCCACCATCGAATGCACGATGCTCTGCGGATGGATCAGTACCTCGATGCGCTCGGCGGGGGCACCGAACAGCCAGTGCGCCTCGATGACTTCGAGGCCCTTGTTCATCATGGTGGCGGAATCGACCGAGATCTTGCGGCCCATGACCCAGTTGGGATGGGCGCAGGCCTGGTCGGGGGAGATATCGTGCAGCGTGGCCGGGTCGCGCGTGCGGAACGGCCCGCCCGACGCGGTCAGCAGCACCCTGGCAACGCCCCGGCCGTAGCGCGGATCGTCGGCCGGCAGGCACTGGAAGATGGCGTTGTGCTCGCTGTCGATCGGCAGCAAGGTGGCGCCGTGCTCGCGCACCGCATCCATGAAGATGCGCCCGGACATCACCAGCGCTTCCTTGTTGGCCAGCAGCACGCGCTTGCCGGCACGTGCTGCCGCCAGCGTCGGGCGCAGGCCGGCGGCGCCGACGATGGCGGCCATCACCGAATCGGTCTGCGCATCGGCGGCCACGGATTCCAGCGCGGCTTCGCCGTGGCTGACCTCGGTCTTCACGCCGGCATCGCGCAGCAGGGTTTCCAGTTCGAGCGCTGCCTCGGCGGTCCCCACCACGGCGCGGGCCGGGCGGAATTCAACGCACTGGTCAGCCAGCTTGCGCACCTGCCGGTGGGCGGTCAGTGCATGCACCACATAGCGGTCGGCATGGCGCCTGACGACGTCGAGCGTGCTTTCGCCAATGGAGCCGGTGGCGCCCAGGATGGTAATGCGATGCATAGCAGACGGCTTCAGAGAAAAATCAGCATCAGGGCCGCCAGCGGGAACACTGGCAGCAAGGCGTCGATGCGGTCCAGCACGCCGCCATGGCCGGGCAGCAGCCGGCTGCTGTCCTTCTTGCCGACCTGGCGCTTGAGCAGCGATTCGAACAGGTCGCCGACCACGCTCGCGGCGACCAGCAGCGTGGTCAGCACCGCCACGTAGGCCAGCCCGCCGCGGTCGCCCATCGCGGAGAACCAGGTCGGTGCAAAGGCATGGCTGGCGGCGAGCGCCAGGCCGATCACCAGCGCCAGCAGCCAGCCGCCGATGGCGCCTTCCCAGGACTTGCCCGGGCTGATGCCAGGCGCAAGCTTGCGCCGGCCGATGGCCTTGCCGGTGAAATACGCGCCGATATCGGCCGCCCACACCAGCACGGCCGCGGTCAGCAGCACGCCGATGCCGGCGCCGCGCAGGATCATGGTGGCATGGGCGAAGGCGGGCAGCATCACCAGCCCCAGCACCGCGCCCAGGGCGGTGAACGACGGCGTCGCGGACCGCACGCCGCGCGCCAGCAGCACCACTGCGATGCCCCAGCACACTACCGCGGCTTCGAGCAGCCAGGTGGTGGCGTGGCGCAGCGGCAGGTCATGCCAGGCAATGGCCGCGATCAGGCATGCCAGCGCATAGACATAGGGCCACGGCCCGCGCAGCCCGATCAGGCGGCCGAATTCCCAGCCGGCCAGCAGCACGATCACGGCCACCAGCCCGGCCAGTGCCGCGGGCGGCGCCAGGAACAGGATTGGCAGGATCAGCAGCAACAGGCACAGGGCGGTGATGACGCGGGTGAGGAGCATGCGCTGCAGTCCCGTGAGTGGTTGGAGTAGCCAGGCTCAGGCCGTACCCGATAGTCCCGGGGCGACCAGCTGTGCGCTGGTGCGGCCGAAACGGCGTTCGCGCTGGCGGTACGAGGCGAAGGCCTTGTCCAGTTCCGCGGCGTCGAAATCGGGCCAGAAAACGTCGGTGAAATACAGCTCGGAATACGCCAGCTGCCACAGCAGGAAGTTGCTGATGCGCTGTTCGCCGCCGGTGCGGATGAACAGATCCGGCTCCGGCGCATAGGCCATCGCCAGGTGCGGCGCCAGCACCGATTCGTCGATCGAGGCCGGGTCGAGCATGGGCGAGCGCGCCAGCATCTTGCGCATGGCCTGCAGCAGGTCCCAGCGGCCGCCGTAGTTGGCGGCGATGGTCACGGTCAGGCCGGTGTTGCCGGCCGTGCGCGCCTCGGCATCGCGGATCAGCTGCTGGATGCGGGGGCTGAAGCGGGCCAGGTCGCCCACCACCCGCAGCCGGATGTTGTTGGCGTGCATCTTCACCACTTCGCGCCGCAGGGCCATCATGAACAGCCGCATCAGGAACGAGACCTCGTCCGCCGGGCGCCGCCAGTTCTCGGAACTGAAGGCGAACAGCGTCAGGAACTGCACGCCGCGGGCGGCGCTGGCTTCCACCACCGCGCGCACCGCGTCCAGCCCCCGGGTGTGCCCGGCAACGCGCGGCAGGTGCCGCTGGGTCGCCCAGCGGCCGTTGCCGTCCATGATGATGGCAACGTGACGGGGGACGTAGGAGGTATCGGGTACGTCGAGCGTTGAACTGATGTGCTGCATGATGGCAGACGGTCGTTGACTGCCCCGGCCATGCCGGGACGGGGTCAGACCGTCATGATCTCCTTCTCTTTCTCGGCGACCATCTTGTCGATCTCGGCCACGTACTTGTCGGTCAGCTTCTGCACTTCGTCCTGGCCGCGGCGCTCGTCGTCCTCGGAGATGGTCTTGTCCTTGACCAGCTTCTTGAACTGCTCGTTGGCATCGCGGCGCAGGTTGCGCACGGCAACCTTGGCGCCCTCGGCCTCGCCCTTGACGACCTTGGTCAGCTCCTTGCGGCGCTCTTCGGTCAGTGCGGGCATCGGCACGCGGATCACTTCACCCATGGTGGCCGGGTTCAGGCCCAGGTCGCAGTCGCGGATGGCCTTCTCGACCGCGCCCACCATCTTCTTTTCCCAAGGCTGCACCGTGATGGTACGCGCATCGGCCAGGCCGACTGCCGCGACCTGGCTGATGGGAACCATCGAGCCGTAGTAGTCCACCTGAACGTGGTCAAGCAGGCCGGTATGGGCACGGCCAGTGCGGATCTTCGCCAAATCGGCCTTGAAGGCTTCGATCGACTTCTGCATTTTCTGCTCGACGCTCTTCTTTGTGTCGGCGACGCTCATTTTTACCTCCGGAAATCAGCCAACCATGATCCCCCTGGCGGGGATCGAAAATGAATCATTCTACCCTTTGCCCGGCCGGATGCCAGCAGCCCGGCGTCTGGCGCCCTGCCTCAGACGTGCACCAGCGTACCTTCGTCCTCGCCCAGGATGATGCGCTTGAGCGCGCCCGGCTTGACGATCGAGAACACCCTGATCGGCAGCTTCTGGTCGCGGCACAGGGCGAAGGCGGTGGCGTCCATCACTTGCAGATTGCGCGAGATGGCCTCGTCGAAGCTGATGGTGGTGTAGCGCGTCGCGCTCGGGTCCTTCTTGGGGTCGGCGGTGTACACGCCGTCCACCTTGGTCGCCTTGAGCACGACCTCGGCACCGATTTCCGAGCCACGCAGCGCGGCGGCGGTGTCGGTGGTGAAGAACGGGTTGCCGGTGCCGGCGGCGAAGATCACCACCTTGCCCTCTTCCAGCTGGCGGATCGCGCGCGGGCGGATATAGGGCTCGACCACCTGGTCCATGCGCAGCGCGGACTGCACGCGGCCCTCGATATTGGCGTGGCGCATCGCGTCCTGCAGCGCCAGTGCGTTCATCATGGTGGCCAGCATGCCCATGTAGTCCGCGGTGGCGCGGTCCATGCCGGCGGCGCCGCCGGCGACGCCGCGGAAGATGTTGCCGCCGCCGATGACCACCGCGACCTGCACGCCGAGCTTCACGATCTCGGCAATGTCGTTCACCATCGCCTCGATGGTGGAGCGGTTGATGCCGAAGGCATCGTCGCCCATCAGGGCTTCACCGGACAGTTTCAGAAGGACGCGCTTGTAGGCTGGCATGTTCACCCTCGGACAGGAGCAAATCGCTCGGTTGAGACGATCTTGAGACGTATGTTTTGGCACCGGCGGCACGGATCCTCGTGCCGCCGGCGGAAGAAAGCCGGTTTTCGGGGTGCCCCGGACTGCCGGACCACCACGGAAACTGGCTGCTGCGGTGCAACGCGGCCTGCGCAGCGTCGCACTACTTATGCAGAGGGGCACCTTACGGCGCCCCTGCGGCATTATAGGCGCCCGGACCAGCCCGAACGGGCAGTCCGCGGCGCCCCGGACATCAGCCCTTCTGGGCAGCGGCCACCTGGGCGGCCACTTCAGCGGCGAAGTCGTCCTGCTTCTTCTCGATGCCTTCGCCCACCACGAACAGGGTGAAGCCCTTCACGGTCGTGTTGGCGGCCTTCAGCATCTGCTCAACCGTCTGCTTGTCGTTCTTCACGAACGGCTGGTTGAACAGCGAGACTTCCTTCAGGTACTTCTGCACCGAACCCTCGACCATCTTGGCGACGATCTCGGCGGGCTTGCCCGACTCGGCAGCCTTCTGCTCGGCAATGCTGCGCTCCTTGGCGATCAGGTCGGCGGGGACCTGCTCGGCCGACAGCGACACCGGCTTCATGGCGGCCACGTGCATGGCCACGTCCTTGGCGGCGGCTTCGTCGCCATCGAACTCGACCATCACGCCGATGCGGGTGCCGTGCAGGTACGAAACCAGCTTGCCGCCGTTGGCGTAGCGGGCAAAGCGGCGGATCGTCAGGTTCTCGCCGATCTTGCCGATCAGGGCCGTGCGGGTGGCTTCAACGCTCACGCCGTCGATTTCCAGCGCCGACAGGGCGGCCACGTCGGCCGGGTTCTGCTTGGCGATCAGTTCGGCGACCTTGGCCGAGAACGCCAGGAAGTCGTCATTCTTGGAGACGAAATCGGTCTCGCAGTTCAGTTCGACCAGCACGCCGGTGGTGCCGTCGATGAACGATGCGACCACGCCTTCGGCAGTCACGCGCGAGGCGGCCTTGCTGGCCTTGTTGCCCAGCTTGACGCGCAGCAGCTCTTCGGCCTTGTCCAGGTCGCCGTCGGCCTCGGTCAGGGCCTTCTTGCATTCCATCATCGGCGCGTCGGTCTTCGCGCGCAGTTCTGCAACCATGCTTGCGGTAATTGCCGCCATTTGTCACTCCTTGAATGGTTCACGCCGGCTGCCGGCAGTCGCCTGCGGCACCCGGTCGGTGGGTCTACAGCACACCCGCGGCAGATACTGCCTGCGGCGGATGACAACAATTCAAATTCAAAAAAAGGGGGCGCCAGATGTGCCCCCTTTTAATTGCCCTTCTTGCCCGGCTGCCGGCGTACCCCGGCTTTCGCCTTGCGCGCAGCCCGTGATGACGGGCGGCAAGCGTTGCTTGTCTGTCGTGCGGTGACGATGCGCGCTAGCGGGTTCCTTTCCGGCAATCAGGCGGCGGGCAATCAGCCTTCCTGCACTTCGACGAATTCGTCGTCGCCGCCGCGAGCGGCTTCAACCACTTCCTGCACCGCGTTGGCACGGCCTTCCAGGATCGCGTCGGCCACGCCGCGCACGTACAGGGCCACGGCCTTGCTCGAGTCGTCGTTGCCCGGGATCACGTAGTCGATGCCTTCCGGCGAGTGGTTGGTATCAACCACGCCGATCACCGGCACGCCCAGCTTGTTGGCTTCGGTCACGGCAATCTTGTGGTAGCCGACGTCGACCACGAAGATCGCGTCCGGAACGCCGCCCATGTCCTTGATGCCGCCGATCGACTTTTCCAGCTTGAGCATCTCGCGCTCGAACATCAGCGCTTCCTTCTTGCTCATGGTTTCCAGCGCGCCGGCTTCCTTGGCGGCTTCCATATCCTTCAGGCGCTTGATCGAGGTCTTGACCGTCTTGAAGTTGGTCAGCATGCCGCCGAGCCAGCGGGCGTCGACGTAGGGCATGCCGGCACGGCCAGCTTCTTCAGCCAGGATTTCGCGCGACTGGCGCTTGGTGCCCACGAAAAGGATGGTGCCGCGATTGGCTGCCAGCTGACGCACGTACTTCATTGCGTCCTGGAACATCGGCAACGTCTTTTCGAGGTTGATGATGTGGATCTTGTTGCGATGACCGAAGATGAAGGGGGCCATCTTCGGGTTCCAGAAGCGGGTCTGGTGGCCGAAGTGGCAACCGGCTTCCAGCATTTCGCGCATGGTAACGGACATGTAAAACTCCAGAGGGTTAGGTCTGAAGCCCGCCCCGACATTCCTGAAAAGGAACACCCCGGATAGGCGGGCCAGCGATTTCTTCAAACGACAGCAGGAATAATCCTGCAAAATACCGGCCTGGCGCACGCAATGCTGCGCCGCAACCAAGTCAGCCCGCTATTGTAGCAACAAAAGTGCGGCCCACTCAAGCCGCCCGGCTTCCTGGCGCCCTGCGGACTCCGCCCAGCACCGGCGCGCACAGGCTGCGATCTGGCCCCGATGGTGCGATAATCCTACATTGACCTTTCGATTTCGGCGCGGCCAGTGGCCTCGCCATCACTTTTTTGGCGACGCAGCATGAGCATTCACCTGAACACCGCCGAAGACATCGCCCAGATGCGCGTGGCTTGCCGCCTTGGGTCCGAGGTCCTCGACTACATCACGCCCTTCGTTCAGCCAGGTATCACCACCGGCGAGATCGACCGCCTGTGCCACGCCTACATGCGTGAAGTGCAAGGCACTGTGTCGGCGTGCCTGAACTATGCCCCCCCCGGCTATCCGCCCTTCCCCGGCGCGATCTGCACCTCGGTCAACGACGTGATCTGCCATGGCATTCCGGGCGACCGCGTGCTGAAGAACGGTGACGCGATCAACCTGGACATCACGGTCATCACCAAGGAAGGCTACTACGGCGACAACAGCCGCATGTTCATCGTCGGCGAGGGCTCGATCCTGGCCAAGCGCCTGTCGCAGGTGACCTATGAATGCATGTGGAAGGGTATCGCGCAGGTTCGCCACGGCGCCCGTCTGGGCGACATCGGCCACGCCATCCAGATACACGCCGAAGCCGCCGGCTACAGCGTGGTGCGCGAGTACTGCGGCCACGGCATCGGCAAGAACTTCCACGAAGACCCGCAGATCCTGCACTACGGCCGCCCGGGCACCGGCGCCGAGATCAAGGCCGGCATGATCTTCACCATTGAGCCGATGATCAACGCCGGCAAGCGCGATATCCGCACCATGCCCGACCAGTGGACGGTCAAGACCCGCGACCGCAGCCTGTCGGCGCAGTGGGAGCACACCGTGCTGGTCACGGAGACCGGCTACGAGGTCCTCACGGTATCGGCCGGGAGCCCGGCGCCGCCGGCCTTTATCACCGATTCCGTCGCGGCCTGAGGTCGCACTGAAGCCAGGGGCGCCTGACCGGGCGCCTTTCTTTTTCCAGCCGTGCCCACCCATCCGCTCGCCGAGCCCGCCACCAACATGGACACCACGCCGGAACTGCTGCTCGCCGCGCGCGTGCGCGACCAGCTCAAAGCCGACAAGCAGGCACTGTTTGCCGACTTCAACATCAGCGCCAATGTCGGCACGCTGATCACGCGGCTGCGCCGCGCCGTCGACGCCGGGCTGGTGGAAGCCTGGCGCGGCCTGGGGATGCCCGCGGGCGCGGCGCTGGTGGCGGTGGGCGGCTATGGCCGCGGCGAGCTGCTGCCTTACTCCGACGTCGACGTGCTGCTGTTGCTGCCCGCCGAGCCAGACCAGGACACCACCGGGCGCCTGGAGCGCTTTATCGGCCTGTGCTGGGACCTCGGGCTGGAGATCGGCTCTTCGGTGCGCACCGTGGACGATTGCATCCGCGAGTCGCGCCAGGACGTCACCATCCAGACCTCGCTGCTGGAAGCGCGGCTGCTGACCGGCAGCCGCAAGCTGTTCGAGTCGATGCGTACGCGCTACCTCGCCGACCTGGACCCGGCCGCGTTCTTCCAGGCCAAGCTGCTGGAAATGCGCCAGCGCCACGCCAAGTACCAGGACACGCCCTACTCGCTCGAGCCCAACTGCAAGGAAAGCCCCGGCGGCCTGCGCGATCTGCAGGTGATCCTGTGGATGACCAAGGCGGCGGGCCTGGGCGACAGCTGGAAAGAACTTTTCGAGCGCGGCCTGCTGACGCAGCGCGAAGCGCAGGAGCTCGCGCGCAACGAGCGCCTGCTCAAGACCATCCGCGCGCGCCTGCACCTGGTGGCCGGCCGGCGCCAGGACGTGCTGGTATTCGACCTGCAGACCGCGCTGGCGGAGTCCTTCGGCTATCGCCAGACCACCAGCAAGCGCGCCAGCGAACAACTGATGCGCCGCTACTACTGGGCGGCCAAGGCGGTCACGCAGCTCAACAGCGTGCTGCTGCTGAACATCGAGGCGATGCTGTTCCCGAGCGAGTCTCAGGTGACGCGCGTGCTCAACGAGCGCTTTGTCGAGCGCCAGGGCATGCTGGAAATCACCAGCGACGACATCTATGAACGCGACCCGCACGCGATCCTGGAAACCTTCCTGCTGTACCAGCGCACGCCCGGCGTGAAAGGCCTGTCGCCGCGCACGCTGCGCGGGCTGTACAACGCGCGCACCGTGATGAATGCGGGCTGGCGCAACGATCCGGAAAACCGCCGCCTGTTCCTGGCCATCATGCAGGAGCCGCAGGGCATCACCCACGCGCTGCGCCTGATGAACCAGACCAGCGTGCTGGGCCGCTACCTGATCAACTTCCGGCGCATCGTCGGCCAGATGCAGCACGACCTGTTCCACGTCTACACCGTGGACCAGCACATCCTGATGGTGGTGCGCAACATGCGCCGCTTCGCCATCGTCGAGCACACCCACGAGTTCCCGTTCTGCAGCCAGCTGATGGCCAGCTTCGACAAGCCGTGGGTGCTGTGGGTGGCAGCGCTGTTCCACGACATCGCCAAGGGCCGCGGCGGCGACCACTCGAAGCTTGGCACCGTGGATGCGCGCCGCTTCTGCAAGCAGCACGGCATTGCGCGCGAAGACGCCGACCTGGTCTGCTGGCTGGTCGAGCACCACCTGACCATGAGCCACGTGGCGCAGAAGCAGGACCTGACCGATCCCGATGTGATCCACGCCTTTGCCCGCGTGGTCGGCAGCGAACGCTACCTGACCGCGCTCTACCTGCTGACCGTGGCCGACATCCGCGGCACCAGCCCCAAGGTATGGAACGCGTGGAAGGGCAAGCTGCTGGAAGACCTGTACCACATCACGCTGCGCGTGCTCGGCGGCGCGCGCGTGGATTCGCATTCGCTGTGGTCCCAGCGCAAGGAAGACACCATCTCCGAGCTGCGCCTGAAGGCCTTCGACCCGGCGCTGGGCAAGTCCCTGTGGGCGCAGCTCGACGTGGCTTTCTTCCTGCGCCACGATTCGCACGATATCGCCTGGCTCACGCGCCACCTGTACAACAAGGTGGACAGCCCCACGCCGGTGGTCAAGGCACGCGTCTCCCCCGCCGGCGAAGGCCTGCAGGTGGCGGTCTACGTCAAGGACCAGCCCGACCTGTTCGCGCGCATCTGCGGCTACTTCGAGCGCAAGGCATTCTCGATCCAGGACGCCAAGATCCACACCACGCGCCACGGCTACGCGCTGGACACGTTCCAGGTCACCGACCCCGGCATGGCCGGCGACGGCGGCAGCTACCGCGACATCATCGCGCTGGTCGAGCACGAACTGTGCGAGCGGCTGCGCCTGCAGGGCGCACTGCCCGAACCCACGCAGGGGCGGCTGTCGCGCCAGTCGCGCAGCTTCCCGATCAAGCCGCGCGTGGACCTGCGCCCCGACGAGCGCGGCCAGTATTACCTGCTGTCGCTGTCCGCCAACGACCGCACCGGCCTGCTGTACGCCATCGCCCGCGTACTGGCACGGCATCGCGTATCCGTCCACACGGCACGCATCAACACCCTGGGCGAACGCGTCGAAGACGTGTTCCTGGTCGACGGCAGCCGCCTGGCTGCCGACAACCGATTGCAGATTCAGCTTGAACAGGACTTGCTCGCCGCCCTCGCCATCTGAGGCGGGCGGGCAGCATCAACATATGACCGACAGCAATTCGCCGAAGCGCAAGACGCTAGGTATCAAGGCCGCCAGCGACACCGGCACGGCCGCGCGCAAGACCGGTACCCGCCCCGTGCGCGTGTCCGACCTGAACCGCAAGCGCGTGCAAGCCGTCTCCGAAGGCATCAAGCGCGCCCAGGAGCGCGCCGGCGGCAAGACCGGCGGCCGTCCGGCCCAGGGCGAAGCGCAGGCCCGCGCGCCGCGTCCCGCTGACGGCGAACGCCAGGCACGCCCGCGCCGCCCGGAAGGCGGCGAGGCGCGTCCGCGCCGCTTCGGCGATGACGAAAGCCGTCCCCGCCGTTATGGCGATGACCGGGGCGAGGCACGTCCGCGCCGCTTCGAAGGCGGCGAGGCGCGTCCGCCGCGCCGCTTTGGCGACGACGACAACCGCCCGCGCCGCACGGGCGACGATCGCGGCGAGGCACGTCCGCGCCGTTTCGAGGGCGGCGATTCGCGTCCGCCGCGCCGCTTTGGCGACGACGACAACCGCCCGCGCCGCACGGGCGACGATCGCGGCGAGGCACGTCCGCGCCGTTTCGAGGGCGGCGATTCGCGTCCGCCGCGCCGTTTTGGCGACGACGACAACCGCCCGCGCCGCACGGGCGACGATCGCGGCGAGGCACGTCCGCGCCGTTTCGAAGGCGGCGAAGCGCGCCCGCCGCGCCGCTTCGAGGGCGGTGATTCGCGTCCGCCGCGCCGTGCTGGCGAGGACAACAACCGCCCCCGCCGTTTCGAAGGCGCCGAATCGCGTCCGCGCCGCGTTGGCGATGACGAGAACCGCCCTCGCCGCTTCGAAGGCGCCGACTCGCGCCCGCGCCGCTATGGCGACGACGAGAACCGTCCCCGCCGCTTCGAAGGCGCCGACTCGCGTCCGCGCCGTTATGGCGATGACGACCAGCGCCCGCGCCCCGCGCCGTCGGGCGAGCGCCGCCGTGAAGGCACCGCGCCGGCACGCCGCTTCAGCGACACCGCCGACCGCATCCGCACCGCAGGCCCGGCACGCCAGCAGGCACCGGCCGCGCGCCAGGAAAAGCCCGCCCGCGCCGAGTCCAGCCACGACGATGGCCTGGTGCGCCTGTCCAAGCGCATGTCCGAACTGGGCCTGTGCTCGCGCCGCGAAGCCGACGAATGGATCCCGCACGGCTGGGTGCTGGTCGACGGCAAGCCCGTGACCGAACTGGGCAGCCGCATCCGCCCCGACGCCGAGATCGAGATCATGCAGGAAGCGCGCTCCGAACAAGGCGAGCGTGTCACGGTGCTGCTGAACAAGCCGGTGGGCTACGTCTCCGGCCAGGCCGAAGACGGCTACGAGCCGGCCGCGGTGCTGTTCGCCCCCGAGAACCAGTGGGAAGGCGACCCCACGCGCAAGCGCTTTGCCCCGTGGCAACGCAAGAGCCTGGCACCCGCCGGCCGCCTTGATATCGACTCAACCGGCCTGCTGGTGCTGACGCAGGACGGCCGCGTCGCGCGCGCGCTGATCGGCGAGGATTCGACCGTCGAGAAGGAATACCTGGTGCGCGTGATCTGGCACTCGCCGCAGGGCGTGGTCGAGCGCAATATCAGCGCGGAATTCCCGGCCGATGATCTCGAGCTGCTGCGCCACGGGCTGTCGCTGGATGGCGTTCCCCTCAAGCCGGCCAAGGTGAGCTGGCAGAACGAGGAGCAGCTGCGCTTCGTGCTGCGCGAAGGCCGCAAGCGCCAGATCCGTCGGATGTGCGAGCAGGTCGGGCTGCAGGTGGTCGGCCTCAAGCGCGTGCGCATGGGACGCGTGGTGCTGGGGGACCTGCCGCCGGGCAAGTGGCGGTTCCTGGGGCAGTTTGAGAAGTTCTGATTCCGGAATTCGCCGACACAAAAAAACCGGTCCTGGGGACCGGTTTTTTTGCGCCTTGCGCGGGTTCGATACCGCGCCGCACAGCTCTTCAATCGTCGTTATTCGGCGGCAGATCCGGAAACAACACCTCCGTAAACCCAAACTGCCTGAAGTCCTTGATCCGCATCGGATAGAGGATCCCCTGCAGGTGGTCGCACTCATGCTGCACCACACGCGCATGGAAGCCCTCGGCCACGCGCTCGATGCGGTTGCCCATCAGGTCATGGCCGCTGTACTTCAGCCGCAGGTGGCGCGGCACCACGCCGCGCAGGCCGGGGACGGACAGGCAGCCCTCCCAGCCGTCCTCCATCTCGTCGGACTCCATTTCCAGCACCGGATTGATCAGCACTGTCTTGGGCACGGTCGGCGCGTCCGGGTAGCGCGGGTTGCGGTCGAAGCCGAAGATCACCACCTGCAGGTCCACGCCGATCTGCGGCGCGGCCAGGCCCGCGCCGTTGGCGTGGTCCATGGTGTCGAACATGTCTTCGATCAGCGTGCGCAGCTCCGGCGTATTGAAGCGCTCCACCGGCCGCGCCACCTGCAGCAGGCGCGGATCGCCCATCTTGAGAATCTCGCGGATCATGGTTGTTTCCCCGGTTATTCCTGTGCCGGCGCGGCGCCGGCCTCTGCCAGCAGCGCCAGCATGCCGGCCTCGTCCAGCACCGGCACGCCCAGCGCCTCGGCCTTGTCGAGCTTGCTGCCTGCCTCGGCGCCCGCGACCACGTAGTCGGTCTTCTTCGATACCGAACCCGCCACCTTGGCGCCGGCGGCTTCCAGCAGTTCCTTGGCGTCCTCGCGCGACATGGTGGGCAGCGTGCCGGTCAGCACGAAGGTCTTGCCCGACAGCGGCGCCGGGGCCTTGGCCACCGGCTCGCTTTCCGTCCAGTGTACGCCTGCGGCGCGCAGTTGTTCGATGACCTCGACGTTGTGCGGCTCGGCAAAGAAGTGCGCGATCGACTGCGCCACCACCGGGCCGACGTCGTTCACCTCCAGCAGCGCGGCTTCGTCGGCTGCCATCAGCGCATCGAGCTTGCCGAAATGCCTGGCCAGGTCCTTGGCGGTGGCTTCGCCCACATGGCGGATGCCCAGCGCGAAGATAAAGCGGTTCATGGTGGTCTCGCGCGACGCGTCGATCGCCGCCACCAGGTTGGCCGCCGACTTGTCGGCCATGCGCTCCAGCGCGGCCAGCTTGGCCACGCCCAGCTTGAACAGATCCGCCGGCGTGCGCACGATGCCCTGGTCGACCAGTTGCTCGACCAGCTTGTCGCCCAGGCCTTCGATATCCATGGCGCGCCGCTGCGCGAAGTGCAGCAGCGCCTGCTTGCGCTGCGCGGCGCAGATCAGGCCGCCGGTGCAGCGGGCGATGGCTTCGTCTTCCAGCTTTTCGATATGCGAGCCGCAGACCGGGCAGGCAGTCGGCATCACGAACGCGCGCGCATCGTCGGGGCGGCGTTCGGTCACCACGGCGACCACCTCCGGGATCACGTCGCCGGCGCGGCGCACGATCACGGTGTCGCCGATATGCACGTCCTTGCGGCGGATCTCGTCCTCGTTGTGCAGCGTGGCGTTGGTCACCGTGACGCCGCCGACAAACACCGGCTTGAGCCGCGCCACCGGCGTGATCGCGCCGGTGCGGCCGACCTGCACTTCGATGTCCTCGACGATGGTGGTCATTTCCTGCGCCGGGAATTTGTGCGCCAGCGCAAAACGCGGCGCGCGCGAGACAAAGCCCAGGCGCTCCTGTTCGGCCAGTGCGTTGACCTTGTAGACCACGCCGTCGATGTCATACGGCAGCGCGTCGCGGCGCTGGCCGATATCGCGGTAGAAATCCAGCAGGCCCTGCGCGCCCTTCACCACCGCCCGGTCCTTGCACACCGGCAGACCCAGCGCGGCAAAGCCGTCGAGCATGGCGCTGTGGGTGGGCGGACGGTCCACGCCCTGCAGCTCGCCCAGGCCGTAGGCGAAGAACGACAGCGGCCGCTTGGCGGTGATGCGCGGATCGAGCTGGCGCAGGCTGCCCGCGGCGGCGTTGCGCGGGTTGACGAAGGTCTTCTCGCCGGCCTCGGCCTGGCGTTCGTTGAGCTTGTCGAAGTCGCCGCGGTACATGAAGACTTCGCCCCGCACTTCAAGCACGGCGGGAGCCTGGCCGCGCAGCTTCAGCGGGATCGCCTTGATGGTGCGCACGTTGACCGTGACATCTTCGCCGGTCTCGCCGTCGCCGCGGGTGGCGGCCTGCACCAGCCTGCCGTCCTCATAGCGCAGCGACATGGCCAGGCCGTCGAACTTCAGCTCGCAGGCGTACTCGACCGCATCGGCCGCGCTGAACAGGTCCTGCTCGCCGGCTGCGGGCGCGGTGCGGCCCAGGCCCTGCGCGCAGCGGCGGTCGAAGTTCAGCACGTCGTCGTCGGCGAAGCCGTTGTTGAGCGACAGCATCGGCACGCGGTGGCGCACCGAATCGAAGGCCGACAGCGGCTCGCCGCCCACGCGCTGGGTGGGCGAGTCCGGCGTCTGCAGTTCGGGATGCTCCAGCTCCAGCGCCTGCAGCTCGCTGAACAGCGCGTCGTACTCGGCGTCGGGAATGGTAGGCGCGTCCAGCACGTAGTACTGGTAGTTGTGGCGATCCAGCTCGTCGCGCAGCCAGGCCACGCGCTTGGCGGCGGCTTCGGGCGGCAAGGGGCCGGCGGGCGCGGAGGCATCTGCCTGCGCGCCGCGGTGTGTTGCGGTCATGGCAGGCTCCGGCTAGATACTGAACAGGCGCTGCGCCACCAACGAACCGGCCGGCATGCCGCGCGCTTCCAGCTTGTTGTACAGCGTTTCAAGCTGGCTGAAGATCGCGACGAACGAGGCCTCGGTCAGCGGCCGCATATTGTCGTCGACCAGCTGCGCGCCCATGCGCTGGGCCAGCGTGTGACCGTATTCGCACACGGTCTTGAACGGCTTGGCGGCCTGGTCGGCCACCGGCACGTCGAGCAGCAGCGTGATCTGGCGGCCGGCCTTGACGGTCAGGTCGTCGCGCAGGAAGTTGGTGTCGCCGAACTGCAGCGTGAACAGCGGACGCTGCACGCCCTCGGCATTGGCCTGGTAGCGGATAAAACGCGTGCCGTCGCGCGACAGCACCAGCCCGTCCTGCGTGGCAACGTTCTGCACGTACGCCGCCGACCACGGCGCGCCATCCGAGATCACGTTGACGCCCAGCTGCACGTCGCAGCCGGCGGCAAAGCCGTCGAGCTCGCGCGCATTGGCGACGGTCTCGCTCATGTCCGGCAGGTCGGCCGAAGCGTCGAGCGACTCGGCCAGCGACTCCACCGCGGTGATGAACTCCGAAAATTCCAGCGCGTTGAGCGGGCCGCCGCGGTTGGCCAGCTGCACGCCGACCTGCAGGTCTTCGTACTGGTGGCCGGCGGTGACCGGCTCCCATGCATTGGCTTCGGTGCGCAGGCCCTCGATATGGACCTGCTTGGTGCCGGCGCGGCGCAGCCGGCCGGTCAGCGGCAGGATGCGGTCACCGGAGGCCTTGCGCTCAAGGTGCAGGGGCACGATGCAGTCGATCAGCGGATCGATCAAGGCAGGCGTGGGCTGGCCATCGGGCACGGCGGCCACCGGAGCTGGGGCGGGTGCAGGTGCGGGAACCGGGGCCGGAGTGGCCTCGGCTTTGGCTTCAGCCTCGTCCTCGGCGGCCTCGGCATGCGTCGCGGCGGTCGCGACGGACACTTCCTCGGCGACGACTTCGTCGGCGTCCGCGGTGCTTGCGGCGGCCGCAGCGGCGGCAGCCGCATGGTTGCTGTCCGTCGCCACCGCGGCACCGGCCGTGGCCTGCGCCGGAGATAGCGTCGGCTCACGCCGCGGTGCCTGTTCGGCAGCGGCTTCGTGAAGGCGCGCGGCGGTTTCCGGCGCGGTGCCCTGCCCGACCACCGGCTCGCGCATCGGCGGCAGGTCGTCTTCGGGGCTGAGCTCGCGCGGGCGGCGCGCCTTGCGGATCTGCCACTGGTTGTAGCCGAACACCAGTACCACGAAAACCAGGCCCGCGACGATCAGCGCGGTCTGCAGGTCCATGTTCAGTTTCATGCTGCCTCCGCCATCGAAACCGCCGCGTCCATATCCACGGCCACGATACGCGAAACGCCCTGCTCCTGCATGGTCACGCCAATGAGTTGATGAGCCATTTCCATGGCAATCTTGTTATGTGAGATGAAAACGAATTGAGTCTTGTCCGACATGCGCGCCACCATATTGGCGTAGCGTTCGGTGTTGGCGTCGTCCAGCGGCGCGTCCACCTCGTCCAGCAGGCAGAACGGTGCCGGGTTGAGCTGGAACATGGCAAACACCAGCGCAATCGCGGTCAGCGCCTTCTCGCCGCCCGACAGCAGGTGGATGGTCGAGTTCTTCTTGCCCGGGGGCTGCGCCATCACCTGCACGCCGGCGTCGAGGATTTCCTCGCCGGTCATGATCAGGCGCGCCTGGCCGCCGCCGAACAGCGACGGGAACAGCTCGCCGAAATGATGGTTGACCTGGTCGAAGGTGCCCTGCAGCAGCGCGCGGGTTTCCTGGTCGATTTTGGCGATCGCGTCTTCCAGCGTATTGATGGCGTCGTTCAGGTCGGCCGACTGCGCATCGAGGAAGGTCTTGCGTTCGCGCGCCGCCGCCAGTTCATCGAGCGCGGCCATGTTGACCGGGCCCAGCGCGTTGATGGCGTTGTTGATGCGCGTGACTTCGCCCTGCAGGTATGACGGCTTCAGATCGCCGGTCAGCTTGTCGGCCAGCGCGGCCTCGTCCACTTCGGCCGCGGTCAGCTGCTCGCTGAACTGCTCCTGGTTCAGGCGCGCGGCCTGTTCCTTGAGCTGCAGCTCGGTGATGCGGTCGCGCAGCGGCTGCAGGCTGCGCTCGGCGGCCAGGCGCTGCTCGTCGTGCTGGCGCAATTGCGCCGACAGCGCATCGAGTTCGGTGCGCGCGATGGTGAGCTTTTCTTCCTTCTCGGCGCGGCGCTCCAGCGCTTCCTGCAGGCCGGTATGCGCGGTCTGCTCGTTGATGGTCTCCAGCTCGGCGCGGGCGTTTTCCAGCGATTCGGCGATGCGTTCGGCCTGGTCGGCGGCCACCTGGATATTGCGGCGCAGCTCGTCGATGCGGCTGGCCAGGTTGCGCTCGGCAAAGAGGGCTTCCTGTGCGGCGCGCTCGAAATCACGCAGTTGGTGGCGCGCGCCCGAGAGCTTGCTGTCCAGCGCCTCGAAGGCCATTTGCTGGTCTTCGTGAGTGGCCTGCATCTCTGCCAGCGCGGCGTCATGCTGCTCGAAGCTGGCTTCGGATTCGGCCCGGATGGCGCGTTGTTCCTCGATCTGCGCGTGGATTTCGTCCAGCTCCTCGCGGATCTGGCCGCTGCGGGCGGAGTAGCGCTCCATCGCCTGCGACAGCTTGAGCACGTCCATCTGCAACGCGTGCACGCGGCGGGTAGCCTGCTCGGCGCGCGCGCGGGCATCGCCGAGCCCCTGGCTGGCCTGGGTGTAGGCCGCTTCGGCACGCACCGCCTGGGTCTTGGCTTCGTCGGACAGCAGCAGCTGCGCGCGCGCCTGCTTCTGCAGATTTTCGATCTCCTGCTCGCGCGCCAGCATGCCGGCCTGCTCGGAATCGGCGGCGTAGATCTGGATGGCGTTGCGGCCCACCAGGTGGCCCTCGGCCACGACGAACGACGCGCCGTCAGGCAGCGTGTTGCGTGCGGCCAGCGCCTGCGCCATGTCGGTGGCGACATAGATATCGGCCAGCCAGTCCTGCATCACGGCGCGGATGCCCGGCTCAGTGATCTGGACCAGCGACATCAGCGGGCGCAGGCCGGCAGGCGTTTCCAGCGGACGGGCGGCGGCCGGCGGCGAGTAAAACGCCAGCTTGGCCGGCGGCGCGTCGGACAGGAAGGCCTTGACCCAGTCCAGGTTCGACACTTCCAGCGCGGCCAGCTTCTCGCGCAGCACGGATTCGAGCGCGTTTTCCCAGCCCGGCTCGATATGGACCTTCTTCCACAGGCGGGGCAGCTCGGCCAGCTCATGCCTGGCCAGCCACGGCTGCACCTTGCCGTCGGTCTGCACGTTCTCCTGCAGCTGGCGCAGCGCCGACAGGCGCGCCTCCAGCGTGGCGATTGCGGAGGCTTCGCTGTGCACGCGCGCCTGCGCGGCGCGGCGCGCTTCGTCCAGGCGCGGCACGCTCTCTTCGGCGTCGGCCAGCACGGCCTGGGCTTCCTCGACCAGCGCTTCCTGCTCGGCCAGCTCGGCGCGGGCCTGCTCCAGGCGGGTCTCGTCGGGACGGTCCAGGCCCTTTTCTTCCGCCGACAGGCGTTCGCGGCGCTGTTCCAGCTGCTGCAGCATCTGGTCGGCGCTGCGCTGCTGCGCGGCTTCGAGCTTCAGGGCCTGCTCGGCCTGCATGATGCCGGCGCGCTGCTCGTTGAGCAGTTGCTGGGCGTCGCGCCATTGCCCTTCCAGCGTCGGCAGTTCGTCGTTCTTGTGGGCGACGGCTTCCTGCGCCTCGACCGTGCGGCCTTCGGCCACGGCGAGGTTTTCTTCGGCCTGCGCCAGCTCGTCGGTGGCCTGTTCGGCCTTGCCCTGCCACTGCTCGCGCTGCCCGGTCAGCGCGGCGATCTGGGCCTGCACGCGATTGCGCGATTCCACCACGTAGCGGATCTCGGCTTCGAGCTTGCTAACTTCGGCGTTGGCCTCATACAGCGCGCCCTGCGCGGCGTGCATGCCATCGGACGCCGCGTAATGCGCGGCGCGCATGGTTTCGAGCTCGGCTTCGACATGGCGCAGCTGCGCGGTCTGCGCTTCCAGGTCGATCTGGGCCTGCTCGATGGCGCGCTGGTGGCGTTCCTGCTCTTGCTGGGCCTCGCGCTTGCGCAGCAGCCACAGCAGGTGCTGCTTTTCTTCGCCGTCGGCATGCAGCGTCTTGAAGCGTTGCGCCACCTCGGCCTGGCCTTCCAGTTTTTCGAGGTTGCTGCCGAGTTCGCGCAGGATGTCCTCCACGCGGGTCAGGTTCTCGCGCGTGTCGGACAGGCGGTTTTCGGTTTCGCGGCGGCGTTCCTTGTACTTGGACACGCCCGCGGCTTCTTCCAGGAAGATGCGCATGTCATCGGGCTTGGCCTCGATGATGCGCGAGATCATGCCCTGCCCGATGATGGCGTAGGCGCGCGGGCCCAGGCCCGTGCCCAGGAAGATGTCCTGGATGTCGCGCCGGCGCACCGGCTGGTTGTTGATGTAGTAGGACGAAGTGCCGTCGCGGGTCAGCACGCGCTTGACCGCGACTTCGGCGTACTGGCTCCACTGGCCGGCGGCGCGGCCCTCGGCATTGTCGAACACCAGTTCGACACTCGCCCGGCCGGCCTGCTTGCGCGCGGTGGAGCCGTTGAAGATGACGTCCTGCATGGATTCGCCACGCAGCTCTGACGCACGTGACTCACCCAGCACCCAGCGCACCGCATCGATGATGTTCGATTTGCCGCAGCCGTTGGGACCTACGATGCCGACCAGTTGGCCGGGCACTTGAAAATTGGTGGGATCGACAAATGACTTGAAGCCCGCCAGCTTGATCGAGGATAGTCGCACGGTTTCTCGTGTGGTATCGGCCACTCCGGTATCGGAACCGGGTCGGCCTGGTATCGGGGCTATTGCACTGTTCAGAAAGCCGGGCTGCGCGGGAGCCGGCGCGGCGTGACGCCAGCACCTCAAAATACCCCTCGGGCCCGAGAATTGGGGCTAATCATACCATCGCAGATGCCTTCGCCGGCCCGTTTGGCAGTCGCCCCGGCGTCATATCCCATGGCCGATTTCCCTTGCTATTCCGCCCCTTACAAGCGTTTCCGCAAGCACTTTGGCAGGCGCCGTGGGCGCTGTCAGCCAGCGTTGCCGGCCAATCGCCGGGAAACTAATTAGGGTAAATGCTAGTCTCTGATCTGTCGGCGTGACTCCGGATGCGCTCCGAGCCAAACGCCCATGAACGCCCCTCGCAGCCTTTGGCCAACCAGGAGGACAGAGCATGAGTGAACCGTCAACGGCCGCCCGGCCGTGGTCTGTCAGCGACATCAACTACCAGGCGATCGACGTGGAACGCGTACGCGGCGACCGCGATCTCTTCTACCTGTTGGTGTCGGCCTCGTTCATCGAGAGCGGATCCGACACCTATGCAGGCAACCTTGCCACCTATTACGCCCGTGTGCCCGACGCGGCCGACTGGCTTGCCGAGCACTGGGAAGCCGAGGAACTGCAGCACGGGCTGGCGCTGCGGCGCTATGTCGAGCATGTCTGGCCGGAATTCGACTGGGAGCGCGGCTATGCACGCTTCTTCGACGAGTACAGCAAGACCTGCTCGATCGACCAGTTCGAGCCGACCGAGGGCCTGGAAATGGCGGCCCGCTGCGTGGTGGAAACCGGCACCGCCGCCTACTACCGCGCGCTGGAACAGGCCAGCGACGAACCGGTGCTGCGCGACCTGACGCGGCGCATCTCCAACGACGAGGTGCGGCACTACAAGCACTTCTACCAGTACTTCAACCGCTTTGCGGCATCCGAGCGGCTGGGCCGGCTGCGCGTGCTGGGTGCGCTGGCGCGCCGGCTGCTGGAGATCAAGAACGAGGACGCCGCGATCGCGCTGCGCAATGTGCTGCGCATGGAGCGCGGTGTGGAGGCGGTGTCAGAAGCCGAGGTGCGCGCGCTCAATGCGCGCGTGTCCGGGGTGATCCGGCGCAACATCCCCATCGAAATGACCGTGAAGATGCTGCTGCGGCCGCTGCACTTGCACCGCGGCGTCGAGCGCGCGGTACGGACGCCACTGGTGGCAATGGTGTCGCGGGTCATGCTGCACTGAAGCACCCGCCGGCTCAGTCAGTGACATGCCGCTGCCTCGGCGCCCGCTGCGGCCGGCGCCGGCGCGCGGCTCCGGTGCACCAGTCCCGACAAAGCGCCGGCGGCGATGATGCACAGGCCGCCGGCCGCTTCCTTCCAGCTCAGCACCTCGGTCGCCAACCACCACGAGGACAGCGCTGCGATCACGATTTCGAACAGCATCAGCAGCGACACGCGGTTGGCCGGCAGCCGCTGCAGCCCGTATTGCACCACCGAGTTGCTGACCACCAGCACCGCCGCCAGGCCCAGCACCAGCATGCCCACGCTGACCTGCGCGCCCGCGACGATGGCCACCGACGGGCCATCGAGCAGCAGCGCGGCCGGCACGCCCACCACCGTGCAGCCCAGGTAGACCACCACCGTGCGCACGCGTGCGTCCATGTCCGGGAAGCGCTGGCCGGCGCGGCGCGACAGCACATTGTTGACGGCAAAGCCCATGCCGCCGATCAGGCCCGACCATTCGGCGGCGGAGCCCGGCAGCGGCACGCCGACCTCTGGCGTCCACAGCATCAGCCCGGCGCCGAACAGGGCCAGCGCCACCAGCGACAGCCCCGCCGCCGACAGCCGCTCGCCCAGGAACAGCCGGGCAAACAGCGCGGTCCAGACCGGGGTCAGGTAGAACAGCAGCAGCACGCGCATCACATGGCCGTTGACGCTGCCCCAGACGAAGCCGGCGTTGGTCACGCCCGCCGCCAGCCCGATCGCGACGAACAGCAAGTGCGGGCGCAGGCCGGCCAGGTGCCGGCGGAAGACCAGCAGCGACAGCACCGCCGCGACCGAGCTCACCAGCGCCGCGGCGTGCATGCCGCCCAGACCCCAGCCCGCCAGCACGCGGTACGGGAACCAGGCGATGCCCCAGACCGAGGCGCCGATCAGGATGGAAAGCGATGCCTTGACCGCATGGCGGTCGGCCGGCGCATGCTGCGCCGCAACAGTATTTGTGCTCATAAAGGGAATCAGTGCGAGGCGAGCCGGGCCGCCGACCGGTGACAGGCAGGCAGGGTCCGGACGGCGCCGGCGGCCATCACCAGGGCGTGATGCCCGCCATCCGTGCTCGTGGCCGGCCGCGCGGGCCGGGCCGGCGCACGGAAACCCGCGCCGTTCCTCTATAATGCGTCGTTTTAACCGGCCCCGACTGACACTGTGAATCCGCGCCTCGACCTGCTCCAGCCCTACCCGTTCGAGAAACTGCGGGTGCTCTTTGCGCAGGTAAAGCCTGCCGACAAGCCGGCCATCAGCTTTGGCATCGGTGAGCCCAAGCATCCGACGCCTGAATTCATCAAGCAAGCGCTGGCAGAGTCGCTCGCGGGGCTGGCGAATTATCCCACAACGGCAGGTTCCGATGCACTACGGCAGTGCATCGCCAGCTGGCTGGAACGCCGCTACGGCCTGCCCAAGGTCAACGCCACCACCGAAGTGCTGCCGGTGACCGGCTCGCGCGAGGCGCTGTTCGCCTTTGCCCAGACCGTGGTCGACGGCACCCGCGCGGGCGCGCTGGTGCTGTGCCCCAACCCGTTCTACCAGATCTACGAAGGCGCGGCGCTGCTGGCCGGCGCCACCCCGGTGCTCGCCAACAGCGACCCGGCGCGCAACTTCGCCCCGGCCTTCGACCGCATCGCCGACGAGGTCTGGCAGAAGGTGCAACTGCTATTTGTGTGCACGCCCGGCAACCCGACCGGCGCGGTGCTGTCGCTGGAAGACTGGAAGCAGCTGTTTGCGCTGTCGGACCGCTACGGCTTTGTGATCGCCTCGGACGAGTGCTACTCGGAGATCTATTTCGACGAGGGCCGCGCCCCGCTGGGTGCGCTGGAAGCCGCGCACAAGCTGGGCCGCGGCCTTGACCGGCTGGTGATGTTCTCGAGCCTGTCCAAGCGCTCCAACGTGCCGGGCCTGCGCTCGGGCTTCGTCGCCGGCGACGCCGCGCTGCTGAAGAAATTCCTGCTATACCGTACCTACCACGGCGGCGCCATGAACCCGGCGGTGCAGAGCGCCAGCATCGCCGCCTGGAACGATGAATCGCATGTGCGCGAGAACCGCGCCGCCTACGTGCGCAAGTTCAGCGAAGTCACGCCGATGCTGGCTGAGGTGCTGGACGTGGCGCTGCCCGATGCAGGCTTCTACCTGTGGGCCGATGTCTCGCGCACCGGCCTCACCGATACCGAATTCGCCGCGCGCCTGCTGGCCGAGCAGAACGTGACCGTGCTGCCCGGCAGCTACCTGGCGCGCGAAGCCGACGGCATTAACCCGGGGGCAAACCGCGTGCGCATGGCGCTGGTGGCGACGCCGGAGGAATGCCTGGAAGGTGCGCGCCGGATCGTGGAATTCTGCAAATCGCTGGCCTGAGGCTTTGGCCTTGACCACTGGTTTGCTCCCCTCTCCCGCTTGCGGGAGAGGGGCCGGGGGAGAGGGCAGGCGGTTCTACCAGCGTGGTGCCTTGCTAGACCACCCCTCTCCCCGACCCTCTCCCGCTGAGGGGAGAGGGAGAACACAATTGGCCGAACATCAACATTCAACACCTGAGAAAACGAACATGACGCAAGCTCTGCAAGCCCTGATCGACCAGGCCTGGGAAGACCGCACCAGCCTGTCGCCCAAGTCCGCCCCCAACGACATCCGCGAAGCCGTCGCCAACGTCATCAGCCAGCTGGATTCCGGCGCGCTGCGCGTGGCCGAGAAGCAAGGCAAGGACTGGATCGTCAACCAGTGGATCAAGAAGGCCGTGCTGCTGTCGTTCCGCTTGGAAGACAACGCGCCGATGAGCGCCGGCGGCTTTGCCCAGTTCTACGACAAGGTGCCGACCAAGTTCGCCAACTGGAGCGCCGACGACTTCGCCAAGGCTGGCTTCCGCGTGGTGCCGCCGGCCGTGGCCCGCCGCGGCTCGTTCATCGCCAAGAACGCGGTGCTGATGCCGTCGTACGTCAACATCGGCGCCTACGTCGACGAAGGCACCATGGTCGACACCTGGGCCACGGTCGGTTCGTGCGCACAGATCGGCAAGAACGTCCACCTGTCGGGCGGCGTGGGCATCGGCGGCGTGCTGGAGCCGCTGCAGGCCAACCCGGTGATCATCGAAGACAACTGCTTTATCGGCGCGCGCTCGGAAGTGGTTGAAGGCGTGATCGTGGAAGAGAACTCGGTGATCTCGATGGGCGTGTACCTGGGCCAGTCGACCAAGATCTACGATCGCGAAACCGGCGAGATCCACTATGGCCGCGTGCCGGCCGGCTCGGTGGTGGTGGCGGGCAACCTGCCGTCCAAGGATGGCAAGTACAGCCTGTACTGCGCCGTGATCGTGAAGAAGGTCGACGCGCAGACCCGCGCCAAGACCAGCCTGAACGACCTGCTGCGCGGCGACTGAGCACGCCTGGCGCAGCCCGCAACGGCTGCGCCGCCCCGTCCCGGGGCCCGGCCCCGGGGCAGTATTTCCGTTGTCACCCCGCCTGGCCAGGCTGAACATGCCTTCCCTCCGCAAGCGACTCATGGCCCTGGATCCCACCACCGTCAGTACCGTGCTCTCCCTGCTGCCCACCATTCTCGAGCAGGCCAACAAGACCATCGAGAAACTGAAGAAGAACAAGCGCAAGGACGGCACGCCGGAAGGCGCGGTGGCCGACACGCGCGATCCCGCCGCCCGCATCGCCGAGCTGGAAGCCGCTGCCGTGCAGCAGGCCGAGGCCGTCAAGCTGCTGGCCGAGCAACATGCCATCACCATCGACGCGCTGCGCAAGGAAGCCGCCCGGCTGGACCGCCGCCTGCGCCTGATGACCGCGGTGGCCATGGGCGGCGTGGCGCTGGGCCTGGGCGGCCTGGTGATCGCGCTGAACCTGCTGTTCCGCTGAATCCAATCCATCAAGACTAGCCATGACCGTCCTGCTCTACGGCATACCCAACTGCGATACCGTCAAGAAAGCCCGCACCTGGCTGGATGCCAACGGCGTGGCCTACACCTTCCACGACTTCAAGAAGCAGGGCGTGGATGAAGCCATGCTGCGCGGCTGGCTGAAGCATGTGCCGCTGGACACGCTGCTCAACCGCAAGGGCACCACCTGGCGCACGCTGTCGGACGCCGACAAGGCCCGCGCCGAGCAGGAAGCCGGCGCGATCGCCTTGATGCAGCAAAGCCCGTCGCTGATCAAGCGCCCGGTGCTGGCCCACGATGGCAAGGTGATGGTCGGCTTCTCCGCCGACCAGTACGCCGGCCAGTTCTGATTTCCATTTCCGTAGTCCGATGACCGCCACCCTCGCCCTCACCGAAGACCTGATCCGCCGCCGCTCCGTCACGCCCGCCGACGAAGGCTGCCAGGCCATCCTGGAAACCCGCCTGAAGGCGCTCGGCTTCGACTGCGAAGCGCTCGTCAGCGGCCCCGACGATTTCCGCGTGACCAACCTGTGGGCGGTCAGGCGCGGCACGCAGGGCAAGGACGGCAAGCTGCTGGTCTTTGCCGGCCATACCGACGTGGTGCCGACCGGCCCGCTGGAGCAGTGGCATTCGGACCCGTTCGCGCCGACGCACCGCGACGGCAAGCTGTACGGCCGCGGCGCCGCCGACATGAAGACCTCCATCGCCGGCTTCGTGGTGGCGGTGGAAGAGTTCGTCAAGGCGCATCCTGCGCATGCCGGCTCGATCGCCTTCCTGATCACCAGCGACGAGGAAGGCCCGGCGCACGACGGCACCATCAAGGTGGTCGAGGCCCTGTCCGCACGCGGCGAGCGCCTGGACTACTGCGTGATCGGCGAGCCGACCTCGGTCGACACGCTCGGCGACATGGTCAAGAACGGCCGCCGCGGCTCGCTGTCGGGCAAGCTCACGGTCAAGGGCATTCAGTGCCATATCGCCTACCCGCACCTGGGCCGCAACCCGATCCATGAAGCCGCGCCGGCGCTGGCCGGGCTGGCCGCCGAGGTCTGGGACCAGGGCAACGAGTACTTCCCGCCGACCAGCTGGCAGATGTCGAACATCCACGGCGGCACCGGCGCCACCAACGTGATCCCGGGCCACGTCACCATCGACTTCAACTTCCGCTTCTCGACCGCCAGCACGCCCGAAGGCCTGAAGGCGCGCGTGCATGCGATCCTGGACCGCCACCAGCTCGAATACCAGCTGGACTGGACCCTGGGCGGCGAGCCCTTCCTGACCCCGCGCGGCGAGCTGTCCGACGCGCTGTCGTCGGCGATCGAGGCCGAGACCGGCGTCAAGACCGAGCTGTCGACCACCGGCGGCACTTCTGACGGGCGTTTCATCGCCAAAATCTGCCCGCAGGTGATCGAGTTCGGCCCGCCCAACGCCAGCATCCACAAGATCGACGAGCACGTTGAAGTGCGCTTCATCGAGCCGCTGAAGAACGTCTACCGCGGCGTGCTGGAACGTCTCGTCGCCTGATTTTTTTCGCCGAAAGACACCCATACATGGCAACGCCCTCTCCCCTGCGCACCGTGCGCGACCTGCTGCGTCTCGCAGTCTCGCGCTTTACCGCCGCGCGCCTGTCCTTTGGCCACGGCAGCGCCAATGCCTATGACGAAGCCGCCTACCTGGTGCTGCATACGCTGAACCTGCCGCTCGACACGCTCGATCCCTTCCTGGACGCGCGCCTGCTGCCCGAGGAAGTCGATGCCGTGCTCAAGGTCATCGACCGCCGCGTCAATGAGCGCGTGCCGGCCGCCTACATCACGCACGAGGCCTTTATGCACGGCCTGCGCTTCTACGTCGATTCACGCGTGATCGTGCCGCGCAGCTTTATCGGCGAACTGCTGCAGGACGGGCTGGAGCCCTGGGTCGGCGAGACCGACAGCATCGGCCCGGTGCTGGAGCTGTGCACCGGTTCCGGCTGCCTGCCGATCGTGGCCGCGCACGTGTGGCCGAACGCGAAGATCGACGCCGTCGACATCTCGCCCGACGCGCTCGCCGTGGCGCGCCGCAACGTGGCCGACTACAAGATGGACGACCGCATCCGGCTGTATGAAGGCGACCTGTACGCGCCGCTGCCGCACGGCGCCACCTACGACGTGATCCTGACCAACCCGCCCTACGTCAACGAAGGCTCGATGCAGGCGCTGCCGCCGGAATACCTGGCCGAGCCGCGCATCGCCCTGGCCGGCGGCGACGACGGCATGGACGTGGTGCGCCGGATCATCGCCGGCGCCAAGGCGCACCTGAATCCGGGCGGCGTGCTGGTGGTAGAGATCGGCAACGAGCACGCCAACGTGGAAGCCGCGTTCCCTGAACTGGAAATCGTCTGGCTGCCGGTCAGTGCGGGGGATGAGCAGGTATTCCTGCTGACCTACGACGCCCTGCCGGGCTGAGTGGACAGGCAGGCCGGCTCGCCTGCCATGCAATCTGGGCGAACACCGGCCACGCGCCGACCATGCTGACCGCGCACGCTCTACACTCACTGCTAGGCACCACGTTCGGTCTTGTCACCGACCCGTCCGAGCGGGGCAGCGGCAGGACCTACTTCCTGCCGCCCATCACCTGGCAGCCACCGCGGTCGACCCGCATCCTGCACGTACGCACCGATGCCGCCGGCCACGTCGCGCAGGTGCGCCTGTGCATTTCCTCCGATAACAACAACAGCGTGTTCGCTCCGCAGCCGGTGCAGTGGCAAACCCTGCGCCCGCTGGTAGCGGCCGAGATCGCGCAGTACCGAGACTACGCGGCCCGAGCAGGCCGCTGTTGAAGCCGTGACCCCCAGCAACACCCGCCTCCCCGCATCGCCCGACGCCCTGCCCGCCCATGCCCCGGCAGCGCACGCCGCGCGCGGTATCGCCCTGCTGACGTTCGCCTTTGCGCTCAGCCAGTTCTTCCGCTCCTGCCTGGCGGTGATGGCGCCCGAACTGCAGCATGATTTCGGGCTGTCGCCGGCGGGCTTTGGCGCACTGTCTTCGTCGTTCTTCCTGGCCTTTGCCGTGACGCAGATCCCGGTGGGCATTGCCTTCGACCGCTACGGCGTGGGCCGGCCGACCGCGCTGCTGCTGGCGGTGGGCGCGGTGTCGTCGATCCTGTTCGTGCTGGCGCCAAACGGCGCGGCGGCCACGCTGGCGCAGGTAGGGCTGGGGCTGGCATGCGCGCCGGTCTTCATGGGCCTGCTGCATTTCGCCTCCGAGCAGCTGTCCGAGCGCGACTACACCCGCGTGGTCAGCCGCTCCAATGCCATGGGCATGATCGGCGCGCTGTGTGCCACGGCGCCGCTGGGCTGGGCCATCTCGCTGATCGGATGGCGCCCGTCGATGGCGGTATCGGCGCTGGGCATGGTCGCGGCCTGCTATGGTGTGTGGCGCTTCGTGCGCGACCAGGGCCATGCCGAGGCCCGCAGCGCGTCGTGGCCGGCGATGCTGTCGGAAAGCCTGCAGCTGCTGAAGCTGGTGCCGCTGTGGACGCTGATTCCGCTGTGCGTGGCGATGTCCGCCGGCACCGCCTTCCGCAATGCCTGGAGCGGCCCCTACCTGGCCGACGTGTTCGGGCTGGGCTCGGCGCCGCGCGGAGTGGCGCTGGCGCTGCTGAGCCTGGCCGGCTTCCTGACCGCCTTCCTGCTGCCGGTGCTGGTCCGCCGCAACACGCTCAAGACCGCCATCGCCGGCTGGTCGTGCTTTGCCATGTCGGGCTCGTTCCTGCTGGCGCTATGGCCGGACAGCGGCATCGGCTACGGCGTGGCGATGATGGCGCTGCTGTCGACCATCGGCATGCTGCACCCGCTGGTGATGGCGCAGGGCCGCGGGCTGATCACGCCGTCGCGGCGCGGGCGCGGGCTGGGGCTGCTCAACACCTTTGTGTTCCTGGGATCGGCGCTGACGTCATGGGGCTACGGGCTGATCGCCAATGCCGGCCATGTGCGCGGCTGGCCGCTGCCTTCCACCTATGCGGCGATCTTCCTGTCCGCGGGCCTGCTGATTGCCGCCGCGCTGGTGCCCTACTTCTTCAGCCAGCCGCATCCCACCAGTCATTAGCCAGACTCAGGCTGCGGCAAGCGCCCTGGCCATGTCGGCGATGATGGTGAAGCGGATCACGCGCAGGCAGGCCAGTTCGCCGGCAAACCCGCCGGTGAGCACCGGGCGCTCCCGCGCCATGGCCGCGTTCTGTTGCTCGGCCTGCTCATAGAGCGCCTGCGCGGCCGGCCCGATGCCGCGCAGCATGGCGTCCAGCCGCCGCTCGGCGGTCACGCCGGTCAGGCCCAGCGCGCGCCCTGCCTCCAGCACCAGCGCGCGCGAGAAATCGCTGTAGAACTCCACCCCCAGCACCGGCCAGGCAAAGCGGTGCGCCTGCGGCCAGCCGGTCTTGTCATAGGTGCGGGTGGCGTAAGCCGCCTCGCTGAGCAAATCGTAGAACGGCGCCAGCGCAATGCCGGCATCGGACACCAGGAAGCTCAGGTTCTTCAGGTGCGCGTCCGAATTGCCCACCAGGATGTTGAACACCAGCCAGTCGAACAACCGTGCCCGCGCCACCGCCGGGGCGCGGCACAGCGTTGCCAGTTGCGCCAGCCGCTCGACGCTGCCCTGGTCGTATTTGAAGGTGCGCGGCAGGTTCAGCAGCTGGCAGGCATCGATCGCATGCAGCCGCTGCCACTGCCCTTGCTGCGTGAGATGGCGATCGAAACGGTCGATCAGGTAGACCGGCGACGGCACATAGCGCCGGTGCACGGGCGGCACCTCCAGCTTCAGCCGCGCGGCCAGCGACATCACGAACCACTCGTTGATGACCGAATGCGGATAGATCTCCTGCATCTGGTGGGCCGGCTTCAGGATATGCGTGGACGGCGTATCCGCGCCGGGCTCGAACAGCGCGCCGTCCTGCAGCACCACCGCCAGCTTGTGCTGGGCACCGGCCAGCGACATGCGCTTGACCGCGCCATGCGTAAGCGGCACGCTGGGCAGGCTGTGGATGCGGGCGTCGAGCGCGGCGTCGCTCAAGGCGCGCAGGGCCGGCGCGGTGGCGGGCCCGCGGCCGGGCGGCAGCAGCGTCAGCGAGCCCGCCGATTCCGCCCCGTAGTGGGCCAGCAGGGCAAAGGCATCGGCCTCGTTGCGGATGCTGGCATCGCGTGCCAGCAGCGCACGCTGGCCGTCCTCGGGCAGCAGGTTGTCGAAGTACCACTGCACCGGCCGCAGCGTGCTGCCATCGGCGAGCGCCTCCCGCTGCAGCGGCAGCGCCGGGCTCAGGGCGAAGGCGTGCGGGTTGCCCAGCCACTCCGCGTCATAGCGGAATGACCAGGCATCGCTGGCTTCATGCAGCTCGCCGACCGGCGCTCCGTTGATGCTGGCGACCAGTACGCGCTCAGCCATGCTGGTCGCCTCCCTTGACCGCTGCGCGCCGGTTGCGGCTGCGCGCCTGGCGTTGCCTGAGCTTGGCGAGTTCAGGCGCTACCAGCGGGGCCGCTGCCTCCGGCATATCCACCACCACGCGCAGGCCAAGCCCTTCCAGCACCTGGAACAGCTTGCCCCACTGGATGCCTTCGGCCCCGTTCTCTACGCGCACCATGAAGTTCTCGCTGACGCCGATGGCGCCTGCGGCATCGTCCTGACGCAGGCCTTGCGCCTTGCGGGCAGCGCGCACGAAGGCGCCGATATCGCCGGGTTCGGTGAGGGTCACTGGCACAAAAATCTCCTTGATTGCAAAGACTTTAGTGTTTCCAGGCGGGGAAATCAAGAAATCTCCCTGATTGCGAAGATTCAAGCCTCTGAACGCAGCCGACTGGCAAAATCTCCTCATTCGCAAAGATTATTGCTGTAGCCGACCGCCGGACGCAGCCATTCGCACCGGTGCCGCCTATCGCTTCGCTTGCAAAAAGCCAGACTTATCGATTTAAGAATTCCGCTGGCGCGCTTACACCTTTACCGTTTGTGACACCAACATCCCGGCCCGACCTGGCGACAAGGGACAACGGCTGCGCCCGCGGCCGGCATAACGAGGAGACAAGCTGATGGCATCCCTGATCGCATCCCGGCGCCGCGCCTGGGGCCGCCGCGCATGGCTGGCCGGCATGCTGGCCACCGCGGCCACAACCGCCTTGCCGTCCGGCGCCAGCGCCGAGACCTGGCCATCGCGCCCGGTCCAGTTGCTGATCCCCTACCCGCCGGGCGGCAGCGCCGACCTGCTGGCCCGCCCGGTCGCAGCCAGGCTGCAGGAGCGCCTGGGCCAGCCCGTGGTGCTGGACTACCGGCCCGGCGCCGGCGGCACCATCGCCAGCCAGGCGCTGGTGCGGGCCAAGCCCGACGGCTACACCCTGATCATGGTGCTGGCCGCCCATGCCATCAATGCCAGCCTGTACCCGAAGCTGCCCTATGACACGCGCAAGGACTTCGCGCCGGTCTCGCTGGTGGCCAGCCTGCCGATGATCCTGGCCGGGAGCCCCTCGCTGCAGGCCACCAACGTGAAGGAGCTGATTGCCGAGGCCAAGGCCGCGCCCGGCAAGCTGACCTTCGCCTCGGCCGGCAACGGCAATACCGGCCACCTGGCGGGCGAATTGTTCGATTCCGTCGCGGGTATCAAGATGACCCACGTTCCGTACAAAGGCAGCGCACAAGTGGTGACGGCAATGCTGTCGGGCGAGGTCCAGCTGACCTTCGACAGCATCTCCACCACCCTGCCGCATGTGAAGAGCGGCAAGCTGCGCGCACTGGCCGTGACCGGCAGCCAGCGCGCCGCGGTCGCGCCCGAGGTGCCGACGCTGGCCGAGGCCGGCGTGCCGGGCATCAGCATCACCGGCTGGTATGCGATGCTGGCACCGGCCGGCACGCCGCAGCCCGTGATCGACCGGCTCAGCACCGAGATTGCCACGGTGCTGCGCCAGCCCGAACTGAAGGCGACGCTGGCCGCCAACGGCTATGAGCCGGTGGGCTCGACGCCCGCCGCGCTGCGCACCCATATCGACGCCGAGATCAACCGCTGGAGCAAGGTGGTGAAGGACTCCGGCGCACAGATCCAGTAAGACTGCTTCGATCCATCATTGCTCATCGGGCGCCGCCAGGCCGGCGTCCGCATTCCCTTGCCGAACATGACCCAACCGACCCCGCTCCAACGCCCCTTTACCACCATGTCCGTGCTCGTGCGCGAGCACGCCACGCAGCGCCCCACGCAGCGCGCCCTGATGCATGGCGAGCGCGTGCTCGACTATGCCGGCCTCGATGCCGCCATGGACCGCATTGCCGCGGCGCTGGCCCGCGACGGCGTGCGCCCCGGCGAGGCCATCGCCATCTGCGCGTCGTCCTCGATCGAATACGCGGCGGTGTACCTGGGCGCGGTGCGCGCAGGCGTGGTCGTGGCGCCGCTGGCACCGTCATCCACGCCGGACAGCCTGGCCGGCATGGTTGCCGACGCGGCCGCGCGCATCCTGTTCACGGATGCCACCGTGGCCGACGTGCTGCAGCCCGTGCGCGACCAGCTGGCCGCCACGCCCATCGTCACGCTGGACGGCAGCGACGCAGGCCAGCCGTACCAGGCCTGGCTGGCACCCGCCGGCACACCGGTGACCGAGCCCGGGATCCGCCCGGAGATGCCGCTCAACATCATCTATTCCTCGGGCACCACCGGCACCCCCAAGGGCATCGTGCAGTCGCACGGCATGCGCTGGGCCCATGTGTCGCGCGGCGCCGCCACCGGCTATGGCACGCATGCGATCACGCTGCTGTCGACGCCGCTGTATTCCAACACCACGCTGGCCAGCTTCTTCCCGACCATCGGTCTGGGCGGCACGGCGATCCTGATGGCCAAGTTCGATGCGGGCCAGTACCTGGCGCTGGCGCAGCAGCATCGCGCCACGCACACCATGCTGGTGCCGGTGCAGTACCAGCGGCTGCTGGCGCATCCGGAGTTCGACCGCCATGACCTGTCGTCCTTCCAGCAGAAGTTCTGCACCAGCGCGCCGTTCAGCCCCGCCCTGAAGGCCGAAGTGCTGCGGCGCTGGCCGGGCGCGCTGACCGAGCTGTACGGCATGACCGAAGGCGGCGGCGGCTGCCTGCTGTTCGCCGACCAGTTCCCCGACAAGCTGCATACCGTGGGGCGCCCCGCCACCGGTGCCGACGTGCGCATCATCGACGACGAGGGCCGCGAACTGCCGCCCGGCAGCACCGGGGAAGTGGTGGGCCGCTCGGCGGCGATGATGAACGGCTACCACAACCAGCCGGAAAAGACCGCCGAGACCGAGTGGCACGACGCGCAGGGCCAGCGCTTTATCCGCACCGGCGACATCGGCCGCTTTGACGAAGACGGCTTCCTGGTGCTGATGGACCGCAAGAAGGACATGATCATCTCGGGCGGCTTCAACATCTACCCGAGCGATCTCGAGGCGGTGGTGCGCGAACACCCGGCGGTGACCGATGTGTCGGTGGTGGGCGTGCCGTCGGAGCGCTGGGGCGAGACCCCGGTGGCCTTCGTCGCGCTGCGCGCCGGCGGCGGCGCCACGGCACAGGACGTGCTGGCCTGGGCCAACCAGCACCTGGGCAAGACCCAGCGGCTGGCCGCGATCCATGAGGTGGAGAGCCTGCCGCGCAGCGCCATCGGCAAGGTGCTCAAGCGCGAACTGCGCGACCGCATCACCGGCGCCTGACGCGCCGCGCACGGCACAAGCGCAAGCATCCACACAAAAAGTTGGCGAGGATGCTTGCGCAATCAAAAAGGCGTCTCTATAATTCGCGCCTTCGCTAGGCTCGTAGCTCAGCTGGTTAGAGCACCACCTTGACATGGTGGGGGTCGTTGGTTCGAGTCCAATCGAGCCTACCAACGCACAACGGAACACGGACGGTACGCATTGCGCACCGTCCGTTTTTCTTTTCCGGCGCCGCTTTCAGGTGCCGATGCCGAACTCCGCCAGCACCGCTTCGGTATGCTGGCCCAGCGCCGGCGCATTCCCTGCCGGCCGTTCCGATCCTGCCATGCCTGGCAGGTTGGCCCACGGCACTTCGCCGATCCCAGCCAGCGGCAGCCGGCCGAACACGCCCGCCTGCGCGCATTGCGCGCTCTGCGGCAGGTCCCGTGCATGGCCCACGCGCGCGAACAGCACATCGTGCTCGGTCAGCAGCGCCTCCCAATGCGACAGCGGCTGTGCTGCAATCGCCTGCGCCACGCGCCGGCCCAGCTCCGCCGCGCGCGGCAGACGGCCGGCGCTGGTGTGCAGCGTGATATCGGCCAGCCAGTCGTCGAAACCCAGCAGCGTTGCCAGCCGCACGAACATGGCGTCGTTGAGCATGCTCAGGTACAGCCGGCCATCGGCCGCATCGAACAGCCCGGTGGGCGCATTGGCCACGGCCAGTTCCGCATCGGGGAACATGGCGTCATCCACCATCAGGTAGGACTGCAGCGCGGCACTGGTCTCCAGCAGCGACAGCCGCACGTGCCGGCCGCGGCCGTTGCGCGCGGCCTTGTACAGCGCTGCCGACGCATGCTGGGCCGCATAGAGCCCGGTGCTCAGGTCGACCATGTAGAAGGCGATGCGGCGCGGCTGGCCGGCGCTGTCGCGGTTCAGGTGCATCAGGCCGCTGAAGGCCTGCATGGTGGTGTCCACCGCCGGCATGTTCGCCATCGGGCCGGCATGGCCGTAGCCAGAGATCGAGACATAGACCAGCGCCGGGTTGCGCGCGGCCAGCGCCTCGTAGCCAACGCCCATGCGCTCGGCCACGCCGGGGCGGAAGTTCTGGATCACCACGTCGGCCTGCTGCGCCAGCCTGGCGATGGCGGCCCGGCCGCTGTCGCTGCGCGCGTCCAGCAGCACGCTCTCCTTGCCGGCGTTGCAGGCGACCGCGATCGCGGTCTGGCCGGCGCGGATGCGTCCCATCTGCCGCGACCAGTCGCCTCCCGGCGGCTCCACCTTGACCACGCGCGCGCCCTGCTGGCGCAGGATCAGGCCGCAGTACGGGCCGGCGATGCCCTGGCTCAGGTCGAGCACGATCAGGCCGTCGAACATGGCATCGTCCGTTGCCACTTGTGCATGGTGCATGTCGTGCCCTCCGTTCAGATATCCAGCATGACCTTGCCGATGGCGCGGCGCGACATCGTGGTGTCGACGGCGTTGAGCCAGTCGTTCAGCGGGAAGTGCTGCAGCACGGGCGGCGCCAGCTTGCCGCTGGCTGCCGCCTGCATGATCTCGGCCACCATCGCCTGCACCGGCTGCGCAAAGCGCCGGCGCTCGTCGGTCAGGCCCCAGCCGATGTAGTAGCCGTAGTTGAAGCCGATCAGGGTCAGGTTCTTCACCAGCAGCAGGTTGGCCGGCACCTCCGGGATGCGCCCGCTGGCATAGCCGATCGACAGCAGCCGCGCGCCCGGCGCCGCGCAGCGCAGCGAGGCGTCGAAGAGATCGCCGCCGACCGGATCGAACACCACGTCGGCCCCGCCCGCGGGGCACAGCGCCTTGACCGCTGCCGCCAGCGTGGCCGCGTCGGACGGCAGCGCATGCGCGGCGCCGTTGCGCAGCGCCGCCTCGCGCTTGGCCTCGGTGCTGGCGGTGGCGATCACGCGCGCGCCCATCAGCCGGCCCACCTGTACCGCGGCCGTGCCCAGCGCGCCGCTGGCGCCATGGACCAGCATGGTTTCGCCCGGCTGCAGCGCGGCGCGCCAGGCCAGCGCCGCCCAGACCGTGCCATAGGTGATGGGCAGCGCCGCCGCCTGGGCCAGCTCCAGCCCGTCAGGCACCGGATAGACCGTGTCGGCCATGGCCACCGCTTCCTCGGCGAAGCCGCCCCAGTCCAGCGCCGCGGCCACGCGCTGGCCCGGGCGCAGCCGCGTGACATCAGGCGCCACCTCGATGATTTCGCCCGCGGCCTCGGTGCCGGGGATGAACGGCAGCGGCGGCTTGCGCTGGTACTTGCCGGACACAAACAGGCTCAGCGCAAAGCCCACGCCGGCATGGCGCACACGGATGCGCACCTGGCCCGGCGCCAGCGGCTGGCGCGGCAGGCGTTGCAGTTCCAGCTCGCTCCAGTGGCACCAGCGGGAGCAGACCAGCCCCAGGTAATCGGTCTCTTGCATCGGGACTCCTGTCATTCGAGCGTGATGCCGACATCGCTGATGATGCGGCTCCATTTGTCGCGGTCGTTCTTCATCACCGTGGCGAAGGCTTCCGGCGTGCTGCCGACCGGCACCAGGTTCAGTTCCTGCATCTTCTTCGCGATTTCCGGCAGGTGCACGATGCGCGCGACCTCGCGCGACAGGGCATCGACCCGTGCTTTCGGCACGCCGGCGGGGAACAGCAGGCCCATCCACGCATCGGGCTCGAAGCCCTTGTAGCCGGCCTCCCGGAAGGTCGGCACCTTGGGCAGCAGCGCCGAACGCTCCGCGCCAGCGATCGCCACCGGCGCCAGCTTGCCGCCCTGCAGCAGCGGCATGGCCGTGCCCACGGCAATAAAGCCCAGCTTCACATGGCCGGCCGCCAGGTCGGTGGCCAGCGGCGCGCCGCCCTTGTAGGCGACGTGTTCCATCTGCAGCCCGGCCTCGCGCTTGAGCAACTCTCCCAGGATATGGCCGGTCGTCCCCGCGCCATACGACCCGTACGGATACTTGCCGGGATTGGCCTTGAGCAGCGCCACCACCTCCGGCAGCGTGCGCGCCGGGAAGTCCGGCGACACCGCCAGGATGGTGGACGAGATCGCCACCTCGCTGACCGGCGTGAAGTCCGCGATCGGGTCATAGCCGATACCCCGGTACAGCGACGGGTTCTGCACGTGCGCAGTGAAGGTCAACAGCGCGGTGTAACCGTCCTTTGCTGCGCGGGCAACGTACTTGGTACCCGTGGTGGTGCCCGCGCCAGGCTTGTTGTCGACGATGACCGGCTGGCCCCAGCTCCTGGTCAGTTCCTGCCCGATCAGCCGCGCCACGGCGTCGTTCACATTGCCCGCCACCGACGGCACCACGATGGTGAGCGGGCGCGACGGATAGGGCTCGGCGGAGGCGGAATCGGCGGCGCAGACTGCCGCCGGGATGGCCGCCAGCAGCATGGCGGCCACGGCTGCGCGCAGCCGTGCGGAACGGTGTTGCATCGGTGTGTCTCCTGTTCTGGCTCCCTTCTGTGGTGCCCGCGGGAGTGCGGTGCGCGAGGGATGCCAACGCAGTCTAGGCCAGCACCCCGCCCGGCGTGATTCCCGCGCGGCGCGGGCCAAGTCCTGCCAGGCATGGCGCAGCGCCGCATTGCCCTACCCCGGGAAATCCCTCATGGCCCAGCCCCCTCGCCGGTCACTATTATTCGTTGAAATTTTCAACTATCGAATTTTTCATCTATTCATGCCACGCGCTCTCCGGCTCAAGTCCGACTACATCAACATCCTGCTCGACATGGCCGCCGAGCGCACGCGCGAACGCGGCTCGCGCGTGTATGAAGAGAAATTCGGGGTCTCGCTGCGGGACATCCGCCTGCTGCGGATGATCGGATCGACGCCCGGCATCACCATGGGCCAGCTGGTGCAGCAGTCTGCGATCGAGAAGACGCTGGCGTCCAAGCTGGTTGGCGCGCTGGTCAAGCGCGACCTGGTGCAGCGCGAGATCAGCACGGAAGACGCGCGCCAGGTGTGCCTGTTCCTGAGCGAGGCCGGCGTCGACCTGGTGCGGCGCGCCGAGCCGCTCGGCATCGAGCTGGAAGCGGGCTTCCTGCACTGCCTGACGCCGGCCGAGATCGACGCGCTGCGCGCCACGCTGGTCAAGCTGATCGAAGCCGAGGCCGCTTCGCGCGAGTCCTTCGAGCGGTATCTCCAGAAGCTGCGCGAGCGCGGCACCACCACGCCCTGACCGGCGCCCTTTGTCCCCCCCACCCCGCCCCCGAGAGATGATGACCATGATGTCTGCAATCCCGCTTCGCCGTGCCGGTGCCGTCGCGTTGTGCGCCCTGGCATGCATGTCCGCCGGCAGCGCAATCGCCGAGACCGTGCTGCGCACCGTGCCGTCGTCCGACCTGAAGATCCTGGACCCGGTCTGGACCACCGCGAACATCACGCGCAACCATGGCCTCATGATCTACGACACCCTGTTCGGCATGGACGAGAAGGGCGTGATCCGGCCGCAGATGGTGGACAAGACCAGCACCAGCGCCGACAACAAGACCTGGACCTTCACGCTGCGGCCAGGGCTCAAGTTCCATGACGGCACGCCGGTCACCGCGCAGGACGTAATCGCCTCGCTGGCGCGCTGGGGCAAGCGCGACGTGCTGGGCCAGCGCATGTATGAAGCCATGGCCAGCATCACTGCCGAAGGCCCGGCCACGGTGCGCATGACTTTCCGCCAGCCCTTCGGCGCAGTGCTGGATGCGCTGGGCAAGCCCAGCCCGCTGGTGCCGTTCATCATGCCCAAGCGTGTCGCCGAGACGCCTGCCGACAAGCAGATCGACGACCTGACCGGCTCCGGCCCCTTCACGCTGAAGAAGGAGGACTTCCGGCCCGGCGACCGCGTGGTCTACCGTCGCAATCCCGACTATGTGCCGCGCAAGGATGCGCCGTCCGGCCTGGCCGGCGGCAAGGCCGTGCACGTCGACCGCGTCGAATGGGTGTTCCTGCGCGATACGCAGACCCAGGTAAACGCGCTGCTCAACGGCGAGGTGGATATCCTCGAGGTCGTGCCGTCATCGCACTATCCGCAACTGCGCACCGACAAGCGGGTGCAGATGTTCGACATCATGCCCGCCGGCCCCTTCACCGTGATCTACAACCACAAGGTGCCGCCGTTCAATGACGCCAGGGTGCGCAAGGCCGCGATGCTGGCGATCAACCAGGAAGCGATGCTGCGCGCGCAGGCCACCTACCGCGACTTCTACAAGCCGTGCGCCTCGATCTACCTGTGCGGCTCGCCCTATGCCAGCGACCAGACCGGCTTCTTCACCGGCAAGCCGCAGTTCGAACAGGCGCGCAAGCTGCTCAAGGAGTCCGGCTATGACGGCAAGCCAGTGGTGATCATGCTGCCGGGCGATGCCCCCGCGCTGAGCCGCCTGCCGGTGGTCTACGGCCAGCTGCTCAGGCAGGTGGGCTTCAATGTCGACGTGCAGGCCACCGACTGGAGCACCCTGATCACGCGCCGCACCAGGAAGGAACCGCCCGAGAAAGGCGGCTGGAATGCCTACATCACCTTCTGGGGCGGCGTCGACGCCAGCAGCCCCATCACCTACAGCCCGCTGACCGGCAACGGCGACCGCGGCTACTTCGGCTGGCCGGAAGACGCCGAGCTGGAAACCCTCAAGACCCGCTTCATCGAAGCCGCGGACGCCGCGCAGCGCAAGGACATCGCCACCAGGATCCAGCTGCGCGCCATCGAAAACGGCATCCTGGCGCCCGTCGGCGAAGGCAAGGCGCCCACCGTGGTGCGCAGCGGTGCGATCAGCGGCCTGCTGCCGGCACCGGCGGTGCTGTACTGGAACGTGCGCAAGCAATAGCCCGCTACGGCGCCCGCGGTCCCGGCTGCCGTGCCGCCAGCCTGCTGACCTCCCTTTCCCCCAACGAGGTAGTGCCATGATGAATTTCCTGGTCCGCCGCAGCCTGGCCACCGTGCCAGTGCTGGCGGTGGTGGCTGTCATCGTCTTCACGCTGCTGCGGCTGACCCCCGGCGACCCGGCCGCGGCCATTGCCGGCGACGCCGCCAGCGTGGAAGACATCGCCCGCATCCGCACCCAGCTCGGGCTGGATCAAGCGCTGCCGCGCCAGTTCATCGGCTGGCTCGGCCACGTGCTGGGCGGCGACCTGGGCTATTCCTTCTTCTACAAGATGCCCGTGACCACGCTGATCGCGCAGCGGCTGGAGCCCACGCTCTCGGTGGCGGCGCTGACCATCGTGCTGACCGTGCTGACGGCGGTGCCGCTGGGCACGCTGGCGGCCTACCGGCGCGGCCGCTGGCTCGACCGCCTGGTGATGGGCGGCTCCGTGCTGGGCTTCTCGGTGCCGATCTTCGTGGCCGGCTACCTGATGATCTGGGTGTTCTCGCTGCACCTGGGCTGGCTGCCGTCGCAGGGCTACAGCCGCCTGGCCGACGGCATCTGGCCATGGCTGCGCAACCTGGCCCTGCCCTGCGTCACGCTGTCGGTGATGTCGTGCGCGCTGGTGGCGCGCACGACCCGCGCCGCCGTGTCCGAAGCACTGACCGAGGACTTCGTGCAGACCGCGCGCGCCAAGGGCATTCCGGAGTGGCGCATGCTGACGCGCCATGCGCTGGCCAATGCCGCGGTGCCGATCGCCACCGTGATCGGGCTGAGCGTGGCCGGCCTGATCGGCGGCGTGGTCGTGACCGAGAGCATCTACGCCATTCCCGGTGTCGGCCAGCTCACAGTGGATGCCGTGCTGTCGCGCGACTACCCGCTGATCCAGGGCATCACGCTGTTCTTCTCGGTCTCGTACGTGGTCATCAACCTGCTGGTGGACGCGAGCTATCTGCTGCTCGATCCCCGCATTCGCTACTGATATCTCCCACGGAAACCCGGCCCCATGACCTCACTCACCACTGCCATCGAATCCGCCCCGCCCGGCACCGGCGCCCGTCCCTCGCGGCTGCGCGCGGTGCTGGCCAACGGTGCCGTGCGCGCCGGCGGCACCATCCTCGGCCTGATGCTGTTCCTTGGCGTGGCCGCGCCCTGGCTCTACACCATCGATCCCAACACCATGGACCCCGCCAGCAGCCAGCTGGCCCCCTTCACGCGCGCCGAGATCGTGACGCTGGCCGGCGATGCCTTCGAACGCCTGTTCCCGCTGGGCACCGACAGCCTGGGCCGCGACATCTGGAGCCGCACGTTGTACGGCGCGCGGGTCTCGCTGGCGGTCGGGGTGTCGGTGGCGCTGGCCTCGGTGCTGCTGGGGCTGGCGGTCGGGCTGGTATCGGGCTATGTGCGCTGGCTGGACGGCTTCATCATGCGCGTGATGGACGGCATGATGGCCATCCCCGGCATCCTCTTCGCCATCGTGCTGGTGGCCGCCTGGCGGCCCAGCCTGCTGACGGTGATCGTGGCCATGACCGTGCCCGACACGCCGCGCGTGGCGCGCCTGGTCCGATCGGTGGTGCTGTCGGTACGTGAAGAGCCTTATGTCGAGGCCGCCATCGCGCTCGATACGCCGACCTGGAAACTGATGCTGCGCCACATCCTGCCGAACACCATCGCGCCGCTGCTGGTGCAGGGCACCTTTATCTGCGCCGGCGCGATGCTGGTGGAAGCGGTGATGTCCTTCCTCGGCATCGGCCTGCCCACCGACATCCCCACCTGGGGAAACATCATGGCCGAGGGGCGCGCCCATTTCACCGCGCATCCGCACAGCGTGCTGCTGCCCGGCGCCTTCCTGGCGGTAACGGTGCTGGCCGTCAACATGCTCGGCGACGGCCTGCGCGACACCCTCGACCCCAAGTTCAGCAAGCGGAGTGCCTGATGATGCCAACGAACACGACCGAGTCCGCGGCCGCGGACTCGGCCACGCCCTGCCTGCGCGTGCGCGACCTGCGCATCGACCTGCCGCCCGGCGCCGACCGGCCGCATGCGGTCCAGGGGGTTTCCTTCGACGTCATGCCGGGCGAAGTGGTCTGCCTGCTGGGCGAATCGGGCTCAGGCAAGTCCGTGGTCGCGCGCGCGGTGATGGGCTTGCTGCCCGAAGGCCTGAAGGTCTCAGGCGGCAGCATCGCGCTGGCCAGCGAAGACCTGCTGGCGGCCACCCCCGCACGCCGGCGCGAACTGCGCGGCACCGGCGTGGCCATGGTGTTCCAGGAACCCATGACCGCGCTGAACCCGGTCATGCGCTGCGGCCGGCAGGTCGAGGAAATGCTGGCGCAGCACACCAGCCTGGGCGCCGCGCAGCGGCGCGAGCGCGTGCTGTCGATCTTTGCGCGCGTGCGGCTGCCGGATCCCGAGCGGATCTACGACGCCTATCCGCACCAGCTGTCCGGTGGGCAGCGCCAGCGCATCGTCATCGCCATGGCGCTGATCCTGCGCCCGGCCCTGCTGGTGTGCGATGAGCCCACCACCGCGCTGGACGTGACCACGCAGGCCGAGATCCTGGCACTGGTGCGCGAACTGCAGCACGAGAACCAGACCGCGGTGCTGTTCATCACGCACGACTTCGGCGTGGTCGCCGACATTGCCGACCGGGTGGTGGTGCTGCAGCTTGGCCGCCAGGTGGAAAGCGGGCCGAAAGACCGGGTCTTGCGCCAGCCCGAGGCGGACTACACCCGCATGCTGCTCAATGCCGTGCCGGGACTGGAGCCCGCGCAGCGCCCGTCGGTGGCGCAGCGAGCGTTGCTGCTCGACGCCAGCGGCATCGGCAAGACCTATGTCTCGGGAGCCTGGCCGGGCCGGCGCCGCGTGGTCGAGGCGGCCACCGATGTGTCATTGCAGGTGCGGGCGGGCGAGACCGTCGGCATCGTGGGCGAGTCCGGCTCGGGCAAGTCCACGGTGGCGCGCTGCATCGCGCGGCTGATCGAACCGTCCGCGGGCAATATCCAGGTGCTGCCCGAATCCGCGCAGCAACTGCCGCGCCGCGCGCAGCTGTCCGCATTCCGGCGCATGGTGCAGGTGGTGTTCCAGGACCCCAACCGCTCGCTCAATCCGCGCCGCACGGTGGGCCAGTCAATCGTCGAAGGCGCGGTCAATTTCGGCGCGACGCCCGCGCAGGCGTGGCAACGCGCCGAGTCGCTGATGGAACTGGTGCGGCTGCGGCCCGACGCGCTGCACCGCTACCCGAGCGAGTTCTCCGGCGGCCAGCGCCAGCGCATCTGCATTGCCCGCGCGCTGGCGTGCGAGCCGCGCGTGCTGATCGCCGATGAAGCGGTGTCGGCACTGGACGTCTCGGTGCAGGCGCAGATCCTGAAGCTGCTGGCCGATATCCAGCAGCGGCTTGCCATCGGCATCCTCTTCATCACCCACGACCTGCGCGTGGCCAGCCAGGTGTGCGACCGCCTGATCGTCATGCACAAGGGCCGCGTGGTCGAGCAAGGCGCCACGCGCGACGTCGTGCTGTCGCCGCGCCAGGACTACACCCGCGCGCTGCTGGCCGCCGCGCCGGGACGCCATTACCCGTTCGGTGTGCAGTAACGCGGCCATGCAGATTCCCAAGCGCCAGCCAACCCTCTCGGAAAAGACAATGAAGACTCCGCTCTACGCACTCAGCGCCGCCGAGCTGCTCAGCAACTACCGCCAGCGCGAACTCTCCCCGGTCGAAGTCATGCAGTCGGTGCTGGACCGCATCGAACACTGGGAGCCCGGCATCCGTGCGATGTACGTGGTGCATGCCGAGCAAGCGCTGGCCGCCGCGCGCAGCGCCGAGGCGCGCTGGCTGGCCGGCACCCCGAACGGCCCGCTCGACGGCGTGCCGGTGACGCTGAAGGAGAACATCGCCACGCGCGGCACGCCGGTGCCGCTCGGCAGCGCCGCCACCGTGCTGGCGCCGGCACCGGCCGATGCGCCGGCCGCGGCGCGCCTGCTCGAGGCCGGCGCAATCGTGGTCGGCAAGACCACCATGCCGGATTTCGGCTTCCTGGGCGCGGCGCCGTCCAGCTTCCATCCGCTCACGCGCAACCCGTGGAAGCTGGACCGCAACACCGGCGGCTCCAGTTCCGGCGCCGGCGCCGCGGCTGCGGCGGGCTACGGCCCGCTCCACCTGGGCACGGATATCGGCGGCTCGGTGCGTATTCCCGCCAGCTTCTGCGGCGTTTTCGGCCTGAAGCCCAGCCATGGCCGCGTGCCGGTCCATCCGCCAGCCGCCGCGCGCGTGATCGGCCCGCTGACGCGCACCGTGGCCGACGCCGCGCTGGCGATGCAGGCGATCTCGCGCCCCGATGCCCGCGACTACATGAGCCTGCCTCCGCAGGACATCGCCTGGCAGCAGCTTGAGCGCGATATCCGCGGGCTGCGCATCGGCCTGTGGCTGGACCCGAGCGGCGACTGGCAGGTCGATGCCGAAGTCCGCACGGCGGTGCTGGCGGCAGCGCACCTGTTCGAGCAAGGCGGTGCCGTGGTCGAACCCGTGCGCGACTGGACCACCATGGACATGCGCATCGGCATGGCGCACTTCTTCACCATGCGCTGCCGGGTCGACCTGGCCGGGATGCCGCCGGAGCGCGCCAGCCTGGCGGCAGGCTACATCCGCAAGGCCGCCGAGTTTGCCGGCACGCTCACGCCGGAGCAGACCTTCCAGGCCTTCACGCGCATGCAGCAGCTGCGCGAGGCCACCGTGGCCGCGACCCAGCCCTATGATTTCGTGATCTCGCCGGTGTCACCGGTGCTGCCCTTCGCCGCCGATGCCATCAACAGCGGCGGCGACCTGCCGCTCAAGGACTCTCACTTCACAGCGGTGTTCAACCACTCCGAACAGCCCGCGGCATCGATCCCCTGCGGCATGTCGCGCGACGGCCTGCCCATCGGGCTGCAGATCTCCGGCCGGCGCTTTGACGACCTGGGCGTGCTGCAGCTGGCGCACTGGTTCGAGCGCGCCTCGGAACCCCAGCGGCAATGGCCTGAGCCGCAGTAAGCCCTGCGTGACCGGCGCGGGGGAGGTGCGGCGCTACAATGGCCCGCACCGACCCCAGCGCCATCACGCCCCATGCGATTCGAGGATCTTGAAGCCTTCCTGGTTGTCATCGAGCAAGGCAACCTGCACCGCGCCGCCGACACCCTCGGCATGACCCAGTCCGGCCTGTCCAAGACGCTGGCGCGGCTGGAAGGCGAAGCCGGCATGCCCTTGTTCGAGCGCACCCCGCGCGGGCTGGTGCCGACCAGCGTGGGCCGCACCCTGGCCGCCCATGCGCGCCGGATCGCGCTGGCGGCGGGCGACATGCGCAACGAACTGGCCGAGCAGCGCGCGGCGCGCGCGGGCACGGTGCGCCTGGGCGCCATCCCCTACCTGCTGCCGTCGCTGCTGTCGCCGCTGCTGGCCCGCTTCTTCCTGAGCCGGCCGCTGGCCACGTTCTCGATCGAGACCCACCTGAGCGCGCGCCTGATGGCGATGCTGCAGAACGGCGAGGCCGACCTGATCCTGGGCGCGCGCCCGACCAGCCTGCCGCCGGACATTGCCTGGCTGCCGCTCGGTCCGCTGACCATGCAGATCGTGTCCCGCACCGGCCATCCGCGCCGCGAGGGCTTCCGCACGCTGGCCGACCTGAGCGGCGAGCGCTGGGTGGTGCCGGCGAGTTCGCTCTACCTGCGCCAGTGGCTGGAGGAACGGTTTACCTCGGTCGGGCTGCCGCCGCCGCGCGTGGCGGTGGAAAGCACGGCGTCGCCGGTGGCCTTCGGCGAGCTGCTACGGCACTCGGACCTGCTCGGCATCATGCCGCCGCGCATGCTGCACCAGGCCGAGGGCCAGGGGCTGGCCGCGATCGAGGCGCCAGGCATGTCGTGGCAGCATGAGCTGGCCGTGCTGTGGCGCGCCGATGGCTACCTGTCGCCGATCTGCCAGGACTTCCGCGATGCAGTGGTGGCGTGGTGCGAAGAGATGGAGCTGTGAGGGCCGGGGTGCTCAGGGCACCCACCAGTAGCGGGTGATATGGAAGAACACCGGCGCGGCGAACACCACTGAGTCCAGCCGGTCCAGCATGCCGCCGTGGCCCTGGATCATATGGCCCCAGTCCTTGATGCCGCGGTCGCGCTTGATCGCCGACATCACCAGCCCGCCGAGGAAACCCATCAGCGCAATCACCAGCGCAATCGCGCCGGCCTGCCACGGCGAGAACGGCGTGATCCACCACAGCGCCGCGCCCAGCGCGGTGGCACTGGCCACGCCGCCGACAAAGCCCTCGACGGTCTTGGACGGCGACAGCAGCGGCGCGATCTTGCGCTTGCCGCACAGCTTGCCCCACACATACTGCAGCACGTCGCTGCCCTGCACCACGATCACCAGGAAGGCGATCAGCAGCAGGTTGCGGCCTTCAAAGCCCGGGATCGGCAGCGTCAGCAGCGCCGGCACGTGCGAGATGCAGAACACGCACACCATCACCGCCCACTGCACTCCGGCGCAGCGCTCCAGGAAGCGCGTGGTCTCGGACGACAGCGCCGCCAGGATCGGCAGGATCAGGAAGGCATAGACCGGGATCAGGATCGAGAACATGCCGTACCAGCCGATATAGACCAGCACGTACTGCAGCGGCAGGAACACGAAAAAGGCGGCGACGATGGCGTGATGGTCGCCGCGCCGCGTGGTGATGATGGTGACGAACTCGCGCAGCGCGAAGAACGAGAGCAGGTAGAACAGCACGATCACCGCGGTGCGGCCCAGCGCAAAGGCCACGCCCATGATGCCGATCATCCACCACCAGGCCCAGACGCGCTGCGCCAGGTTGTCGATCACCGCGTGCTGGCCGCCGCCCGCCACCCGCCAGCGCAGCAGCGCGGTCACGGTGGAGGCCAGCAGCAGCACGCCGAACAGTCCGCCGAACAGCAGCCAGGTCTCGGGGCTCCAGTGCAAAGTGGGCATGGCGGTCATTCCAGCTCCGGGGCAAGCGCGAGCAGGCCGTCGCGGCAGCGCGCAAGGAAGGCTTCCTTGCTGTCCTCGGCGGCCAGCAGCACCGGCTGCCCAAAGGTGACGGTGCACAGCAGCGGCACCGGCACGACTTCGCCCTTGGGCATCACGCGGTTGAGGTTGTCGATCCACACCGGCACGAACTCCACCCCGGGGCAGGCCCGCGCCAGGTGGTAGATGCCGCTCTTGAACGGCAGCAGGCGCGCGTCGGTGGTATTGCGCGTGCCTTCGGGAAACAGGATCAGCGAGTCGCCGGATGCCAGCGCGCCGTGCATCAGCGCCACCGGGTCGCTGCCTGGTTCGCTGCGGGTGCGGTCGATCAGCAGCGCGTGGAATACGTCGCGGCCGATAAAGCGCCGCAGCGACGAGCGATCCCAGTAGTCGGCACCGGCCACCGGGCGCGTGACTGTGCGCAGGTCGGGCGGCAGGCAGCCCCAGACCAGCACGAAGTCGCCGTGGCTGCTGTGGTTGGCAAAGTAGACGCGCTGCACCGCGGCGGGGATGCAGCCCTGCCAGTTGGCGCGCATGCCGGTCAGCAGCCGGGCGAAGACGATGATGGCGCGCGCGGTCGCGCGGGCAAGCCACATGGTTGGTTACCTCAGGATCACGGTCAGCAATGCCAGCGCCAGCTGGCACACAGTCAGCGCGGCGCTGGCGCGCACCAGCCGCAGCGCACCGCGGGCGCGGTCCGGCAACGGACGGCCGGCGCGCTGCGCCGGCATCCAGCCCAGTTCGAGCAGCGCGGCGTCCAATCCGGCCAGGTCGGGCTGGTCCTGCCGCCCGGCCGCGAGCGCATCGAACAGCCGGCGGTCGATGGCAACGCGCAGCAACAGCCAGACCTGGGGCAGCGCCAGCAGCAGCGACGCGGCCGCCAGCACGCGCGGGACCGGCGTGGCCACCCCCAGCCATACCGTGGCCACGCCGAAAGCCAGCCCGGCCGCGCCGATCCACACGGCGCCCGACAGCGCCCCGGCGACGGCGTGCGCGATCCAGGCATCAGTGCCTTGCGTGAACTCAGCGGCCATCATCGGGCTCCGGCATGGCGGGACGGTCCAGGCAGCGTTGCAGCGCCTCAGCATGTTCGCGCCCGAGCACCACCGCCGGGCGATGCTCGCGCAGCAACGCCAGCGCAGCGCCGGCGTCGCGCAGTCCCTGCCGGCGCGCCAGCCATGCGGCGGCAACCAGCGCGCTGCGCGAATAGCCGAGCGCGCAGCTGACCAGCACGCGGCGGCCCTGCCGCTGCCAGGCGTCGAGTTGAGCCACGGCCTTGTCCAACTGCTCCGGCGTCGGCACGGTCAGGTCCAGTACCGGCACGCAACGATACGCAAGCGCCGGGTCGGTGGCTGCGCGCGACAGTTCGGCGGTCAGGTCGAGGACGGCGTCCGCCCCGATCGCGCGCAGTTCGGCGCAGGTCGGGAAGCGGCCAACCCAGATGCCGTCCGCGATGGCACTGGGCTGCGGCGCGCGCCGCGTCCACCAGCGCGAATTGAGGAAGGCGCCCAGCAGGTACGGCGCCAGCACCCAGCGCGCGGCCGGGGCCATCATCCCATCGCCGTCCTTCTGGAACCACGCCGGCGCGGCCAGCGCGTAGATCCGGGCGACGCAGGCCAGCGCCAGCGCGGCCCACAACAGCAGCAACGCCAGCGTCACCGACGCACCCACCGCCAGCACCGCGCACAGCAACCCCACCAGCGCGCCCACGGTGTAGCGGCGCGACAGCTGGCGCGTGCGCGCATCCGGCGCGCCGGCAGCGGGCCGTTGCATCGGGAACAGGTAAACGCACAGCCAGCCCACCAGCGCGCCGGTGGGCACATCGATCAGGTGGTGCTGCCAGGTGGTCAGCACCGAGACCCCGATCAGCGCAAACCAGCCGTGCAGCAGCCAGCGCCAGCCGCCGCGCAGGTGCGCCGCAAAGGCGACCCACAGGATCACCAGCAGGCTGATATGCAGCGACGGCGCCTGGTTGAACGGCAGGTCGAAACCGCCCAGCAGCGTGAACAGCTGGCCCGGCAGGCCGTCGGCCTCGGGCCGGGCAAAGCTGAAGCGCAGCGGGAAGGCGATAAAGCACGCCACCGACACCAGCTGCGCCAGTACCAACCGCCTGACGTGCGTGAGCAGCGCCGCGCGCGTGCGCCACAGGAAGAAGGAGATGCCGTACAGCAGGTCGATCGACCAGTACGGCACGATGGTCCACGGCAGGAACGGGATCCCCTGCTCCCATTCGAAATAGACCGCCGGAACGTTGGCGCGCTGGCTCGCCAGCCAGTTGGCAAAGCCGTAGCTGGAGAAAAAGAACGCGCCGGCCAGCGCCAGCAGCAGGCAGGCCAGCCCCCAGGGCCGGTTGCCTGCAGGCAGCTGCGAATGCGCCCCGGCGCCAACCTCCGTCGGCACCGTGCTCATGCGCCGCGCCTGCGCGCCAGGCTGACGGTGAAGATGCCCCACGGGTCGATGCGCTGGGTCACCTTGTCAAAGCCAGCGGCCCGCACCAGTTCGTCCATCTCGGCCTGCGAGCGGCGGCGCATCACCCAGGCGGCGCCGGCGCGGTGGCTGGTGAGCGCGCGCGCGATGAATTCCAGCTGCGGATGCCAGGGCTGGCCGGTGTAGACCAGGTAGCCGCCGGGCGGCACCGCGCGCGCCAGGCCCTCGAGCGAGCGCCGCACCATCGCGTTGTCGGGAAACAGTTCGTACAGGCCGGAAACCACCGCCAGTGTCGGCGCCGGTGCCAGCGCCGCCAGGCTGTCGCCGTCGAAGGCATCGCCCTGCTCGAAGCGGGCCACGTCCGCGAGGTCCTTGGCGGCGATCAGGGCGCGGCCCTGCTCGACGTTCAGCGGGCTGTAGTCGCGCAACAGGATCGACTCGACCACCGCGGCGCCGCCATCCAGCGCGCCCAGCGCCTCAAGCACATAGCGCCCGTGCCCGGCGGCGATGTCGACAATCCGCACCGGCATGCCGCCCGCGCGCAGCCGCCGCACGGCCTCGGCGATCAGGGCCTCGGCGTGGACCTTGCGCTGGCGGATGCCGCGCCAGCCGATCGCGTCCAGGTACTGCTGGTCGGCCAGCCGGCCCAGCTTGCCGCGGCCCGAGGGGGCGTTGCGGTAAACATAGTCGAGCGTCGAGCCCGAGTCGAAGCCGGTCTCATGGCCCAGCCGCACCCCGTCCGACAGTATTCCGCCCAGCTTCAGGTTGGCCCGCGCCGCGCGCCAGTACCAGGCGGCCAGCCCGACAGGCGCCGACGCCAGGCGGTCGGATTCCTCGCGGAACGGGCCGATCTGGTCGGCATCGAGCAGCGAGCGCGGCGCCGACGGCATGTCGAATTCGCGCAGGATAAAGCGGCGCGCGGCATCGACCGCCAGCTTGCGGTCGCGCTCACCGAGCGTGTCGTGATAGAAGCCGTCCAGCACGATGCGCTCCTTGGTGCGCGCACCCAGGCGCTCATAGAAGCGGTCCTGCGGCCCGCGATGCACGACCCAGTCGGCGCCGGAGATCAGCAGCTGCGTCGGCACCGTGATCGCCGCGGCATCGGCGACGATGCGCTCCGCCGTGTCGTACAGGTCCAGCAGGATATTGACCGCGATCGGGCGCGTGATCAGCGGATCGCTGTCGTAGCTGGCGATGCGCTCGGGATCGTGCGTGAGGAACTTGGCCTTGACGTAGCTGTTGACGAAGAACTTGCCGCGCAGGCGCTGCATCAGCTTCAGCCCCGGCCGCGCAAAGGGCACGTAGAGCTTGACCTTGAACGCGGGCGAGGCCAGCACCAGCGCGCGGATCGGCGGCGCGTAGTCGTGCACCCAGGTGGCGGCCAGCACCGCGCCCACGCTCTGCGCGATCACCGCGGTGCGTTCCAGCGGGATGCCGTGGACCTCGGCGATATGGGTGGTGAAGGTCTGGATATCGCGCACCGAGTCCGCCAGGCTGGGGCTGTAGCCGCGCTCGCCGGGCGAACGGCCGTGGCCGCGCGCATCCCAGGCAAAGATCTCGTAGCCGGGCAGGTTCAGTTCATCGGCCAGGTGGGCGACCCGGCCGGAATGCTCATGGCCGCGATGGAACAACACCACGGCGCCGCGCGCCGGGCCCTCCACCGCCGGCCAGTGCCGATAGAACAGCGTCTGGCGGTCGTGGGTCTCGAATTGCCGCTCTTGCGGCTGGCGCGTCGACGGTCGGTCCATCTCGCTACTCCGCTGTGCGGGACTGGGCCTCGGCGACACCGCGGCGCACCCGGTTGGCAATCGTAAACAGCGACAGCAGCGACAGCACCAGCCACAGCCAGCTGGCGGCCGCGCCAAAGCCCAGGCCAACACCGGCCCACAGCGCGATCGCGCCGACCGCGAAGGCGCGGTCGCTCTTGCCCAGCGGGCCGTCGTAGCGCCGGCTGGCCCCGGCCAGCGGGCCGATCAGCCCGGTGGCCTCGACGATCACCGCCAGCAGCGCGAAGGTGCCGACCTGGCCCAGGCTGAAGTCCGGCAGCGCGGCCAGCGGCAGGATCAGCGCCAGGTCCGAGGCAATGTCGCCAAGCTCGTTCAGGTAGGCACCCAGCACGCTCTGCTGGCCGTGCTCGCGCGCCAGCATGCCGTCGACGGCGTTGAGCGCCATGCGCAGGAATAACCATAGAGGGAGCAGCAGGAACAGCGCCGGGGTCTCGGCCACCAGCATGCCCAGCGTGGCCAGCACCCCCACCGCCAGGGAGCCGGCCGCGGCGGCCAGCGTCACCTGGTTGGCAGTCACGCCGCGCTGCGCCAGGTCCTGCACCATGGGGCGCAACCGGGCCTGGAACCTGGGCTTCAGTTCATAGAGGGTCATCGCACCGGCCTCCCTGCCGAGCTGATGCCGGAAGCGACGCCGTGCGCCAGGCCGCGGCGACGCGCAGGATCATGCGCCCGGGCCTGCCCCGACCTCTTCCGTCTTGTTTCTGGTAGTTTTCTGACCGCGGCGCGGCTGCTGCTCGTGCCGGCCAAGGCATGGCGGCAGTGCCTGGCTCAGCACTCTACCGCCAACGTCGAGACATTACCAGAAGGCGCTTGCGGCCAGAGCCGGCTAGGCCGAGGCAATGGTGTCCCGCACTGCGTCGGTCACCTGCGCCACCACGCCCTCGCGCCAGTCGTCGGTATCGCCATAGAAGGCACGCCACATCGCCTGGCGGACCAGCGCGCGCTGGTTTTCGTCGGCTTCCGGGTGCTGGTGCAGCCAGTGGTCGCCGCGCAGCGCGTCCAGCACCTCGCCCACCGGCAGCGTGCCGAACTCAAGCGCGATGCCGGCGTAGTCGATGGTGGGCAGGGTCTGCAGCACCGCGTGCCAGGCCAGGCCGGTGAGGTTGGCCGAGGTCGACGAGCCATCGTAGATCGAGGTTACCCGCGCGCCCCAGATCGCGCGCGTGCGCGTGAGCGATTCCGGCGTGTCCGGGCCCATGTGGATGGGCTCGCCGTAGCCCCAGGGGCCCAGTCCGGTATGGACGTCGATCCAGCGCAGCGCCTCGCGCCCGGCGCCGAAGCGCGCCAGGATGCGGCACAGCGTGTAGTTGCTCCAGGCAGCCTTGTCGCCGCCGTAGAACATGCCGCCCGGGTCCTGGTACTGGCCGCGGCTGACCGCGGCCTGGTACCACGGCATGCCGCGCTCGGCAACGGCCTTCATCAGTTGCGCCTGGTCGGTGTCGGACGGCGGCCATTGCGCCGGCACCAGCAGCGGCGCGATCTCGGCATAGGCCTCGTTGTACGGCAGCGGCTGGGTGAAGTCCATGAAATTGCGGTTCAGGTCGACGTTGTCCTCGTTGACCCGGCGCAGGTGGGAAAAACCGTAGGGATTGATCGCATGCACCAGCAGCAGGCTGGTGTCGGCGGCGGCGCAATCGGCAAGCAGCGCGGCGTCGTGCAGCATCGTCACCTGCGCGCCGGATCCGGCGAAGCCTTCGGCGCCGTGCGTGCCCGAGGTCACCATCAGGCAGCGGCGGGCGTCGGCCGGACCGGCCAGCGCCACGTCGATGGCGAGGTCCTCGCCGGCACTGCCGCGCTTGGTGGGGTGCGGGAACTGGGCCAGCGCGGCCCCGGCCGTGCGCGCGGCGTCAAGGAACTTCTGGCGGGCTTCGGCGTAGCTGCGAGAAAAATGGCTCATGGCGTGACCGGCTGATGCGATGCAGGCATTAGACGCCAAATCCGCAGGTCTTGCCACCCGCAGCTAAAACAGCGATCCGGATGCGTACCCGGGCGATGCCGGCGCGGGCTCTGTCCCCGGCCCCCAGATGCCGGGCGCGGTGAACGCCTGCGGATGCATCTCGATCCCGGCCGCGGCCAGCTGGCCGGCGGTCAGCACCAGGTGACGGGCCAGCCAGTCGTGCAGACTGCGCAGGAAGCGGATGTTGTCGACGCTGTTGGACCCCGCGATCAGCCATTCCAGCTTGATATGCGCGGTATAGACGTCCAGCAGGTTGGTGGCGCGCAGCCGCGGCGGGGTGGACGGGCTGCGCTCGATCGCCAGGATGCGGCGCACTTGCGCCATGCCGATGTCGCCGGTGCGCTGGTACTGCTCGTAGACGCCCTCAAGCGCCGGGAAACGCACTGTCGGCTGCACGCGCGGCACCGCGGCCACCTTCTCCATGCGCAGCACCAGGTAGCGGATCGCGGCGGCGCGCTCGGCGGCCTGCGCCTGGCCGGGATCGCGCCGGCGGGCCGGGGGCGCCACCTCGGGCAAGGCCGTGCGCGGCACCACATCGCGCTCGGTGTAGTCCGGCACCTGCAGCAGCAGGCCCGGATGCGGCACCGCGGCACGCGCGCAGTCGTCGCCAAAGGGGTATTCATGCCCTGCGGCGTCGCGCAGGATATAAGCCTGCCCGGTCGGAAAGCCATGGTGGCGGCGGCTCGCGCCCCGCGCATGGCAGCGCGTGGCGGGGTCGACGAAGTCCTTGCGCACGGGGATCCAGCCCCCGTCGTGTGCCTGGGTCATGCGTTGCGGCTCATACCTGAATTGCTAGACCCGCCATTGTCGCCGATCTGCGCGACCGCCCCGGCGAATCTGCCCTGCCCTACTTCAGCATGAACGACATCGCCGACAGGCAGTTCAGCATGCGCACCGCCGCCTGGACCGAATCGGCCTGGAAGGACAGCGTCACGCCGTCGCGGCGCTCCAGCGCCGGCCACTGGCAGAACAGGTCCGCGTGCGCGGGCGTCAGGGTCTGCAGGGTGCAAGTCACCGGCGCGGCGATGTGCAGGCATTGCGCCTGCGCGCGTTCGCGCACCGCGGTTGCGGCCGCCGCGGCAATGGCCTCGCGCGCCGCCGCCGGCGACAGCGAGGTGCCGCTGCCGAAGCCGTCCGCTGACTTGGTCTCGACATAGCGCACCCACGGCATCAGCGCATGGGTTTCCTGCACGAAGACATCGTCGCCGCTTGCCATCAGCACCGGAGCGCCGAACTCGCCGGCCAGCGCGGCGTACAGGCCCGCCTCGCCCAGTTCCTTGCCGTTGAGCCAGACCCGCGCAAACGCGCCGCTGTTGATGGTGTGCGCCAGCACGCCGCGGCTCTGGGCGCGGCCGTGGTAGCCGATCATCAGCACGCCGTCGACTCCGGCCTCGACGCCGGCCATCATGCCAAGGTAGCGCGGCTTGCCAAGCACCACCCGCGCGCGCGGATCGAGCTGGTCCGGCAGCAGGTTGCGGAAGCCGCCGTGCGAATCGTTGACCAGTACTTCAGTCGCGCCGCCGGCAAAGGCACCATCGACCGCGGCATTGGCTTCGCCGGTCATCCAGGCGCGGGCGCGTTCGTATTCGCCGTTGCCGGGGCGCGTCTGTTCGGCGTGGAAGACGCCAGCCACGCCTTCGATATCGGTGGAAACAAGGATCTTCATCAGGCGGTTTGGCCCAGTTCGGGCATCACGTCCAGCAGTGCGCGCCGGCCGTGGCCGTCGCGGCCCTGCACCGGTGCGGCATGCCACAGGGCATGCAGGATGGCTTGCTCGACGCTGTCGGCCGCGGCGCGGAACAGCGGGTCGAGATGGGTTTCATGCAGCATGGCGACGGCCGGCATCGGCCGGGCGGTGTCGTGCGGCACGGTATACGCGCTCGAGAACGCGACTGCGATATCGCCCGAGCCATGCCCGAACACCGAGCCAGTACGCGCCAGCCCGGCGCCGGCGCGCAGCGACAGCCGGCGCAGCTGGCGCGCATCCAGCGGGGCGTCGGTGGCGAGGATCATGATGATCGATCCCTTTTCCGGTTGCGCCGCGGTGTCGGGCTGCGCCAGGCGCTGCACCAGTTCCGGACCGGCCAGCCGGCCGGCCACGGTCAACGATTCCGGCGTGCCGAAATTGGCCAGCACCAGCGCGCCCACGCGATAGCCACCGGCCAGGCGTGAAGCAGTGCCGATACCACCCTTGACGCCGAATGCCGACATGCCGCGTCCGGCACCGACCGCTCCCTGCGCGACGTCATGACCGGCACCGGCCAGGGCCGCCTCATAGTGGCTGCCCTCCACCGCCATGCGCTGGATATCGTTCAGGTAGCCGTCATTGCACTCGAACACCAGCGCATTGACGGTCGGCAGCGCGCGGCCGATCTCCGGATTGGCCGCCACCGCCGCACGGATCTGCGCCTGCGCGACCGCGCCGACCGAAAAGGTATTGGTCAGCGCCAGCGGGGTTTCCAGCACGCCCAGTTCGTCCACCTGCACCAGCCCGATGCTCTTGCCAAAGCCGTTGAGCACCGTGGCCGCGGCGGGCACCTTGTCGCGGTACGGATCGCCGCCATGCGGACGGATCACGGTGACGCCGGTCTGCACGGCGCCATCCGCCAGCGTGCAATGGCCGACGGTCACGCCGGCCACGTCGGCGATGCTGTCCAGCGGACCTGCCGGCAGGCTGCCGACACGTGGCACGCCCGTTGTCGATGCGGTCATGTTCAGCGGCTCAGGTTCAACGGCGGTCGATCTTGGGGTCGAGCGCATCGCGCAGGCCGTCGCCCAGCAGGTTGAAGGCCAGCACGGTCAGGAAGATCGCCAGGCTGGGGAAGATCGCCACGTGCGGCGCGGTCACCATGTCGGCGCGCGCTTCGTTGAGCATCGCGCCCCATTCCGGCGTGGGCGGCTGCGCGCCCAGCCCCAGGAACGACAGGCTGGCCGCGGTGATGATCGAGGTGCCGATCCGCATCGAGAAATACACCACGATCGACGACACCGTGCCCGGCAGGATATGCCGCATCAGGATGGTCCAGTCCGATGCGCCGATGCTGCGCGCCGCCTCGATATAGGTCAGCCGCTTGAGCATCAGCGTATTGCCGCGCACCAGCCGCGCAAACGCCGGGATGCTGAAGATGGCCACGGCGAAGATCACGTTGGTCATGCCGTTGCCGAGGATGGCCACGATGCCGATCGCCAGCAGGATGCCCGGGAAGGCGAAGAGCACGTCGGAAATGCGCATCACGATGCGGTCCCACCAGCCTTCGTAGTAGCCCGCCAGCAGGCCCAGCACGGTGCCGATCAGCGCGCCGATGATCACCGACAGGAAACCCGCCGCCAGCGAGATGCGCGCGCCGGCCAGAATGCGGCTGAAGATGTCGCGTCCGAGCGAATCGACGCCCATCCAGTGCGCGGCCGACGGGCCGGCGTTGAGCGCGTCGTAGTCGAAGTAGTTCTCCGGGTCGTACGGCACGATATGCGGCGCCACGATGGCAATCACCACCAGCACCAGCACGAAGGCACCGGCGCCCAGCGCCAGGTGCTGCTTGCGGAATTTGCGCCAGAACTCGGTCCAGGGCGTGCGCACGGCCTCCGGCACGGAGGCGGTGGCGGGTGCCGCTTGCGCTGCGGCGGGCGTGGAAAGCTCAGTCATGCCGGCCTCACTTGTAGCGGATGGTTGGGTTGATCACGGTGTAGAGCATGTCCACCACCAGGTTGATCAGAATGAATTCGAGCGAGAACAGCAGCACCTCGGCCTGGATCACCGGGTAGTCGCGCATCTCGACGGCATCGACCAGCAGGCGCCCCAGGCCCGGCCAATTGAACACCTTTTCCACCACGATCGAGCCGCCCAGCAGGAAGCCGAACTGCAGGCCCATCATCGTCACCACCGGGATCATGGCGTTGCGCAGGCCGTGCTTGGCCACCACCAGCGTCTCGCGCACGCCCTTGGCACGGGCGGTGCGGATGAAATCTTCTTGCAGCACCTCGACGAACGAGGCCCGCGTAAAGCGCGCCATCACCGCAGCCACCGCCGCGCCCAGCGTGATCGACGGCAACACGTAGTGCTTCCAGCTGTCAGCGCCGATCGACGGCAGCCAGCCCAGCTGCACCGAGAACACTTCCATCAGCAGCATGCCCAGCGCAAAGGCCGGGAACGAAATGCCCGACACCGCCAGCGTCATGCCGAACCGGTCCGGCCAGCGGTTGCGCCATACGGCCGAGCCGATGCCGATCGCCATGCCGAACACCACCGCCCAGGCCATCGACGCCACCGTCAGCAGCAGCGTGGGCATGAAGCGGTCGCCGATCTCCTCGCTGACCGGGCGCTTGGTGCGCAGCGAATGGCCGAACTCGCCGCGGACCGCATTGGAAAAGAAGTTGACGAACTGCTCGTGCATCGGCCGGTCCAGGCCCAGGTCCTTGCGCACCAGTTCGACGGTGGCCGAGTCGGCCTCCGGGCCCGCCGCCAGCCGCGCCGGATCGCCCGGCAGCAGGTGGACGAACAGGAACACCAGCACTGCCACGATCAGCAGCGTGGGGATCACGCCCAGCACACGTTTGAGGAAGTAATTCAGCATGACACACCAGAAAGAAATGCAGCAGCAGAGGCCGCAGGCCGCCCGCCTGCGACCCCGCGACGCGGGCAAGGCGGCCACCTCGGCGTACTGCTTTACTGCTTACTGCTCTTTGGATGGGATTACAGCCGGCACCCGTTGTTTGCTCCCCTCTCCCGCTTGCGGGAGAGGGGCCGGGGGAGAGGGCAGGAGCTTCCACGAAGTCCCGGCCCTCGCCTCACCCATTACTGCTTGATATCGATCTCTTCGAAATTGAACGATCCATCCGGCATCACATAGGCGCCGCTCAGCCGCTTGCTGCGCGCGAACAGCACCTTCTCGGTCACCAGGAAGGCCCACGGCGCATCCTTCCAGATGCGTTCCTGGGCGTCCTTGTACAGGCGCGCCTTTTCGCCACGATCGGTGGTGCGCAGCGCGCCGGCGATATCGGCGTCGACCTGGTCGTTCTTGTAGTACGCGGTATTCAGCAGCTTGGGCGGCATCGACTCCGAAGCCAGCAGCGGGCGCAGCGCCCAGTCCGATTCACCGGTCGACGACGACCAGCCCACGTAGTAGATGCGCACGCCGGCATCTTCCGGCTTGGGCACGCTCTCGACCTTCTCCACGCGCTGGCCGGCCTCAAGCGCCTGCACCGAGGCCTTGATGCCGACCTGCTGCAGCTGCTGCTGCACGAACTGGATCACCTTCTGCGCGGTGGTATGGTTGTAGGCCGACCACAGCGTGGTCTCGAAGCCGTTCGGATAGCCGGCTTCCTTCAGCAGCGCGCGCGCCTTGGCCGGGTCATACGGCCACGGGCCCAGCTTCTCGGCATAGTCCACGCCAGGCGGCACCACGCCTTCGGCCGGCACCGCGTAGCCAGCGAAGGCGACCTTGGCCAGCGCGTCCTTGTTGATGGCATAGTTGATGGCCTGGCGCACCTTGGGGTCGTTGAACGGCTTGACCATGGTGTTCAGCGACAGGTAGCGCTGGATGATCGACGGCGAGGCGATCAGGTCCACCTTGGCGCTGTTCTTCAGCACCGCGGCCTGCTCGAACGGGATACTGAAGGCAAAGTCAGCCTCGCCGGTCTGCATGATCGCGGCGCGGGTGTTGTTGTCGACCACCGGCTTCCAGGTGATAGTGTCGATTTTCGGGTAGCCGGTCTTCCAGAAGCCCGCGAATTTCTTGCCCTTCAGGTGGTCGGGCTGCTTCCATTCGACAAATTCGAAGGGGCCCGTGCCGACCGGGTGGAAGGCGATTTCCTTGCCGTACTTCTGCAGCGCGGCCGGCGAGATCATCACCGCCGACGGGTGCGCCAGCACGTTGATGAACGGCGAGAACGGCTCCTTCAGCGTGACCTTGACGGTATTGGCATCGACCACGTCGGTCTTGGCGACACGGTTGAACAGCGTGTAGCGCTTGAGCTTGTTGGCCGGGTTGGTGACGCGGTCCAGGTTGGCCTTGACGGCGCCGGCGTCGAAGGTGGTGCCGTCGTGGAATTTGATACCCTTCTTCAGCTTGATCGTATACGTCAGGCCGTCCTTGCTGACGTCGTAGCTGTCTGCCAGCACATTGACCAGCTTCATATCCTTGTCCAGGCCGAACAGGCCCTGGTAGAAGCTCTTCCCGACCGCCTGCGACAGCGTGTCGTTCGAATCGTACGGATCCAGCGAGGTGAAGGTCGAACTCACCGCCATCACGGCATCCTTGGCGGCGAAAGCCGGGGCCGAAACCAGCATGCCCAGCGTGCCGGCGGCAAAGGCGCCGGCCACCCATCGGGGCGAAACCATACGTGCAGACATCGTCGATTCTCCTTGGTAACTTGGTGACTTCCAGGACTTCAATAGGCGCCGCCGACGGCATGCCGGGCGACATAGTGGCCGAGCGACCCGCTGCCGGCGACCTGCACCAGTGGCTGCACCACCGGCTCGTCGCCAACCGCGCGGATCGGGCTGGGGATCTCGTCGTTGAGCGGCTCGCGCCGCAGGTGGCGCCGCGCCGGGTCGGCGATCGGCACCGCCGACATCAGCTTCTTGGTGTACGGATGCTGCGGATTCTCGAAGATCGCGCGGCGCGGCCCGATCTCGACGATCTGGCCCAGGTACATCACCGCCACGCGATGGCTCACGCGCTCCACCACCGCCATGTCGTGCGAGATAAACAGGAACGCGATGCCCAGTTCGCGCTGCAGGTCCAGCATCAGGTTAACAATCTGCGCCTGGATCGACACGTCCAGCGCCGACACCGATTCATCGGCCACCACCACCTTGGGGTTCAGCGCGAGCGCGCGCGCAATGCAGATGCGCTGGCGCTGGCCGCCGGAGAACTCGTGCGGGTAGCGCGCCGCATGCGATGCGTCCAGCCCGACCTTGTCGAGCAGCCAGGCCACGCGCTGCTCGGCCTCCTTACCGCTGGCGACCTTGTGCACCAGCAGCGGCTCCATGATCGAATAACCGACCGGCACGCGCGGATCGAGCGAGGCGAACGGGTCCTGGAAAATGAACTGGATATTGCGGCGCAGGGTCTGCAGCGCCGGCCCTTCCATCTTGCTGATGTTCTGCCCGGCGAACTCGATGGTGCCGCTCTGACTTTCCACCAGGCGCAGCAGCGAGCGGCCCGTGGTGGACTTGCCGCAGCCGGACTCTCCCACCAGCGCCAGCGTCTCGCCGGGATAGAGGTCGAAGCTGACCTTCTCGACCGCATGCACGCGCCGCGTGACGCGGCCGAACAGGCCGCCGGGCACGTCGAAGCGCGTCACCAGGTCCTGCACGCGCAGGATCGGCGCCACGCCCGGCGTCACCGTGTCCTGCGGTGCGACCGGCTCGGCGTTGGCGCTATCGAGTCGCAGCAGCGGGAACTTGGCCGGCAGGTCGGTGCCGCTCATCGCGCCCAAACGCGGCACCGCCGACAGCAGTGCGCGCGTATACGGGTGCGCCGGCGCGCGGAACACATCGTCGGAAGTGCCCTCTTCCACCTTCTCGCCGCGGTACATCACCAGCACGCGGTCGGCGACCTCGGCCACCACGCCCATGTCGTGCGTGATGAAGACCACGCCCATGTGCATCTCGGCCTGCAGGCCGCGGATCAGCTGCAGGATCTCGGCCTGGATGGTCACGTCCAGCGCCGTGGTCGGCTCGTCGGCGATCAGCAGCGCCGGCTTGCACGACAGCGCCATCGCGATCATCACGCGCTGGCGCATGCCGCCGGAGAGCTGGTGCGGATAGCGCTCCAGCACGCGGCGCGCCTCGGGGATGCGCACCAGTTCCAGCATGCGCAGCGCTTCGGCACGCGCCGCGGCGCGGCTCTTGCCCTGGTGCAGCCGGATCGATTCGGCGATCTGCTCGCCCACCGGGAACACCGGGTTGAGCGAGGTCATCGGCTCCTGGAAGATCATCGCCACGTCGGCGCCGCGCACGCTGCGCAGCGTGGCGTTGTCCGCGCGCGCCAGGTCGATCACCTCGCCGCCGCGCCGGCGCAGCGCCATGCTGCCGGAGGCAATCTTGCCGCCGCCATGCTCGACCAGCCGCATCAGCGCCAGCGACGTGACCGACTTGCCCGAGCCCGACTCGCCCACCACCGCCAGCGTCTCGCCGCGGTCGACATGGAAGGACAGGTTGCGCACGGCCTCGACGGTGCGCTCGGACGTGGCAAAGCGCACGGTCAGCCCGTTCACCGAGACCACGCGCTGCGGTGGCAGCACGATGCCGGACTGGGAGGCTTGCATAGGGGAAGTGGCCACTGGAACTCCTTGTATTGCCGGGTGATGCAGGGGGATGGCGCTCAGCCGTAGATCGACACGTTCACGGCCTCGCCCACCCGGGCGAAACCGCGGTACATGCCTTCGGTGTTGAAAGGCAGCGTGACGTTGCCGGCGCGGTCCACCGCGATCAGGCCGCCGCGGCCGTTGATGGCCGGCAGCTTCTCCATCACCACGCGCCGCGCTGATTCCTCGAGCGACAGGCCCGCATAGCGCATCTGGGCAGCCACGTCGTGCGCGGCCACGGTGCGGATAAACATCTCGCCGGTGCCGGTGGCAGACACTGCCGCCACGTCGTCCGCATAGCAGCCCGCGCCGATCACCGGGGTATCGCCCACGCGCCCCACCTGCTTGTTGGTCACGCCGCCGGTGGAGGTGGCCGCAGCCAGGTTGCCGCGGCCGTCGCAGGCCACCGCGCCGACGGTGCCGAACTTGCTGTCCGGATCGATCGGGTCGCTCGCCTGCGTCTTGCCTTGCGCCACCAGCGCAGCGCCATCGTGGTCCAGCAGCGCCATGCCGGCGTTGCCAAGCGCACGCTGCCACTGGTCATGGCGGGCCTGCGTGAAGTAGTAGTCCGGGCCCACCAGTTCCAGCCCCTGCGACTGCGCAAAGGCCTCGGCGCCGGCGCCGGCAAAAAGCACGTGCTCGCTGTGGTCCAGCACCGCGCGCGCGGCCAGCACCGGGTTGCGCAGGCGCGTGACGCAGGCCACCGCGCCGGCTGCCAGCGTGGCGCCGTCCATCACCGCGGCATCGAGCTCATAGGTGCCGGCATGGGTCAGCACGGCGCCCTTGCCGGCGTTGAACAGCGGGCATTCTTCCAGCAGGCGCACGGCCTCGGTGACCGCATCGAGCGCGCTGCCGCCCTCGGCCAGGATGCGCTGGCCGGCTTGCAGCACGTGTTGCAGCGCTTCGATGTATTCGCGTTCGCGGGCGGCGTCCATCGCCGCGCGGGTGATGGTGCCGGCGCCGCCGTGGATGGCAATGACTGCTGGTTGCATGTGGATGCTCAGGACTTGCGGGTGTTGGAGGATCGGCCGCGCGTGGCGCCAGCCGTGGCTTCGGTGGACTGCGGGGTGCCGGGCGCGGCACGGCCCGCGGACTCCGCGGCCGGCGTGCCGTACAGCCACGGCAGCAGGAATTCGGTCATTTCGGCGGCGGCCTTGACCGGGCGCTCGGCCCGGTGCGCGACCGCGCCGCACAGCGCCTCGATCAGCGCCAGCACGGTGGCATCGGAGTTGGCCGAGAGCCGGTTGCCGGCCTGCGCGTAGAGCGCGATATCGGCCAGCGGCGCCAGCGGCGAGGTCGGCCCGTCGGTCAGCGCCAGCACCTGGCCGCCGCGCGACTTGGCCCGCTCGGCCAGTTCGATGGTGTCCGTGACGTAGCGCGGGAAGGCAATCACGATCAGCAGGTCGCTTGGCTGCTGCTTGAACAGCTGCCGCGCCGCATGCGAGGCGCCGCCGGCGCCCGCCACCGAGGTCACCATGCGGCAGTGCATTTCCAGCCCGTGCTGCAGCAGGCCCGCCAGGAAACCGCTGGCGCCGAAACCGGCCACGTAGACACGCTGCGCCGCCAGGATCGCCGAGACCGCGCGCTCGCAGGCCTCCGGGTCGATGCCGCGCCGCGTGGCTTCCGCGTTGGCCGCGGCATCTTCCAGCGAGGCGGCGAAGACTTCGGCCGCGGTCGCGGGCCGCTCCAGCTCGCTGCGCAGCCGCTCCACCGGAGCCAGCGTGGCCTCGAAGCCGCGCACCAGCTCGGCCCGGAACTGCGGATAGCCGTCGAACCCCAGCGCCCGCGCAAAGCGGTTGGCCGTGGCCACCGACACCTCCACCGCCGCGGCAAATTCGTCGATGCGCATGGTCGCTGCGCGGAACAGATTGGCCAGCACGTATTCCGCCATGCGGCGGTGCGCCGGCGTCAGCGTCGGCAGGCTGCGCGCAATGCGGTCTGAGATCGAATGGCCTTTTTGCATGGTGGAAGCGGTTGGTCTGGACGTCGTCTGATGCACGCCGTTTTCGTGAAAATGAATTTACACGCAACGCACGAACAAGAAAATAGAGTTTTGCAAGACCAAGGGTAATCCCTGAATCGTCGAGGCACGAAGGCACATTGGCGGTGCACGTTGCCGGGCTGTTTTGCACCGCCACGGCGTGCGGCGCACCGGAAACGCTACAATGCCGGCCAGCGCACCAGACCCGGCGGTTGCCCGCTTTCTCCGCGCTTTTTCTGTTTTTCACTCAGGCATTTCCCCCTCCCGTGATCCGAATCGACCAGCTAGTCCTCCAGCGCGGCACCAAGGTGCTGTTCGACCACACCAGCGTGACGCTCAACCCGGGCGAGCGCGTGGGCCTTGTCGGCGCCAACGGCAGCGGCAAGTCGACGCTGTTCGCGCTGCTGCGCGGCGAGCTGCATCCGGACGGGGGCGATGTCATCGTGCCGGCTCAGTGGCGCGTCGCACACGTAGCGCAGGAAACGCCTGCGGTCAGCCGCACCGCCGTGGATTACGTGATCGATGGCGACACCCGCCTGCGCGAAATCGAAGGCGCCATCGCCGCCGCACAGGCCAGCGGCAACGGCAGCGCCGAGGGCGAAGCCCACGCCGCCTTTGCCGACGCCGACGGCTACACCGCCCCGGCGCGCGCCGAGGCCCTGCTGCTGGGCCTGGGCTTCACGCTGGCGCAGGTGTCGCAGCCGGTGGCCTCGTTCTCCGGCGGCTGGCGCATGCGCCTGAACCTGGCGCAGGCGCTGATGTGCCCGTCCGACCTGCTGCTGCTCGACGAACCGACCAACCACCTGGACCTGGACGCCATCGTCTGGCTGGAAGACTGGCTGGCGCGCTATCCCGGCACGCTGGTGATGATTTCGCACGACCGCGAATTCCTCGATGCGATCTGCAACGTCACCGTGCATATCGAGAACCAGCAACTGCGCCGCTACGGCGGCAACTACACGCTGTTCGAGACCCTGCGCCTGCAGCAGATGGCGCAGCAGCAATCCGCCTACGTGCGCCAGCAGAAGGAAATCGCGCACCTGGAATCGTTCATCACGCGCTTCAAGGCCAAGGCGACCAAGGCGCGCCAGGCGCAGAGCCGCGTCAAGGCGCTGGAAAAGATGGAGCGGCTGGCGCCGGTGCACGTGGCCGCCGGCTTCGCTTTCGAGTTCCGCGAACCCGACGCCGCCCCCAACCCGATGATGGTGCTCGACGGTGTCGATTGCGGCTATGCCGAGGCCGAGCCGCCCGTCACCATCCTGCACAACCTGGCGCTGTCGATCCAGAACGGCCAGCGCATCGGCCTGCTCGGCGCCAACGGCCAGGGCAAGTCGACGCTGGTCAAGACGCTGGCGGGCACGCAGGATCCGCTCAAGGGCAACCTGCGCCTGGGCAAGGGCCTGCAGATCGGCTACTTCGCCCAGCACCAGCTGGAGACGCTGCGCGACCACGACTCGCCGCTGCAGCACCTGGCGCGGCTGGCACCCGATACCCGCGAGCAGGAACTGCGCGACTTCCTCGGCAGCTTCAACTTCCGCGGCGACATGGCCACTTCGCCGATCGAACCGTTCTCAGGCGGCGAGAAGGCCCGCCTGGCGCTGGCGCTGATCGTCTGGCAGAAGCCCAACCTGCTGCTGCTGGACGAGCCGACCAACCACCTGGACCTCGACACCCGCGAGGCGCTGACCATGGCGCTGGCGCAGTTCGAAGGCACGCTGATCCTGGTGTCGCACGACCGGCATCTGCTGCGCGCGACCGCCGACCAGTTCATGCTGGTGGCCGACGGCACCATCAAGCCGTTTGACGGCGACCTGGACGACTACCGCGACTGGCTGCTGCAACAGGCCGCGGCCAAGCGCAATGCCGCCACCGCCGCGCACCTGGCAGAGAACGCCGGCGATGCCACCGCGGCGGTCAACCGCAAGGACCAGCGCCGCGCGGAAGCCGACGAGCGCCAGCGGCTGTCAGCACTGCGCAAGCCGTTGACCAAAGAATTGGAAAAGGTGGAAAAGCGCATGGCGGTGCTGCAAACCGCCAAGGAGGAGATCGACCAGTTCATGGCCGATGAAAGCAGTTATGCCGAAGCCAACAAGACCAGGCTGATGGAGATGCTTAAGCGCCAGGGCGAGGTCAACGGCGAGCTGGAGACGCTCGAGGAGAAGTGGCTGGAGTTGCAGGAGCAAATCGAGCAGATTGCGTGACCGCCTCTTTTCGGGCGCAGGGGGTACACGCTCATCGGCACAGCCAGCTCAGCGGCCTCAGCACCAAGACTACCCGCGCCAAGTGCTGGGCCGCATCGCCGATCATCCGATTAACCGGACCCGAACTGCCGCCTGGGCCGTCGCTGCCGCACTGCCGGCCCTCGAACCGGCCCTGGCCTCCTACGTCAAAATCCCTTGCCCCTGGCACCGTCAAGGACGGCACGTTACATCTTGGCAGAGGTTCAGTCAGGTTTGCCGAGGCAGTTCGTACGCGATGGTACGAATGACGCCTACGTTGTCCTGCACCTCACAGAGTATCCGCGTCGACAAGGCTTTCAGCTCGAACGGCGGCTCCGTCAGCACAATCCCGCTTGGTATGGCGCCCCAAATCCGGAGACCGGGACCGATCGGCTTGTCGAGATTTGGCGGGAAATCGGTCAGAGGCAAGTACTCAGTCAGAATCAGGCTCTTGTATGGCGTCAGGCTGGCAAGCACGCCGGCAATGCGTGCGTTGTCCAGATGATCGAGCACCTGGCGCAGGAAAACGACGTCACCTCTCGGCCAGGGCTCGCTTGTGATGTCGAGGCACCGGAAGTCCACATCAAGACTGGAGAACCTGGTGCGGTTCGACTGGATGACTGCCTCCACCACGTCGCAAGCAATGTAGCGTGCGCAAGCCGGGCGGATACGGCTGCCGACATTGAAATCGCCGCAACCGAGGTCAACCACGTCTGGCCGGTATGGCAACGAGCCGAGGTAGGCCGTTACGGCTTCGACATAGGTGTCGACGATCGCCGGATCATGAGAACTGCTCCCGCTGTAGAACCCGGAGTGGTCCTTCGCCACGCCCCACCCCCCGGTTTCGTAGACATGGGAAAACACCTCGCGAAGCGCCTTTCCCTGATACAGTGCGCGGTCTTTGCGGATGGTCCGGTCGTGGTGGTATTTCAGCAACCAGGCTGGCGTGTACGGCTTGAGCCGTTGTTTCAGCCGTTGCATCAACACCGCGCGCAAAGGCTTGGTCGGTATGCTTGAAGTGTTCACAGTGCCTCCTGCTGAGAGTGGCGAAAATTGACCCGGCGCGCCATGGAAATGAGCGCGCAACCGCTCACGGAAATCGCCGCGATTTGCCGACAGTCTTGTTCAAGATCCATTTCGGACGAGTGTGGCTGCTCCGTCCTGTTGCATTGCTCGTTATCGCCTGCCTTTATCCCTCCTCAACCCGTGCTCCCACGCCGACCGGGTAGTCGCACTTGGCCAGTTCGATACCGGCCTGATAGCGGACTTCCTGCCCTTGCTGCCCGCCGCGCACGCAATTCAGCAGTATCCGCACCAGGTTGGCTCCCGCTATATGGGTAAAGGGATAGCCTCCTCCGAATCTTGGATTCATCTCCAGCAGGTACTGACGCCCGTCGCGCTCGATCACATCGCAGTCGACATTGCCGATGTGCCGCAATTCGCGACTGATTCGCGTGGCAAGGTCGTTGAATGGCGCGCTTTCGACAGTGATCGCCCGGTCCGTCTCCCCCGCCCGCATCGACAGCTTCTTGCGGACCGCAAACCCGATCGGCCTCGCCTCAAAGTCGTTGAAGATATCGAGCCCGTACTCCTGGCCCGAGATCACTTCCTGGATCAGCACCTCCATCCCTGGCTGTCCCATCTTTGCGAAGATCGATTTCTGCAAGATCCGCTGGCAGTACGCACGGGCGAAGCGAAGCTCGTTCAGGTCCTCGACGACGAAGATGCCAAAACTAGCGCTGCCCCAGCGGGGCTTGACAATCAGAGGGAAGGCTACCGAGCCCGTCGCAATGGCATGCTCTGCGCTTTCGAGGCTCGCATAGCTGCGCGGCGTGGACAGCCCGATTGATTCGGCGAACTGCGCAGTCAGGAACTTGTCCGCGCAAAGGTTAACGACCTCTGCCGACGAGATGACCGGTATCGTTCCGATTTCCCGAAACCGTTGAGCGTGCTCGGCAATGAGCGGGAGCTCCAAGTCATTCAGCGACAGGAGGGCCGAGACCCGATGCACCCTGCATACATCGATCAGGAAGTCGATGTAGTTATCCGCCAAGAGGCCGGGGCCTACCAGGAACATGTCGCATGCGCTCGCGGCCGGCGCGCCGCGTTGCATGTCCACCCCAAGCACCATGCCGGTCCCGTTCAGCTCCGACTTGAAATACTCCACCAGATAGCGCCGTCTCCCTATGCAGGTCAAAAGAACGTTCATCTTCACCCCAATCTCATTCCAATCACAATGACCCTGCCATAGCCCCACAGCCCCATCATGCAGGTCTTTCGATGCTTTCGTCGGACCGGATTTCGGTCCTGCGGCTGGAGCGCCGACTTTCTTCTTTGCCGCTCTTGAACCGGGGCTCACCGATCGCGCGAAGCCGTCCCGCCAGAACTGCGGCCATTGTCCTGCGCCCAACCGTAACACCTACCATCTAATCAGAATCACCGGCTGGAAAGAAGCACGATACGTGCGCAAATTCACGTAGTAGCAACACGCCTTTGAACACCCACCGGCACAGCCTCTCACCAACGTCCTTCCCCTCCTGGTCCGGTAGTTTGTCTTGTTCGAGCTTAACTGCCACGATACGGCATCGATCTCTTCGCGAGAGAAGCATGGTCACAAGGAGAACATGCGGTATTCAGCATGAACACTCGTCATGCCGTGCGAATCGGAACTTCTTCCTTCTGCGCGGGCTCGGACTCGCTGGCGACGTACTGGGTGCCTGGGCTGCCTGTAAATGAAGGCACGGTCAGATCCCCCGCGGCGTTGATGCCCCGGCGGTCCATGACAGTGCCCACCGTGAGCCAGAGGATCTTCAGATCCAGCCAGAAAGAGCAGTGGTCCACATACCAGGTGTCGAAGTGAAACTTATCTTCCCAGCTCAGAGAGTTCCGCCCGTTCACCTGCGCCCAGCCGGAAATGCCGGGACGGACCAGATGACGCCGTGCCTGGTCCGGTGAGTAGAACGGCAGGTACTTCATCGGCAAAGGTCGTGGACCAATGACACTCATATCGCCCACCAGAACGCACCAGAACTGAGGCAGCTCATCGAGACTGGAGCGGCGCAGAAAATTGCCGAACGGCGTGAGCCTTTCTTCATCCGGCAAGAGCTGGTCATCAGGGCCTCGCTCTTCCGTCATGGTTCGGAACTTCACGACTTCGAATGGCCTGGCACCCAGGCCTGCACGTGTTGCACGAAACAGCACCGGACTGCCCAGCTTCCATCGCACTGCGCCAGCCAGGATCAGCAACGGAATGGCCAGCATGAGCAATGCCATGGAGGCGAAAACTATGTCGAACAAACGCTTCATGATCGATCCGCCCAGTTCGTCCCGCAGCGGCATTCATGGCCATCCCCTGACAGACAATGGATTTCCGCTCCGGAGTCTATCTAACCAAAGCCGAGCCTCCGTGTGAAGGACCAAAATGTGGTCGAGGCCACGTTGCGCCGCGCCACCGGTGCTGGAACCGGTTGCATCGCCAGCAATTCGACTATGTCCGCCATGGCATACATGGCTCTGACGACCTGCGCCTGCGCGCAAGCCGTGTCCGGCCACCCGAAAGAGAATCAAGAAAGCGAGTGTGCGCGCCCGTACAGAAGACACGGCGGCCTGGTTCTGGATTGCCTTAATCTGGCTGGACGGCACGATAGAAGCAATCGGAAATCGCTGTGCAGCACGCCACGCCGATCTATTGGACACGCTGAATTGGGCGATCGCAACTGTTCAATTGCCTGGATTGGCGCGCCCGATGGTCAATCGTGAAGTCAATAGAGCGGTTGATCTCTCAAGGCGCCGCACTATGGTCGCGCCACGCCTGTGGTTATTTGGTTCGCACTTTCAGTGGCATGATTTTATCGAAGACATGACAGCACCGGAAAAATGATTCAAGAATGATTTTCTGCACCCGCAGCATCATGCGGTGGTCCGTACTGCGCGGCTCCGCAAGCCAGGCAAGTTTAAGGGGAAGAGCAATAATGATCTCGTCAACGGATACGGTTATCATCGGAGCTGGTCCCTATGGCTTATCGGTTTCGGCCTACCTGACCTCAGCTGGCGTGCCACATCAAATTCTTGGGAAACCAATGCATGCCTGGAGGAATTTCATGCCTCCAGGCATGCTGTTGCGCTCGGAAGGATTTGCCTCGAATCTCTATGCGCCGCGGGAAGGCTATACGATTGAAGAATATTGCCGTCGCAATCGTATTGAATATAAGCCGATTGGTATGCACCTGCCGCTCGAGCTCTTTGTGGAATACGGGCTTTGGTTTCAGTCGCAGTTGGTCAGTCATGTTCGCGCAGTGGAAGTTGTCGATATGCACCGCAAGGATGGATTCTTCCGGCTGGCCCTGGGCGACGGCAGTTCCCTGGCGGCGCGGCGCGTGGTAATGGCTTTGGGTCTGAAGGGATTTTCGCAAATGCCTCCAGCACTACAGGGCATGCCGACACCTTACGTGGTTCACTCCAGCGAATTCGGGAGTCTGGAATGGGCTAAGAACAAGAACATCGTCGTTGTGGGCGGAGGTCAGTCGGCAATCGGGCTCGCCGCACTGTTGAGCGAGATCGGAGCGCGGGTTCGCTTACTCGTGCGCGGTGCGACTGTGAATTGGAGTAATGAACCGCGTACCTCCCGTGGGGGTATCTCAAGGCTACTGAGATCGCACGTCGGGATAGGACGCGGTTGGCAGTCGAATACTCCGAGCGCTCTTTTGTCTTCCTTCTTGCTGTCCGAGTACCCTATTGTCTTCCACATGATGAATCTTGAGCGCCGCAAGAGAACTCTAGAGACTGGGTGGGGACCGTCGGGTGCCTGGTGGCTGCGCAATCGCGTGGATGGCAAGATTGATATCTTGACTCAGACTGAAATCAGGCAGGCCGAAGTCAAGAATGGTCAGGTAGTTCTGCAGGTCGCGACCAGGAACGAAACGTCCTGCCTTAGCGCTGATCATGTTGTTGTCGCGACGGGGTTCAAGGTTGACATGGCCAGACATTCATTCATTTCCCAGGAACTCTTGAATTCGCTTTCACTCATTGACGGCTCGCCAAGTCTGACGCGCAATTTCGAAACCAATGTACGCGACCTATATGTGGTTGGGCCGGCCGCCGCGCTGAGCTTTGGGCCTGCTCTGCGTTTCATCTATGGCGCAAAATATGCGGCTCCACAGTTGGCACGGCACATCAGTAGATGCTTCAAGAATGAAACCAGGATTTCTGTCGCCCAGTCACAGGCCCTCCCTTCGGAGTTGGTCGAGGGAAATGGTGGCAGCGGCCTGCATGGGCAAAGCATTCTTCAGGCCCCGGGAAATAATATGGAATAGTTTCAGAAGGAGCTCTCAACTTGCTAAGAGCGAGACGGAGTAGTGGCAAGCCGGACCACTGCACCCAGGACATCCTGACTGCGGTAACTGACGGCCTCAAGGGCATGGAACAGGCCCTGAACGCGGTGTTCCCCCAAACGAGGCTGCAGTCCTGCATCATGCATCTGATCCGCAACAGCCTGGGATACGCCAGCAGGAAGGAGTGCCGGGCCGTGGCGGCGGCGATCAAGCTACTGTGGCTGGCCCTGCGCAACAGGTACTACCCGACTACGTCAAAGCAAACCAGCGCTGCTCGAAAATCCGTTGCATCAAACAAACACCGGCGCCTGGTGCGCCGGTTTCTTTATCAATTCACCACTCAGCGGAAATTCTTCTCGCGCCGGATCAACCCCACCGCCAGCGTCAGCGTCAGGATAAACAGCCAGATCAGCGACCATGCCGGCACCGACAGCCCCAGAACCGGCGGCAGCGGCGCGGTGCACAGGCCATCCGCGTAGAACACCTGCGGCAGCGCCTTGGCAGTCGGCAGCGCGTTGACCCAGTTCTCCAGCGGATCGATGCCGCAGCTGGCCTTGGGATTGAGCAGCAGCGACACGTGGTAGACCGCCACCGCAATCCCGGCAATGCCGGACAGCATGCCCAGGCCCTGCCACAGCGAGCGCGTATTCTGCGCCACGGCGGCCAGCAGCGAGAAGATGCCGATGCCGATAAAGGCAAAGCGCTGCATCACGCAGAGCGGGCAAGGCTGGTAGCCCTTTTCAAACTGCAGGTAGAGCGCAACGCCGACCAGGCCGAAGGAAACGAGGGCGATCAGCAGGAAATAGGCGCGTGAGTTGGCTTGCATAGTGGGTGATCAGGTAATCCGGTAAGCGGTGCCGTCAGTGGATGGCGCGGCATTGCTGCGCATTATTACCTATTTTGCAGCGCCTGCAGTTGGCGTCACATGCAGCGCAAGCCCCCTGCCCTGTGGCGGATTGACGCAGGGGTGCTATGCGCCGGCTGCCTGCCACGCCGTACGCGGCAAACGGTACAGGCAATGGGGCCGCAAGGGGTGCCCTGGCGGCAACGCGGGATGCTCGAAACCCACGGCATCCTCACGCATGCCGAGCCTTTCCATGACCGCCCGCGAGCGGGCATTGGCGAGTGTCGTGAAAGACACGATCTCATCCAGCCCCAGCCGCTCAAAGCCCCAGGCAAGCGCGCCGCGTGCCGCCTCGGTCGCGTAGCCGCTGCCCCAGGCGTGCCGCGCCAGGCGCCAGGCGATCTCCACGCAGGGCGCGAACGGCAGCGCCGCGGTGGGCTCGTGCAGTCCGACAAACCCCAGGAAAACACCGTCCGCCTTGCGCTGCGCCACCCAGACGCCCCATCCCTTCGCTGCGATCAGGCTGCGGCAGTGGTCGGCCAACGCATCGCTTTCAACACGCGCCAGCGGCGCAGGGAAATAGCGCATCACCTGCGCGTCGGCATTGAGCGCGGCAAACGGCGCATAGTCCGCCTCGCGCCACTGGCGCAGCCGCAGGCGTTCGGTCTCGAAGGCGATGCCGTCGTCCATGGCTCAGTCCAGATGGCGCACGCGGTCGATGGCCTGCTCGATGCGTTCCACCGCGATCACTTCGAGCCCGTCGATCTTCTGTTTGGGCGCGTTCGCCTTGGGAATCACGGCGATCGTAAAGCCCAGCTTGGCGGCTTCCTTCAGACGCTCCTGCCCGCGCGGGCTGGGCCGGATCTCGCCGGCCAGGCCGACTTCGCCGAACACCACCAGGCCGCGCGGCAGCGGCTTGTTGCGCATCGACGAGTGGATCGACAGCAGCACCGCGAGATCGGCGGCGGGTTCGGTGATCTTGACCCCGCCCACAGCGTTGAGGAACACGTCCTGGTCAAAGCAGGCTATGCCCGCGTGCCGGTGCAGCACTGCCAGCAGCAGCGCCAGCCGGTTCTGCTCAAGGCCCACCGCCAGCCGGCGCGGGTTGGGCACATGGGCGGTATCGACCAGCGCCTGGATCTCCACCAGCAGCGGACGCGTGCCCTCCTGCGTCACCAGCACGCATGAGCCCGGCACGGTCTCTTCGTGCTGCGACAGGAACAGCGCCGACGGATTGCTGATGCCGCGCAGGCCGCGCTCGGTCATGGCAAACACGCCCAGCTCATTGACCGCGCCGAAGCGGTTCTTGAAGGCGCGGATCAGCCGGTGCGAGGAATGGGTATCGCCCTCGAAATACAGCACCGTATCGACGATATGCTCCAGCACGCGCGGACCGGCCAGGCTGCCTTCCTTGGTCACGTGGCCGACCAGGATGATGGTGATGCCGCTGCTCTTGGCAATGCGCGTCAGCTGCGCCGCGCATTCGCGCACCTGCGCGACCGAGCCCGGCGCGGAGGTCAACGCCTCGGAGTACAGCGTCTGGATCGAGTCGATCACCGCGACTTCGGGCTTTTCCACTTCCAGCGTGGCCTGGATCTTCTCCAGCTGGATTTCGGCGAGCAGCCCCAGTGACGGGCTTTCCACGCCCAGCCGCTGCGCGCGCAGCGCGATCTGCGCACCGGATTCTTCGCCGCTGACGTAGAGCACGCGGCGCTGGCCCGCAAGGTTGGCCAGTGCCTGCAGCAGCAGCGTGGACTTGCCGATGCCGGGATCGCCGCCGATCAGCACCACCCCGCCCGACACCAGGCCGCCGCCCAGCACGCGGTCGAATTCATCGATGCCGCTGGAAAAGCGCGGCACGTCGGCGGCATCGATCTCCGACAGCTTGCGCACCGTGGCCGAGGCCGCCAGCGGCTGGAAGCGCTTGTTCGCGGCGGACTCGGCCACCGTCTCCACCAGCGTGTTCCACTGCTGGCAATGCGGGCACTGGCCGGCCCAGCGCGGCGTGGTGCCGCCGCATTCAGTACATGTATAGACAGTCTTGGTCTTGGCCAACGGATGTCCTTGCAGGAAAAAACGAGCCGGGCCCACAAGTGGCCCGGCCGGCAGATGGCAAGTGCGCGGGCCAGCGCCCGCACCAACGCCCCGGATCAGGCCACGGCAGGCGCGGCGCTGTCCGAAGCCGTGATCGTCGCCACCGAGGTCGGCACGCGCGGGGCCAGTGCGCACATCAGCTCATAGCCCACCGTGCCGCTGGCTTGCGCCACCTCGTCGATCGGCAGGCCCTGGCCCCACAGCGTGACCGGGCTGCCGACCCTGGCCTTCGGGCACGGGGTCAGGTCCACGCACAGCATGTCCATCGACACGCGCCCGACCAGTTCGGTGCGCACGCCATCGACCAGCACCGGTGCGCGCTGCTCGCCCCAGCCCGACGCATGGCGCGGGTAGCCGTCGGCATAGCCGCACGCCACCACGCCGATGCGCATCGGCCGCTCGGCGGTGAACAAGGAGCCGTAGCCGACGGTGTCGCCCGACTGCAGGTCCTGCACCGAGATCAGTTCGCTGTGCAGCGACATGGCGGGCTGCAGGCCGGTGCCGGCAATATCGGCATCGCGCCCGGTCGGCGAGGCGCCATACAGGATGATGCCGGGGCGCACCCAGGCGCGGTGCGCCTGCGGGTGCCACAGCACCGCGGCCGAGTTCGACAGGCTGGCCTCCCCCGGCAGGTTGGCCGTAGCGGCGTCGAAAGCCTCGATCTGGTGGGCCACGCCTCGGGCACTATCCGCATCGGAAAAATGGGTCATATGGACGATACTGCCCACACAGGGCATGGCGCGTGCGCGCTCCCAGGCGGTACGGTAAGCGGCCGGATGGAAGCCGAGCCGGTTCATGCCGGTATTGAGCTTGAGCTGGATCGCCAGCGGTCCCTTGGCGCGTGCGCTTTCCAGCATGCGCAGTTGCTCGTCGCAATGGATCGCGGTGGTCAGGCGGTATTGTTCGATGACGGCAACATCCTGCGGCTGGAAGAAGCCCTCCAGCAGCAGAATCGGGCCCTGCCAGCCAAGGTCGCGCAGCAGCACGGCCTCGTTCAGGTCCAGCAGGCCGAAGCCGTCGGCGCCCCGCAGGGCGGCAAAGACGCGGCGGATGCCATGGCCGTAGGCATTGGCCTTGACCACCGCCCAGATGCGCGACTCCGGCGCCTTGCCGCGGATGATGTCGAGATTGTTGGCCAGGGCGGGTTGGTGGATGACAGCGTGGATGGGTCTTGGCATGGAAGTCACATCTCAGGAAGCGGACGAGCAAGCCGGCGGCGCCGCTGGCGGCGTGGGCGGCCGGCGCGGGTGCCGGAAGTACGGCTCTGTCTCAGTATCGATGGCGCAAACGTCACCTGTCGGTGTGCAGCAGCATGTTGCGGCGACTGGCATGCGGGAATGTGCGGAATTGGCACGCCCTTGTATCCCAGTCACCATATCGGTTCGACCACGCACCAGATCGGGGAAGACCCGGTCGGCTGGTCGCGGTCGCAGTCGTTATTTGAACACATTCAGATGCCGTTGCCGGGGGTCATTGGGGAATCGGCACGGCAATCCGCTGTCAAAAAGAGCCCTTGCCGGGGTTCGGGAATGTCACGTTTTCGTGATATAAAGCCGGACGCTCCGGCCATGTTCTAAAAGCGAAGCATTATGTCAATGACTGTCAGGCAAGCCTCAAGGCGCCGCAGCGCAGCACCACAGACACAATTCGACACGGCCGCGGCACAAGGTTCCCTGCAAACCATGGCCTCCCCGGTGGGCGCCAGCCTGGCCAACCTGAGCGGAGCTCGCGATGGAGAAAAAGTCGACAGCATGAAGAAGGGTTTTTACACCATCATGGCCGCGCAGTTTTTTTCTTCGCTGGCCGACAATGCCTTACTGATCGCCGCCATCGCCCTTCTCACCGAATTGCATTCCCCGCAGTGGATGACCCCGCTGCTCAAGCTGTTCTTCGTTCTTTCCTACGTCGTTCTCGCCGCCTTCGTCGGCGCCTTTGCCGACTCCATGCCCAAGGGGCGGGTGATGCTCATCACCAACGCCATCAAGGTGGTCGGCTGCGCCATCATGATGTTCGGGCTGCACCCGCTGCTGGCGTATGGCGTGGTGGGATTCGGCGCGGCGGCGTACTCGCCGGCCAAGTACGGCATCCTGACCGAGCTGCTGCCGCCGGAGAAACTGGTGCTGGCCAATGGCTGGATCGAAGGCCTGACGGTGGGCTCGATCATCCTGGGCACCGTGGTCGGCGGCGCGCTGATTTCCGTGCACGTGTCAGGCATGCTGCTGCAGCTGGATGTCCCGTTCCTGAACACCGGCATCGACACCCCGGCCGAGGCCGCGATGGTGGTGATCATGCTGTTCTACGTGGTCGCCTCGATCTTCAACCTGTTCATCCCCGATACCGGCGCCCGCTATCCGGCGCAGGAAAAGAACCCGATCAGGCTGATCGCCGAGTTCGGCGACTGCTTCGTGGCGCTGTGGCGCGACAAGCTGGGACAGATCTCGCTGGCGGTGACCACGCTGTTCTGGGGCGTGGGCGCCACGCTGCAGTTCATCGTGCTGAAGTGGGCCGAGAAATCGCTGGGCCTGAACCTGTCCCAGGGCGCGCTGCTGCAGGCCGTGGTGGCCGTGGGCGTGGCCGTGGGCGCGATCCTGGCCGCGGCGCGCATCCCGCTGCGCAAGTCACTGTCGGTGCTGCCCTTTGGCGTGGCAATGGGCGCCACCGTGATGATCATGGCGTTCTACACCAAGGATGCAATGCCCAATGTCACGCTGGACGTGATGGGCCTGCAGATGCCGCTGTACATGGCCATTGCCTATGTGTTCCTGATGGTGGTGGGCGCCATGTCTGGCTACTTCGTGGTGCCGATGAACGCGCTGCTGCAGCACCGCGGGCACGTGCTGCTGTCGGCCGGCCACTCCATCGCGGTGCAGAACTTCAATGAGAACGTCTCGGTGCTGCTGATGCTGTGCCTGTATGCGCTGCTGATCAAGCTGAACGTGCCGATCGGCGTGGTCATCGTCGCACTGGGCCTGTTTATCTGCGTGACCATGGCGCTGGTGCTCAAGCTGCACAAGTACAACGCGCGCACCTTCAACTCGCTGGCGATGATCGGCGAGGACAAGCACCACTAGCCGGCGCAGCGAGGGTCAGGCCGCGTCCTGCGCGGCCTGCGGCCCCGGTCTTGGCGGCTCCGCCGCCCGCGCCAGCGCCCGCTCTTCCCACCCCGGCGGCACCACGAACCCGCGCGAGCATTCGCGCCACCAGCCTGGCGCCTCTGGCCCGGCCGGCTCCAGTTCGCACAGCATCACCGGAGATTCGCGCCGCCAGCCGTGGTCATGGCGCGGGTCGGCAAAGCGCTGCGCCAGCATCGCGCGCAGCGCGCCGGCTTCTTCCGTGCCGGATTCGGGCACCAGCGCGCCCGACAGCCAGCCGGTACGTGGCAGGCGGCACCAGCGCAAGCCGGGCCGAGCGGCTGCGCGGGCGGCCCAGTCATCGAGCGTGGACCACCAGCCGTGCAAATGGTCTGGCGCGATGCCCAGCGCATCCAGCCCCGGCGGCACCCGGCCATCGTGATAGAACAGCCAGCCCAGCAGGTAGACCTCGCTGCGGTCCACCGTATGTCCCAGCAGGGCCTGTGCCTCCGCGGTGCAGCCCAGCGGCAGCTGGCGGTGCACGATGTGGCCCAGCTTGTCGCCAAGGCGGTCGACCAGGTTCGGGCCGACGAAATCCTGCGCCCGCGCTACCTGGCTGTCGCCAGGCGCCATCAGGTAGAACTTGGCCGCCATCTCCCAGTGGACCACCGCGCCCGACGCCTGCTCGCGCCAGATAAAGTCCAGCTCACCCAGCGTGCGGATACCCTGCCGTCCTGCGCACCGCACCGGCACGTTGGCGGCCAGCAGCGACAGCCCCTGCATATGGCGCAGCGCAAAATGCAGCAGCCGCTCGGCATGGCGGCCCAGGCGCAGGCTGCGGCTGGCGGGATCCTGGTCGGGATCGTCGGCGGAAGGGGCGACGTGGCCGTCGGCCAGTTCGTCGATGGTGGCGGGCAGCGTGGCGGGGTCAGCGGCTTCCAGCCAGTGCTGCCAGGCGGCCAGCGTGCCGGCGGGCCAGCGCGCCGGGGCCGCGCCCGGCACCGCCGCCAGCAGCGGCGGCGAGAGCGTGGTCCAGGCCAGGTCGCGCGTGCGCGCCGACGCGGCGCGGCGCCACAGCGGCGGGCCCGACGGCCTGTTGCCGTCGCCGCCGCGGGTCAAGGAGAGGTCAGGCCCCAGCTCCCGCACGGTCATGGACCTCCCTGGCCAGGCACAGGTCTTCCCACGCGCGCGCCTTGTCGGTCAGGGTGCGCAGCAGGTAAGCCGGATGGTAGGTCACCACCACGGGGATACCTTCATAGCTATGTACGGTGCCGCGCAGCTTGCCGATGGGCGTGGTGCTGCGCAGCAGCGACTGCGCCGCAAAGCGGCCCAGCACCACGATCACCCTGGGCTTCACCAGCGCGATCTGGCGGCGCAGGAACGGCTCGCACTGCGCCACCTCCTCGGGCTCCGGGTTGCGGTTACCGGGCGGGCGGCACTTGAGCACGTTGGCGATAAACACATTGCGCCCGCGCACCAGCCCGAGCGCGCCGAGCATATTGTCGAGCAGCTTGCCGGCCTGGCCCACGAAGGGCTCGCCCTGCAGGTCTTCGTTCTCGCCGGGGGCTTCGCCCACCAGCATCCATTCGGCCTGGCGGTCGCCCACGCCGAATACGGTATTGGTGCGGTGCTGGCACAGGCCGCACGCGGTGCAGCCGGCCACGGCGGCGTCCAGCGCCGGCCATTCCATGCTGGCAATGGCGGCTTCGCGATCTGCTTGCGCCGAGCCGGGTTCCGGGCCGGCCGGAACCAGAGCAGGCGCCGCCGGTGCCCGGGAGACCGGCGGCGCCACTGGCGCCGGCACCGGCATGGCGGGTTCCGCAGCCGGAGCGGCAACCACTGCGGCAACCTCGGCCACAGGCGCCTCGGCAACAGGCATCGCTGCCTGCGCCACGGCCACCTCCGGCGCAGCCTCTGCCTGCGCATCCGCGCGCTCGCGCGGCACCCATTCGGTCGGGATGCCCAGGACTTCCAGGAACTGTGCGCGGCGGCTCATGCCCTGCCCTCCGTGCCTTCATTGGCGGCGGACTCGGCCGGCCAGCTGCGGCGCAGCACCAGCGCATCCTCGCGCTTGCTGCCCAGGGCCGGGTAATAGCCCTTGCGGCGCCCGATCTCGGCAAACCCCGCCGCCTGGTACAGCGCGATCGCCCCGGTATTGGACGGCCGCACTTCCAGCAGCATGGTATGGATGCGGTGCGCGTGCGAGGTGGCCAGCACCACCGCCAGCATCAGCCGCCCCAGCCCCTGGCGCTGGCGCCGCGGCTCGACGGTGATATTGAGCAGGTGCATTTCATCGACCACCGGCATCAGCACGGCGTAGGCCACCAGCGTGCCAGCCGGGTCGCGCAGCGTCAGGCCGAGATGCCCGGACTTGACCGAGTTCTCGAAATTGCCGCGGGTCCACGGATGGCTGTAGGCACGCGCCTCGATGCCAGCCACGGCCGCCAGGTCGAGCGCGCTCATGCGGCCCAGCGCCCAGCCGTCCGGCAGCACCGGCATGGCGGGCACGGCCGGCCAGTGGTTGCGGGGATCGAGCGGATAGGCTGCACTCACGATGCGCTCCCGGCCTGGGCCGCGGCACGGGCGGCAGCGGCGGCTTCGCGTTCGGCGATGGTCTGCGCGACCTTGTCGCGCAGGTAGATCGGCATGGCCTGGTCGGCGTCGATGGCCTCGCCGCGCGCCAGTGCGCGCAGTGCAATCGCGATCATCGGCTGCGCATGGGGCATCGCCTCCGGCAGCACGCGCGCGGCACGCGCCAGGCCCGCCAGCCGCTCGCCGAAAACCGTCGAGGCATTGCCGGCCAGCCAGAAATCGCCGTCGGGCAGCGGCACGGTTTCCGGCGCGCTGACCTGCATCGGCGTGACTTCCGCCCATTCCCGCGCGCTGGCATGCCAGCGGAAAGCAGCGGAATAGGCTTCATCCATGCGCGCGTCCAGGGCCACCAGCACCGCGGTGTCGTCCGGCAGCGCCGGAGTAGCGGCGCGCGCGCGCTCGGCGCACGTCATCAGGGTATTGACCGGAACCACCGGCAGCCCGGCGCCGAAGGCCAGCCCCTGCGCCACGCCGCAGGCGGTGCGCAGGCCCGTGAACGAGCCCGGGCCGGCGCCAAAGGCAATCGCAGCGCAGTCCGCCAGCGCAATGCCGGCTTCGGCCAGCAGCTCGCCGGCAGCCGGCAGCACGCGTGCCGACGAGCGTGCACCAGTGTGCTCATGGCGCACCAGGCACTCGACTCCGGCACCCGGCACCGCACGTCCGAGCGCGACCGAGCACCACTCTGTAGAAGTTTCAACAGCAAGAATCCAGGACATGGCGCGATTGTATCCGGTGACGCCCGGAATCGAGGGCTTCTTCGGTTTTATACGGACGGCGCGGCGCCGCCGGGCGGCTATCATCGGCCTGCACTTTCGCAATCCAGACAGCACACACGGAGGAACCCCCATGAGCGACCTGCAGGCACGCTTCGACCAGGCCCAGATCGACGTCAAGCAACTGAGCGAGCGCCCCAGCAACATGTCCCTGCTGCGCCTGTACGCCCTGTTCAAGCAAGGCAGCGAAGGCGATGCCCACGGCGACAAGCCCGGCATGACCGACTTTGTCGGCCGCTACAAGTTTGAAGCCTGGGAAGCCCTGCGCGGCACCGCACGCGAACAGGCGATGGAGCAGTACATCGCGCTGGTGGAAGAACTGCGCAGCGGCGCAGCCAGCTAAGCCGGCGCAGCCAGGCCCGGCGGCCTCAGGCCGCCGGCACCGGCCGCGGCCGGATCCGCCACGCCGCGATCATCGCACTGGCAATCACCACGCCCACGGCCAGGAAGGTTTCATCGAAGGCACGGATGCGCGCCGCCTGCACGGCGGCGTCGCCGGCCTGGCCCAGCACCGCGCCGTGCTCCGCCAGCCGCCATTGCAGGCCCACGCCCGCCAGGCTCACGCCGATGGCGCCGCCCAGCTGGCGCAGGAAGTTGATGCAGCTCGAGCCCTGCGCGATCAGCGTGAAGTCCACCCCCCGCATTGCCCCCAGCGTCAGCGACGGCAGGATGCAGCCCAGCCCGATCCGCCCCAGCACCGCCAGCGCCACCAGCACCAGATATGGCGTGGAGCGCGAGCCCAGCGCCATCAGCAGGAACGACAGCGACAGCAGCGCCAGCCCGAACGACACCTGGATATGCGGCGCGATCTTGTGGGTGAAGCGCCCCGATATGGCGATCGTCAGCGCCAGCATCACGCCCGCCGGGAACAGCACCAGGCCCGCGCGCGACGGCGTGTATTCCAGCGCCATCTGCATATAGACCGGCAGCAGGTAGGTCGAGCCGAACAGCCCCGCGCCGTAGATAAAGGCCACCACCGCCCCGGCCGCGAACTGCCGGTAGCTGTAGAGCCGCAGGTTCATCAGCGGATGCGCCGCGCGCAGCTGCCACAGCACGAACGCCGCCAGCATCAGCACGCCGAAGCCCGACAGCGCCAGGCCCGCGGGCACGCTGTCGCGCATCTCGACCACGCCGTTGAGCAGGCTTACCGTGGCAATACCGGCCAGGCCCAGCCCGCGCCAGTCCAGCGGCTGGCGCTCGCCCATCATGATCGAGTCCACCGCCATGAAGCGCCGCGCCATCAGCACGCCGATCAGCGTCAGCGGCACCACCACGAAGAAGATCGAGCGCCAGCCGAAGGCCTCGACCAGGAAGCCACCCAGGCTGGGCCCCAGCGCCGGCGCCAGTACCACGCCAAAGCCGAACATGCTGATCGCCTTGCCCTGCTCGCGCTCTTCGAACACGCGCAGGATCAGGATATTGGGCAGCGGCTGCATAATGCCTGCGGCGACGCCTTCGGCCACGCGCATCGCGATCATCACGCCGTAGGTCGGTGAAAAGCCGCCAAAGAGCCCGCCCGCGCCCAGCAGCAGCGAGGCCCCCAGGAAGGTGCGGCGCAGCCCGTAGCGGTTCAGCAGCCAGGGCGTCAGCAGCATCGACAGCGTCATCGCAATCATGAAGCTGGCCGCCACCCATTGCGCCCGCTCCTGCCCCAGCACGAAATGCCGGCTCAGGTCCGGAATCGCTACGTTGATGATGGTGGACGAGACGATCGACGAGATCGTGCCCAGCATCAGCGTCACCAGCACCAGCCAGCGCAGCCGCTCGCCGTAGCGCACACGCAGCGCCAGCCGGGTCGGCAGACCCGGCCGCTGGCCGGAACCCTCCGGCGTGGCGGGACCCTCGCTCACCCCAGCCGTCCGGTGTCAGCGATCTCGCGGATCTTGCGCACGGTGTCGATATCGGCCTCGTGGTAGGCGGACTTGACGATCTCGGCATAGCGGTCATCGCCGCTGGCGTCGACCGCCGGCATGGTGGTGTTGTAGACAAAGCGCAGCAGCAGCGCGCCCGGGCCCGGGGTCTCGATCGCCATGGTCAGCGTGCCGCCGGCATGCTCGGCCGTGGCCGCGGTTTCATAGCGCACCTGCCGGCGCGGCTCGAACACCACATGGTCATGAATCGACGCCTCGCCAAAATGCAGCACGCGATCGATCCAGTTGTCGCCGCGGCCGACTACTTCGGCGCGGTCCAGCCCCAGCACGAAGAGTTCGGGCGACTCGGCGCGCAGCACCAGCCCTTGCCACAGCTGGTCAGGCGTCAGCGGATCCAGTTGAGGATTGCCTGGATCGTTGATCTCAACCAAGTGCTCGAAACGCAACTTCATTCTCCCGATCGTCAGTAAGTCGATATTATGAAGTCTCCGCGTATTCGGGAGACCTTTTTGTCTGCGCGGTGCAACATGGCTTGACACGGACCATTGCCCTTTATCGACCAATATCCACGCCAACTGGAGTCCCGCATGACTGCCGCGCCGCTGGCCGAAACCGATCCTCTGCAGATCCTTGTCTACGCCGACTCGCTGTCATGGGGCATCGTGCCCGGCACGCGCCGGCGCCTGCCCTTCCCGGTGCGCTGGCCCGGCCGGCTGGAACTGGGCCTGAACGCCGGCGGCGGCGCCCCGGTGCGCGTCATCGAAGACTGCCTGAACGGCCGCCGCACGGTCTGGGACGACCCATTCAAACCCGGCCGCAACGGCCTGCACGGGCTGGCGCAGCGCGTTGAAATCCACTCGCCGCTGGCGCTGGTGGTCCTGATGCTGGGCAACAACGATTTCCAGTCGATGCACCCGCACAACGCCTGGCACGCCGCCCAGGGCATCGCCACGCTGGTGCAGGCGATCCGCAGCGCGCCGATCGAGCCGGGCATGCCGGTGCCTCCGGTGCTGGTCGTCACCCCACCCCCGATCCGCACCCCGCGCGGGCCGCTGGCGCCCAAGTTTGCTGGCGGCGAACATAAGTGGACGGGCCTGCCGCAAGCCGTGGCCGAGGTCTGCACGCAACTGGGCTGTCCGCTGTTCGACGCCGGCACCGTGATCCAGAGCAGCGAGGTCGACGGCGTGCACCTGGATGCCGACGCGCACCTGGCACTCGGCGACGCGCTGCGCCCGGTGGTGCGGGAGCTGTTGCGCGGCTAGCGCGCCGTTCCTGGCACCTGGCTGGCCGGCTGAAACATCACTCCTGACAGCAGTTGTCAGGAGACCCGGCGCACAATGCGGCCGCTTTCACACGGAACGCCGCCAGGAGGCTGTCATGGAGTTGCTGATCAATATCGATGTCGACGATTTGCCGCGCGGCATCGACTTCTACGCGCAGGGGCTTGGCCTGAGGCTGAACCGCAAGCTGTTCGACGGCACCGTTGCCGAAATGCTGGGCGGCAACACCCCCATCTACCTGCTCGCCAAGCCCGCCGGCACCCGCCCCACCACCCGCGCCGATACCCGGCGCGACTACCGCCGCCACTGGACGCCGGTCCACCTCGACTTCGTCGTGGCCAACCTGGAACAGGCCATCGAACGCGCGCTGGAAGCCGGCGCCGAGATCGAGGACTGGCCGCAGGACTTTGACTGGGGACGGCAGGCAAGGCTGTCGGACCCGTTCGGCCATGGCTTGTGCTTTATCGAGTGGAAGGGCCAGGGATATGGGGCGGTGGCCGGCTGAGCCAGTGGCGCACCGTCACCGTGGCGCCAATGACTACCGGCAGCAGGCCGGCACCGTTTCGCGTCCCGGTGACTTTTCAGCGCAAGACTGGCCTGATCCTGCTGGACCAGCTCCGGATCGTGGACAAGTCCCGGCTGGTCAGGCGGGCCGGCGGCCTGAGTGACAGGATCGTGGAAGACACCTTGCGGACATTGCGCGAAGTCTTTGCAGACTGAGCCTTGGCATAGAAGCATTTAATGCCGGCCATCTGGCGTTGTTTGGATTCATAAGCTTATGAAAAAGAAATAGACGCCAGATTCATTCCCGCCGCGCCTTCTTGACGCAATTGCGTTAATCTGTGGCCCTTGCCCCGGTCAGGCGATCCCTGCCCAGGCGACTGTCTCACTCGCCACATAACCAGAATATCTCCAGAACTCCTATGCGCAGCACGTCTCTCATCAAGCGCCTGGCGGTCGCAGTGTCCGCCCTTGGTTTTTTCGCCGCCGGCAGCGCGTCGGCCCAGGAACAGACCATCCGCGTCGGCACGGTCAGCGGCCCGGATGCCGAAGTCTGGCAAGTCGTCCAGAAAGTGGCCAAGCGCAATGGCCTGAACGTCAAGGTCGTCGAGTTCAACGACTACGTGCAGCCCAACGCCGCACTGGATGCCGGTGACCTGGACGCCAACAGCTTCCAGCACCAGCCCTACCTGGACAGCCAGGTGAAGCAGCGCGGCTACAAGATGCAGAGCGTGGGCTACACCTATATCTCGCCGCTCGGCATCTACGCGAAGAGCCTGAAGTCGCCGAAGGACCTGCCGCAAGGCGCCAAGGTGGCCGTGCCCAACGACCCGTCCAATGAAAACCGCGCCCTGCTGCTGCTCCAGTCGCAAGGCGTGATCAAGCTGAAGGCAGGCGCCGGCACCAACGGTGTCAACGCCACGCCGCTGGACGTGGCCGAGAACCCGAAGAAGCTGAAGCTCGTGGAACTGGATGCAGCGCAGCTGGCCCGCGCCCTGCCCGATGTCAGCGCCGCCGTGATCAACACCAACTACGCGCTCGCGGCCGGCCTGCAGCCGACCAAGGACGCGATCGCACTGGAAGACATCCACAGCCCGTACGCCAACATCATCGTCGTGCGCACGCAGGACAAGGACAAGCCGTGGGTCAAGAAGCTGGTGGCAGCGTACCAGTCTGAAGACGTGCGCCAGTTCATGAAGGCCCAGTACAAGGGCGCGATGGTGCCGTCGTTCTGATTGCCCGTGGCACATCCGGATCGCCGTAACGCAGTCCGGCCAGCGATGCTGCGTGTGCCCGCCGGAGGTGCTTGCAAATTTGTGAACCTTCGGTAAAATGCGCCGCTCACCTTGCCCAGGTGGCGGAATTGGTAGACGCACTAGGTTCAGGTCCTAGCGGTGGCAACACTGTGGAGGTTCGAGTCCTCTCCTGGGCACCAGAGATTCAAGCAGAGAGCCCGCACAAAAGTGCGGGCTTTTTGTTTTTTGCGGCCGCCAACGGATATTGAATCGGTTCAGCGTTGTTCCGGCTGCCCCAAAACCAGCGGAGCCGGCGGCGGCAGCGGCGTGGCAACCGGCTCCGGTCCGGTCGTTCGCACGATCGTGGCTGCCGCCGGGGACGCCAGGAACCGAACAAACCGCGAAGCCGCCGCGCTCTGGTGGCCCGCCACCATCCCGGCGGAGAAGAAGACGCGCTGCTGCAGTTCGGCTGGCACCCGGCTGCCCGCTGCCACCTTGCCCTCCGATATCAGCTTGTCGAGACCCGAGTCCGCCAGGATCACCACATCGAAGGTCTCGCCGCGTGCCAGCCGGCTGGGGAAGCCAATCACGTGGTTGGCGTGCTGGCGCTGGTGGAAGCCCGCCTCGGCATGGCCGTGCTGCCGGGCCTGGCACTGCCACGCGATCATCCCCGCCTGTGCGCCATCGCGCTGACCGAGCCTGCCGCGGACCTTGTCCTGGCGCTGATACGCCGTCGCGACCGGGCGTTGCAGCCTGCGGCCAAGGCGCTGTTTGACATCCTCACTTCCGACGCTGACGTGTCCACCGATTGACCAGCAGCAGCGGCCCACCGCAGCTCAACCGGATTTCTTGCGCCAAAGCCGGCCGAGGGACTTGCAAAATCCGCAGCGCGCTGTAAAATCCGGCGCTCACCTTGCCCAGGTGGCGGAATTGGTAGACGCACTAGGTTCAGGTCCTAGCGGTGGCAACACTGTGGAGGTTCGAGTCCTCTCCTGGGCACCAAGGTTTCAAAGCGAAAAGCCCGCACGAACGTGCGGGCTTTTTGTTTTGCCGCGACGGACTCGTCATTCATCCGCGCACAGCTTTGCCGCCGTCTGGTCCAGCTGCGCCTTCACCATTGCCAGCAGCGAATACACGTTGTGGCAACCCTCCGAACGCTCGCTCTCGATTTCAACCAGCAACAGGATGGCACTCAGCCCGGCGCTGATTTGCTCAAAGGACTCGATCGTGCCGGCCGGCACGATATGCCGGGGTCCTGAAGGGTGATGGGTAGACATTTGCATCGCGCTTATCTCCTACTAGCCAGAGAGAGCCCGCCTGCCCAGACGAGAAGAAGGTGGCGGGCCTGACAACGGGGGTGACATACCGGGGAACCTCAGCAGAAGAAGACCCGGCCAGCCTTGCAGCTGCCCCGCCCGGCCCGCCATGGAAACATGGTTGCCCGCGCGACTCTTGATTGAATGAGATCGAATCTGCCGAGGTTCTTTCGGGTTGTCACCCCCGCTCACCGAACCCTTCGGTGAGGCCTGCAGTTTCTCGCCCCCGCCATCGTGCGGCGATAAGACGTTTCGCATTCGCCACTCCCCGCCCCCATCGCCTACAGTATTCCTATCCAAGGGCGTGGCCGACCCGCCTGACCTAAGAACTGCGGAGAACCACCGTGGGCAAACTGCAAGAGCGTCGCCGTTTCCTGGGAGCAGCGCTGGGCGGCCTGCTGGTCCCTGCCCTGCCCGCCTGCGGTGGGGATGACGACGATCCGCCCAAGCCGCCCGGTCCGGTTCCCGAATCCCAGATCACCCAGGCCATCGCCCAGGTCGACAAGCTGGCCGCTGACCTGATGGCCAGTTCCGGCGTGCCGGGCATGGCCGTCGCCGTGGTGCGCGGCAATCAAACCGTTTACGCCAAAGGCTTTGGCCGCAGGCTGGTAACCGACCCCGCGCCGGTCAATGCCGACACTGTGTTCCAGCTTGCGTCGGTGTCAAAGCCCATCGGGGCAACCGTGGTGGCCCGGCAGGTCGGCCGCGGCGGCATCAGTTGGGATACGCCGGTGCGCGCGCACCTGCCGTGGTTCGCGCTCGCGGAAGCGGAAGTCACGGAAGCCGTCACCATTGGCGATCTCTACGCCCATCGCTCCGGCCTGCCCGACCACGCCGGCGACCGGCTTGAAGACATGGGCTTCGACCGCCAGCAGGTGCTGACGCGCCTGCGCTACCTGCCGCTGCATCCGTTCCGGGCGGTCTATGCGTACACCAACTTTGGCATGACCGCCGCCGCCGAGGCCGTGGCCACCGCGGCCGGCATCGACTGGGCCACGCTGTCCGAGCAGGCCATCTACCAACCGCTGGGCATGGCGCGCACCAGTTCGCGCTACGCCGACTTTGCCGCGCGCGACAACCGCGCCCTCGGCCATGTCAGGATCAACGGCGCCTGGGTGCAAGGCATGGGCACGATGCCGGATGCGCAGTCGCCCGCCGGGGGCGTCAGCTCATCCGTCAACGACATCGCGAAATGGCTGGCGATGCTGCTCGCCAAAGGCGAGTTCGCAGGCCAGCGCATCGTCGACGCCGCCGCGCTGGCACCCGCGCTGAGCCAGCAGATGCAAAGCAGCCCGCCCGTCAGCGGACGGCCGGCCGGCTACTACGGCTATGGCTTCAATGTCGGCACGACCGAACTCGGGCTGGCCTCCTATAACCACTCCGGCGCGTTCGCGGTGGGCGCGGCCACCAACTTTACCGCGGTGCCGTCGCTGAACCTGGCCATCGTCACGTTGACCAACGGCTATCCCATCGGCGTCCCGGAAACCCTGAACGCACAATTCTTCGATCTCGTGCAGTACGGCGCCATCCGGCGCGACTGGGGCAGGATCTACGGCGATGCGCTTGCGCCGCTGCTGGCACCGGAAGGCCGGCTGGTCGGCCAGACACCCCCGGCCAACCCGCTGCCGGCGCGCGCACTCTCGGCTTACACCGGCACCTACCAGAACGACTACTACGGTCCGCTGCAGGTGGCCGACCAGGGCGGCACGCTGGTGATGACGCTGGGCGCCACCCCTCTCACCTTGCCGCTGAGCCACTGGGACGGCGACGTCTTTACCTTCACGCTCAATAACGAGAACGCGACGCCGGGCACGATCTCGCAAGCGGCGTTCTCCAGCGACCGCGTGTGGCTGGAGTATTACGACCACGAAGGATTGGGCATGTTTGTCCGCTAGTACTGCAAGTTGCCAGGCCAATTCATCCAGGGAAGAAAGACCATGACCAGACTGCGCGCCGTTCTCCTCGCCACCGTCATCGCCCTGCTCGGCGCCTGCGCGGCGCCCACGCCGCCAGCGGAGGCCCGGCGCCCGATGCCGGCCGGCCAGCCCACCGCCGGCAAGGCCGAAGTGCTGTGGCTGGGCCAGGCCGCCACGCGCATCACCACGCCCGGCGGCAAGGTCATCGTGGTCGACCCATGGCTCACCACCAATCCCAAGACGCCGCCAGGCTTCAAGCAGCTCTCGGCGCTGGGCAAGGTCGACCTGATTCTGGTCACGCACGCCCACAGCGACCACCTGGGCGATGCCCCCGCCCTGGCCAGGCTGACCAACGCGCCGATCTACAACGGCGGCGGCCTGGGCCAGGCCCTGGTCAGCCTGGGCATGGTCCCGGCCGCGCAGGCGCAGCGCTTCGGCAAGAGCGGCACGGTCATGCCCTTTGGCCCGACCGGCCCCAGAATCACCGCAGTGCATGCCGAACACTCGTCGGAACTGGCGCTGAAGAACCCCGCCACCGGCAAGGACGAAACCCACTACGGCGGTGAGCCCGTCGGCTACATCATCGAGCTGGAGAACGGCTTCAAGATCTGGCACATGGGCGATACGGGACTGTTCGGTGACATGCGGCTGATCGGGGAGGTCTACAAACCCGATCTCGTGCTGATCCCCATTGGCGGCCATTTCACCATGGGACCGCAGGAAGCCGCCATCGCGGTGCGCGACCTGATCCGGCCGCGCTTTGCGATCCCGATCCACTATCAGACCTCGCCGCAGTTGAGCGGGACACCGGAAGCGTTCAAGGCGGCGCTGGGCGCTGGCGCCGCGGCAGGCGTGATCGTGCCGCAGCCGGGGGAGAAGGTGGATTTCTGATGCCGGGATAATGCTCACGCAACGCGATATCGCCGAATGACCTCCGGATCCGGGTCGATGCCCAGGCCCGGGCCAGCGGGTACCGCGATCATGCCATCGCGCGGCACCACGGCATCGCCAAGCACCTGCGCCTCCATGTCGAAGTAGCGCCATTCGATCATGGCCGCGGCATCCCCCAGCGCTGCCGTGGCATGCATGCTGGCCAGCAGCCCCGGGCCGTCATAGAAGGTATGGACCATCACTTGCGTGTTGTGCGCCTCGGCCAGCGCAAAGACGTTGCGCAAGGCGCTGATGCCACCCATCTTGGCCGGGCTGGGTTGCACCACATCGACGGCGCCCACGCTGAGCAGGTGCTGGAACTCCATCAGCGTGGTGGCATTCTCGCCGGCGGCGACCGGGATGGCGCACTGCTGGCGCAGGGCGGCCAGTCCGGCATAGTTCTCCGGCGGCCACAGGGGCTCTTCCAGCCACCGTAGCGACAAGGGTTCCAGCGCGCGCGCCATGTCGATGGCCTCATGGAGCGGCCACGGGCAGTTCGTATCCAGCGTGATCTCGATGTCCGGGCCCGCTGCTTCGCGGGCGGCGCGAATGACCGCGAGGTCGACCTCGTGCAGCTTCAGGCTCCGGTAGCCATCGGCGATGGCGCGGCTGACATTGACCGCCATCGTTTCGGGATCGGCATACCGGATCAGGCTGGCATAGGCAGGCAGGCGGTCCCGGCGCGCGCCGCCGAGCAGTTGGTGAACAGGCAGCCCGGCCGCTTTGCCGCAAAGGTCCCACAGGGCGATATCGAGCGCGGACAGCCCGTAGAAGATGGCCCCGCTGCGCCCGAAGACATGTAACCTGCGTTGCAGGTCCAGGCCGATGGCATCGATCCGGGTTGCGTCCCGGCCGAGGCAGGCCGGCGCCAGCATCTGTTCGATGGCCGCCTTGACCGCCGGAATCCCCACGAAGCCGAAGGTCTCGCCCCAGCCAACCAGCCCATCGTCGGTCGTCACCTTGAGCAGCAGCGAGTCGGCGGCCTGCATCCCGGCGCCGCCCCAGACGCCCGCGGCGGAGACGCCGCCCACCGTGAACGGAATGCGCAGGACGATGGCTTCGATGCTCGCGATCTTCATGGCGCCCTCCCTCCGTTACCCGCAGTCCGCCCGTGCAACGCATAAGGCGATGCCGGGCAGAGTTCAATATAGGCGACAAGGCAAGCAACCGAATGACGGCGGGTCGCCTACTCGATCGTCACCTTCCCGTCCTTCACCAGCCTGGCGAACTTGACCGTCTCGTCCTGGATCCGCTTGGCAAACTCCTGCGGCGTGCTCGCCATCGGCTCGGCCCCGACCGCCACCATGCGCTGCTGGAAGTCCGGCGATTTCACGATCTTGACGATCTCGGCGTTCAGCCGGGTGACGATGGGCGCTGGCGTGGCGGCCGGCGCCAGCACGCCGAACCAGGTGCCGATATCGAAGCCCTTCAGCCCCGCCTCTTCCAGCGTCGGCACATCAGGCAGGACGCTGGAGCGCCGCGCGGTGGTCACGGCCAGGGCGCGCAGCTTGCCCGACTTGATGTGCTGCAGCACCGGCGTCAGGGTATCGAACGACATCGTCACCTGTCCGCCGAGCAGATCGGTGGTCAGCGGGCCACTGCCCTTGTAGGGCACGTGCAGCAGCGGCGCACCCGTGGCGGCCTGGAACTGGGTGCCGATCAGGTGCTGCGCGGTGCCGTTGCCATTGGAGCCATAGGCAAACTCCGGCGCTGCCTTCTTCGCCAGGGCCACCAGTTCGCTGACGTCCTTCGCCGGCGTCTTGGCGGCATTGATGACCAGCACGTTGGGCACCATGGCGACCGTGGCGATGGGTGCCAGGTCCTTCTGGAAGCTGTAGGGCAGCTTCTTGTAGACGCTGCTAGCAATCGTATGGTGGACCGCGCCCATCAGCAGGGTGTAGCCGTCCGGCTTGCCCTTGGCGACGTAGTCCGCGCCCACGGTGGCGCCGGCGCCGGGCCGGTTCTCGACGATCACGGGCTGGCCCAGGCTCTTCGACAACTGGTCGCCCAGCGCGCGGGCCAGCACGTCGGTAGTCCCGCCCGACGGGAACGGCACCACCACGGTGATCGGCTTGGCCGGCCATTCCTGTGCCAGGCAAGTGCCGCTGAGGATAAAGCCGGCTGCCAGCACGGCCACGCCGGAAATACGACGCACGAGTTCAGTACCACGCATGCTTTGTCTCCTGAATGTTCTATGTTTGCAGCCGGTTTTCGGCTGATTAGTGCTTGATAGCGCCTTGGCCCCCCTGTCTGATGTCTGCCTGCTGGACCTGCGCGATGCGCAGCAGGTTGGCGGTGCCGGCCACGGTGAACGGCAGGCCGGCCGAGATGACGATCTGCTGCCGGCCACGCCGAACTGCTCCTTCAGCACGGTGTGGCTGGCCAGGTTGGTCATCTCCAGCACATCCACCACTTCATGGCAGAGCACCGCAGGCTCCAGAGGCGCGCGTCAGCAAGATCGCGCGAAAGTCGTTGACGTTGGTCAGCGTGGGGCCGGTGATGACGGCATCCCCCAGCGCCTCGAAAAATCCATGGCCGTCGTTGGCGGCCAGCGCATCCTGCGGACGCAGTCCGGCGCGCCAGGCACGTTCCAGCGTGTCGGGGCCGATCACGGCACCCGCGATCTCTTCCTGGCCGTCGACGCCGTCGGTGTCGCCCGCAATCGCATGAATGCCGGGTTCGCCGCGCAGCGTCAGCGACAGCGACAGCAGTAACTCCACGTTCCTGCCGCCCCTGCCCGCGCCCCGCACTGTGACCGTGGTCTCGCCGCCGGACAGCAGCACGCACGGTGCCGCAAACAGCTGGCCATGCCTGGCGGCTGCCAGCGCGATACCGCCCATGACCTTGCCGACATCGCGGGCCTCACCTTCGATGGCGTCGCCCAGCACGTGCACGGCGAAGCCTGCGTCGCGGCCCACCTGCGCCGCCGCTTCCAGCGCCAGCCGGGGCGTGGCGATGAACTCGGTGCGGATGCGCGGCAGGCGCGGGTCGCCGGACTTGAGCGTCTCGGCCGCGTCGGACGCCAGCACTGCCATCACATTGGGCGGAAGGTCGATCGCATACTGCTTGACGATGGCCAGCGCATCGGCGCGCGTGGTCGGGTCAGGCACGGTCGGGCCAGAGGCGATATCGATGGGGTCATCGCCCGGCACATCGGAAACCAGCAGGTTCAGCACGCGCGCCGGATAGCACGCGGCTGCCAGCCGGCCGCCCTTGATGGCGGACAGGTGCCGGCGCACGCAATTCATCTCCGAAATCGTGGCGCCGGACTTCAGCAGCGCGCGATTGACGCGCTGCTTGTCGTCGAGCGTGATGCCGGCAAGCGGCAGCGGCAGCAGCGACGATCCGCCGCCGGAGACCAGGCAGATCACCAGGTCGTCCTCGGCCAGGCCCCCCACCATCGCCAGCATGCGCTGCGAAGCGGCCAGCCCGGCATCGTCCGGCACGGGGTGAGCGGCCTCCACGATCTCGATGCGCGAGCACGGCACCGCATAGCCGTAGCGGGTAACCACCAGGCCTTCAAGCGGCCCGGGCCATGCCGCTTCCAGCGCGCTCGCCATCGCCGCCGAGGCCTTGCCCGCGCCAATGACGACGGTGCGTCCGCGCGGCGGCGGCGGCAGGTGCCGCGCCAGGGTCCTGGCCGGCTGGGCGGCTGCGACCGCCGCATCGAACATGCGCCGCAGCAACACGTTGGGCTCGGAAAATTGCAGGCTCACGAAACGGCCCTTGCGCTCAGGCGGCCTTCGCTTGCTGGCCAGCGGCAAGCAGGTCGCACACCGCCCTGGTCACTTCAGCGGTAGTCGCCTTGCCGCCCAGGTCGCCGGTGTGCAGCGCGGGGTTGGCGGTGACGGCTTCGACGGCCTGCATCACGCGCTGCGCCGCCTCGTTTTCGCCCAGGTGTTCCAGCAGCATGACCACCGACCAGAAGGTGCCTACCGGGTTGGCCAGGCCCTTGCCCATGATGTCGAAGGCCGAGCCGTGGATGGGCTCGAACATCGACGGGTAGCGGCGCTCCGGATCGATATTGCCGGTCGGGGCGATGCCCAGGCTGCCAGCCAGCGCCGCCGCCAGGTCGCTCAGGATGTCGGCATGCAGGTTGGTGGCGACGATGGTGTCCAGCGAGGCCGGACGGTTCACCATGCGCGCCGTGGCCGCATCGACGAGTTCCTTGTCCCAGGTAACGTCCGGGAAGTCCCTGGCTACCTGCACGGCCACCTCATCCCACATCACCATGGCGTGACGCTGCGCGTTGGATTTGGTGATCACCGTCAGCAGCTTGCGCGGACGCGACTGGGCCAGCTTGAAGGCAAAGCGCAGGATGCGCTCCACCCCTACGCGGGTCATCATGCTGACGTCGGTGGCCGCCTCGATCGGGTGGCCCTGGTGCACGCGGCCGCCCACGCCCGAATACTCGCCTTCCGAGTTCTCGCGCACGATCACCCAGTTCAGGTCTTCCGCGGCGCAGCGCTTGAGCGGCGCATCGATGCCGGGCAGGATGCGCGTCGGGCGCACGTTGGCGTACTGGTCGAAGCCCTGGCAGATCTTCAGGCGCAGGCCCCAGAGCGTGATGTGATCGAGAATATGCGGGTCGCCGGCGGAGCCGAACAGGATGGCATCCTTGTCGCGCAGCGCATCCAGGCCGTCGGCGGGCATCATCACGCCGTGCTGGCGATAGTAGTCGCCACCCCAGTCGAAGTCTTCGAACTCAAAGCGGAAGTCAGCACCGGCAGCCGCCAGCGCCTCCATCACTTCACGGCCGGCCGGCACCACCTCCTTGCCAATGCCATCGCCGGGGATCGTTGCAATGCGGTACGTCTTCATCCGTGTCTCCTGGTCCAGATCGATTCAAGTACGAGTTGAGTGCATGGGGCGGATTCTGGGCCGTGGACAAGGTTTTGGATCGCTTGTAGAGTTAAACCATTGTTAACCTGAAATTAAAGATGGAATGGCGCTATCGTCCGGCATCCAACCGTCAGAACTGGGATTCTTCACGTCGGTGGCCACGGCAGGCAGCCTGAGCGCGGCCGCGCGCGACCTTGGGATCACTACCGCCGCGGTCAGCAAGCGGCTGGCGCAGATGGAAGCGCGCATCGGCATGCCGCTGGTGACGCGCACCACGCGGCGCATGAGCCTGACGCCGGAGGGCGAGGTCTACCTGGAGCACGCGCGGCGCATCCTCAGCGAGATCGACGACCTGGACCAGATCCTGACCCGCTCAAAGGGCCGGCCGAGCGGCCTGCTGCGGGTCAATGCCACGCTGGGGTTCGGGCGCATGCATGTGGCGCCGGTGATTTCCGAGTATGTCGCCACCTACCCCGAGGTCGATGTCCAGCTCCAGCTGTCCGCCGACCCGCCGCCGCTGACCGAAGATGCCTTCGACGTCTGCGTCCGCTTCGGCCAGCCGCCCGACGCCCGCATCGTGGCCCGGAAGCTGGCGCCGAACCGGCGCCTGCTGTGCGCCTCGCCCAAGTACCTGCGCAGCCACGGCACCCCGCACACGCCCGCCGACCTGCGCCAGCACAACTGCATCGGCATCCGCCAGGGCAGCGACGCCTATGGCGTGTGGCGCCTGACCTCGGGCAAAGGGACCAAGGCGCGGACCGAATCGGTCCATGTGCGCGGCAACCTCACCACCAATGACGGCGAGATCGCGGTCAACTGGGCGCTGCAAGGCCACGGCATCCTGATGCGCGCCGAGTGGGACATCGAGCGGTTCCTGCGCAGTGGCCGCCTGGTGCAGGTACTGCCGCAATACGCGACGCCCGAGGCGGACATCTATGCCGTCTACCAGCAGCGGCACCAGCTGTCGTCCCGGATCCGGCTGTTCGTGGAATTCCTGGCGGCCAGGTTCAGTGAGTTTGGGAAGTAAACGCAGCAGGTTGTTTTTCGGCGTCCGGGCCGCCAGGCGTGTATTCGAATCTACCGGTTGAACGACCGGAAAGGGACAGAAGCGCCCAAACCCCGGGCCCGCGCCGCCCCCTGTGGAATCCCCACCGACGGCCCACAGATCACGATGGACCGCCTGTGCTGGCCGTTGGTCCACGGAGTGGGCGAGTGTATGCAAATTCCGCCATGGGCGGAACGCCCCGTTCGGGGGAAAAAAGAGACTAACGAGATTCGCTGCGGCACCAGAAGCGGACTGCGGTGCGGGCCCGGGCCAGCTAAATCGATCTTCACTTCAGATCTGAACGCAGCTTATGTGGGACGTTCCCCGCCCTTGACACGCGCTACCAGGCTTCCGTCCGGCCCAGGGCCGCGAGCAGTCGAGCGTTCAAGCAGGCGAAAGCAACTCAACCCCTATTGGCTCTCGATCCACTGAATCGCGAAGCGCATCAACTCCTTGCCGTTGGGGATGTCCAGCTTTTCCTTGATGTTGGCCTGATGCGCCTCGATGGTCTTGACGCTGCGATTCAGTTTCCCGGCGATCTGGCGGGTGCTGAAGCCAAGCCCGATCAGGTGCAGGACTTCGAACTCCCGTTCCGACAAGCTTGCGATCGAGCCCGCGCGGCTTCTTTGAGGAGCCTTCAGGGCCCGCGCCAGCTTGTCATGCATGGCGGCGCTCAGGTAGACATTGCCTGCCAGCACCTCGCGGATGGCATTCACAATATGCTCCGTGGCCTCGAGTTTCATCAGATACCCGTTGGCGCCTGCGCGCAGTGCGCGTTCGGCAAACAGCGTTTCGTCATGCATGCTGAGGACAAGGATTGCCAGCCTTGGATAGTGTTGCCGCAGCATCCTGACAAGATCCAGGCCGGAGTTCGAGTGCAGGCTGAGGTCGACAACGGCCACGTCAGGCTGGCAGGCCATCAACGCCAGAGCCTCTTCAGCACTGCCGGCCGCACAGCAGACGTGCAGGTCCTCATGCAGATTCAGCATTTGGCTTAACCCCTCGCGGATGATGGGGTGGTCATCCACGATCAGGATCTGGGTTGCGCGGCCCGGGCTAGATGGCTTCTGTTGCATGGCCCGGACTCTCTGGTATCGGATAGCTGATGGCAACCGTGGTGCCGCCCAGAGCATTGCGGGTGATCGTGCAGGAGCCGCCCAGGAGGCTCGCCCGGTGACGCAGGTTGTGAAGTCCCAGTCCCGAGGCACGCTCCATTTGCTCCGGGTCCACCCCCACCCCGTCGTCACTGATGGAAAGCCGCTGCATCCCGCCTTCGCGCTCAAGGTCGATCCCGATGTGGTGTCCCTGGCTGTATTTCAGCGCGTTGTTCACGGCTTCCTGCGCCGCACGATAAAGGTTGATCTGCATCGGCGGATCGAGCAAGTCCACGTCCGACCCGATGCGCAGCGTGCAGTCAATGCCATCCAGCGCGCAGGTCGTCTGCGCCAGCCTCTGCAGGGCGAGCGCAAGGCCACCGGACTCCATGGCGACCGGGTCCAGGCCGTGGGCAATCTTGCGAGTCATCAAGGACGCCTGCTTCACCAGTCCGACGATGGTAGCCGCGTCCGCCGCAGCCGGGTGGCCATGCTTCTGCAGCGTTTGATTCAGGCTCGTGCAGTAGAAGCCCAGGCTGGTGAGGTGCTGCCCGAGGCCGTCATGCAACTCCCGGCCGATGAGTCTCTGCTGCTGGTCGCCGATCCGGATCAGCTCCGCTTCCAGCAGGCGACGCCGCGCCATCTCCTGCTTCAGTTCATGGTTGGCCCGCTGCAGGTCCCGGGTTCGCTCCCGCACGCGCCCCTCCAGTTCGATGTGGGATGCCTGCAGCAGGCTATGGACGCGCTTCTCCTGGGCATGTGCCGCCACCAGCAGCAGCCCGGTGACTGCCACGACGTTCGCGAAGGCGCACCATCTCACAAGGCTATCCACTGGAGACACTGCGGCAAAGGGACCGGTGCCGTTGGTGGTGCCCCAGATGGCAACGATCGAGACCAGCAAGGTTGCGAAGGTGGTGCCAAGGTGATCGAAACGCAGAGCCGCCCAGATGATGAACGGAAGAATCGCCAGGGCTGAAGGGTAGTAGCCGTGCCCGGCAAGCTCGGGAGCGCCGAAGATGAGGTAACTTGCCCAGAGCATGGCAACGGTCAGTCCGCACGCTTCCACGGCCTGCTTTGTGGAGTGCACAGGGCCAGGACTCGCAAGCAGGCTGAGCAGGGGCGGAGCCACTACCAGCACCCCCATCATGTCACCGAGCCACCATTCCAGGACTGCTTTGCCGTACTCGGAAGCCGACACCCGGCCCCCGCCAAGGAGAGCAGTCGCACCAATCAGGGCACTCACTGCTGTGCTGACTGTCGCGGCCAGGATGATGAAGGCCAATACGTCCCTGACGCGGTCGAGGGTGATCCGGAACCGGGCCACGCGCGTCAACAGCAACGTGGCCGTCAAGGCTGCAGCCGTCGCGCCGAAGCCAATCAGCGCGGCCATTGGCAGTGGCACGCCGACCGACATATTGGCAAAAAAGGAGCCAATGGCAATTCCCGGGGCAGCTGCGAAACCCATGACAAGGAGCGCAACCAGGGCCACGCCGCTGGCAGGCCACACCAGAGACACCGCACCGCCCACTACTGCATAAGCCAGTCCCAGCTTTGCACTTGCGAAATACGCCAAAGCGACAAGTCCGGTATGGACGAAAAGTCTGAGCCTTAAGTTGCGCGGGACAATAAACATGGTTCGCTTCAAACCCCCGGGAACCGACACTGTCACATCCAGTCATTTCTGTGGTTAAACGGAATGACGACACTCTTGCGAAAGTGAATGTTCCATGCACCTGCGGCAAATCACGAGCCTGCACCGAATCGATGCAAGGCGAAGCGCTGCAAAACCATGGTGCCACAACACTACTATGAATCTACGCCAGAACTCCCTTGCGCGGTAAGAGTTGCCGGATGGATTCGATCGCCACCGTGCAGTAATGCAGGACTGAATCTGCCTGCCCACCGGCTAGGGCAATCCCCTAGCCTCTTTTCGGAAAAAAGCCCGATTCATATGCTTGCCGCCAAGGCCTACATTTCATTGCACTTGTGCGAAGTTGCGACCCTCAAACTGAAGCGAAAGAAGAATCGTTTCGGTGTTTTTGCAACGACCTGAAATGGAGGTAAGAAAAATGGTAAAGACAGTCATACTGCTCGCTGCGGCGGGTGCGGCGCTTAGTGCCGGAATCGCCTATGCCGGCATCGGGACGCGGGATGTCTACACCGACGGCGCCAGCGTGATGGGGCCGCGAGACCCATATTCCGATGGGGGCAAGACCACAAAGTTTGACGTCTATTCAGACGGGGCGAAAGTCTCGGATAGGCGCGACGTCTATACCGATGGCGCGAGAATCACCAACCGCGATGGACTCGTTGACCACAGCATGTAAGGAACTACAGAAAAGAGTGTCCCCTCAAAAAATTCGTGGCCGGGACTCAGCGTCTCCGGCCACAGACCAGCACCTCCCCCAAGTAACAGCCTCGGGGGATTTTTTTTGGTTCTTCACCGATTTCCGGGGAAGGCCGCCCGGATCTTCAAGAAGAAGTAGTGGTCATCACGGAAGCCATAGGCCA
>NZ_JBXAGS010000011.1:0-211368 GCF_058794355.1 Cupriavidus sp. GW823-FHT07B10
TGGCCTATGGCTTCCGTGATGACCACTACTTCTTCTTGAAGATCCGGGCGGCCTTCCCCGGAAATCGGTGAAGAACCTTTTTTTTGGTTCAACGAGGAATTCCGGGGAACGCCGCCTTGATCTTTAGGTAGAAGTATTCCTCGTCACGGTAGCCGTAGGCTCGGCGCTTGATGACTTTGATGGTGTTGTTGATGCCCTCAACGACGCTTGTGTTCAGCGGGTGCCGGCATCACGCGCTATACGATGCCCGAGCGAACTGTTACGCCTTCCTGTGAGCGGAGAGGTGAACATTCGGATATCCGCATATTCTGATTTGATGCCTTCATTGCATGCTGCACTGCAAGTGTCGAACAAATCGGAGACACGATTTCACAGCGCGGTCGGCCGTCTCAGTTCGACCCAGTGCTGCCTCTCAAATGAGATGGACGACCGTCAGGTTCCAGCGCGACATGAGACCATCGCGGATGAGACCACGTCCACGACTTTGCGAATTGGAGTTCTGGATGACAGCTAGCGTCACGCACGCAAGCTCGTCGCAGCCTACGGAAAGTCTTCACGGTGCTCCGCCCATGTCAGGATCGCATCCAGTGCCGGGCACAACGCCTGGCCCCAATCAGTCAGGCGGTAGTCCACCTTCGGCGGCACCTGATGATAGACCGTACGTGTCACGATGCCGTCCGCTTCGAGGCGGCGTAGCTGCTGGGCAAGCATCTTCTGTGTGATGCCGGGGATCAGTCTCTCGAGGTCCGAAAAGCGCTGTACCTGACCACCGAAAAGGTGAAACAAGATCACCAGCTTCCAGCGGCCTTCCAGCAGCTTGAATGCGGCTTCGACATCAATTGCGGCAGTCGCGGGAGTGTAGTTTTTTCGGTTAGCCAAGGGTTACTTACTTTTTTGTGCGTTCTTGCGATACGGTAACTGTAGCGCCATGATTGGGGCATGCAAACCTTCACGTTGAGGTGAACCCCGATGAACATGATGCTGCCTCCGCCCCTGGATGCCTATCTACTCGCGGAAACCGTCACCGACTCCGCCCCTCTCTCGAACTGCTTTACCGCCGATGCCGTCGTGCGGGACGAAGGCCGCACGATCAAGGGGCTGGAAGCAATCCAGGCCTGGAAGAAGGACAGCAAAACCAGGTACCAGTACAGCATTGAGCCGTTGGACGTCTCCCAGGACGGCGCCACTGTGACGATGCACGCACGACTCACGGGCACATTTCCCGGTAGCCCGGTCGAGCTGACCTACACGTTCGTCCTGGCCGGCGGCAGGATTGCGTCGCTGGAGATTCGCCAATGAGCTCCGCACCCGAACTTCTGGGGCTTCGGGCGCTCGTTACGGGCGGAACGAAAGGCGTCGGCAAAGCCGTCGTCGCACGCCTTTGCGAGGCAGGGGCGAACGTCCTGACGACGGCGCGTTCCCGTCCCGATGGACTTGCCGAAGAACGGTTCATCGGGGCGGACATCACGACGGCCAAGGGCTGTAAAGCCATTGTCGACGCCGTGCTCAAGCGGTTCGGTGGCGTCGATATAGTCGTGCACGTCGTGGGCGGCTCATCTGCACCGGCCGGTGGCTTCAGCGTGCTAGATGACGATGAATGGAACAAGGCATTGAACCTGAACCTATTCCCGGCAGTGCGCATCGATCGCGCGCTGTTGCCCTCGATGGTCGAGCAGCGTTCGGGCGTCATTATCCACGTCACGTCGATCCAGCGGCAATTACCGTTGCCGGAGGCGACGATTGCCTATGCCGCCGCCAAGGCTGCCCTGTCAAACTACAGCAAAGCCTTGTCCAAGGAGGTCAGTCCGAAGGGCGTTCGCGTCGTGCGTGTCTCCCCGGGCTGGGTCGAGACGGATGCCGCCGCAGGTCTCGTTGCCGAGATCGCCCGACAAGGCGGCATCGACGCGGAAGGCGCCCGCAAGGTCATCATGGATTCGCTCGGCGGCATTCCTCTTGGCCGGCCATGCTCACCCCGGGAAGTGGCAGAACTCATTGGTTTCCTCGTCTCTGGCCGCGCCAGCGCCATCACCGGCACTGAGTACGTCATCGACGGAGGAACTGTTCCGACTGCGTGATCTGAGCCGCTTGCCCGGCCGCCCTGGTGTCGAATGTGTCTGCCTACGGACAGGCAGCCACGACCAAGCCTCTTCTGCGACACAGGGCTTCTGTTCGCGACCGCCGCAACGGTCTACGAGCCGAAGGTCACAGCATCATTGACGACTGTCTCTTATCGGTCCGGGAGCGGGCAGTCGTGAAATTTCCTTGAGCGACTCAAGCTGGCCGAACTCGGCCGTCGGACCAGTGGCCTTCCCCGGAAATCGGCGATGGGGGGCCACGCGACCCGCGGCAATTGGCTTGGCACCTGCGAGACAGACCTTGGCGTTCCCGCGCGCGTCGCGGCTGCGTCTCCACGCGACAGTAGCAGGCGATATCGCATCGATGCGTTATCGCCTGCCGCCAGTGCCCAAGAGCGCTGGCACTGGAACTACTGGAGACAAGATGAAGCTTACCTCTCTCGAGCTGATGCGCGTGCGCACCGGCGACCGGCTGGAACGGCTACCCGTATGCGGGTATCACCGCCTTCTGTTTGCCATCATTGCGCTGGCCTTCTTTTTCGATAACCTCGACCTGGCCATGATGACGTATCTGCTGGGATCGATTCGGACGGAATTCGGGTTGACTGCAGCGCAGGCCGGCATGCTCGGCAGCGCCAGCTTCGTCGGCATGGCCACTGGCGCGATCAGCTCCGGGGTGCTGGCGGACAAGTTCGGCCGCAAGCCGGTCTTCCAGGTCAGCATGATCATCTGGGGCGTGGGCAGCTATCTGTGCTCCACCGCGAACGGTCCCATGGAGCTGGGTGCGTATCGGCTGTTGCTCGGGCTCGGCATGGGCATGGAGCTGCCATTGGCGCAGACGCTGATGTCGGAATTCATTCCCGCGCGCCAGCGCGGCAAGTACCTGGCGCTGATGGACGGAAACTGGCCGATCGCCTTCATTTGCGCTGGGCTGATGTCGTACTACGTGCTGAGCGCCTACACCTGGCGCACGATGTTCCTGCTCGGCGCGGTCCCGGCGCTATTCCTGATCGTAGTCCGCCGCTTTGTGCCCGAGTCCCCGCGCTGGCTGGAGTCGCAGGGACGCCATGCCGAAGCGGCCGACATTGTCGACCGTATCGAGCAATCGGTCATGCGGCGGATGAAGCTCGATGCGTTGCCGGAAGTCACGCCGGCGGCAGCGGCGGCGGAGCCGGCCACATCGGGCCTGCGCGTGCTCTGGTCCCGCGAGTACCGTAGCCGGACCTTGACCGTATGGGGCCTGTGGTTCTTCGCCCTGCTGGGGTTCTACGGCCTCAATACCTGGATTGGCGCGTTGCTGCAGCAATCGGGCCTCGGGGTAACCAAATCCGTGCTGTACACGGTGTATATCTCAATCGGCGGCATTCCCGGCTTTCTCTGGGCCGCATGGGCGGTGGAGCGCTGGGGGCGCAAGCCAGCATGCGTGGCGACTCTGGTGGGCGGGGCGTGCATGGTGTTTATCTATGGCAGGGTCGCCGGGTCCAGTCCCGACCCCATGGCGCTCTTCCTTTCCGGCGGCATGATGCAGTTCTTCATGTTCGGCATGTGGGCAGTGCTCTATACCTATACGCCGGAACTGTATCCCACGCGGGCGCGCGCTTCAGGTTGCGGGATGGCGTCGACGGTCGGGCGGATCGGATCGCTGCTGGGTCCGGCGCTGGTGGGGCTGGTCCTGCCCGTTGCCGGCCAGGCCGGAGTGTTCTGCCTTGGCGCGCTGTGTTTCCTTGCTGCGGCCGGCGTCGTGTTCCGGTTCGGCATCGAGACCCGTGGCAGAGCGCTGGAGACCATTGCTGACTAATACCGCCCCTAGCGATGCATGCGCCCGGGCCCGGCAGCCTTCATGATGCACGCAGGCGCTTCGCATTTGCCATCGCGCGGCCGTGGATCGGCGCGAGGATCTGCTGCATCAGGTTTGTCGCCAGGTCTGCCAGCTGCAGCGGGTTGCCGGGGAACCCGGCGGCCAATTGCAGAAGGTCGGCCTGGCGTTCGAACCATTGCGCGGCGGATCGACTGGACGCCAGCGTCGCCGCGGCCGCGGAGGTCGCCCAAAGATGATCGCTGGTGTCCTTTGCGAGGGTCATGGTCAGGTTGATCCATCCCGAACCCATGGCAAGCAACGATTCAGACGCGGCCTCTCCTTTCTCAACGCTCATCAGGCTGAATTCGCGCTGGTCCTGTTCGCCAGGCGCCGGACCGGCGATGGCCATGCGCGTGGTGCGAATGCTGACGACATGTATTGCTGCCTGGAGCAGTTCGCACATGTCACGAAAGAGGCGGGAGGAGTTTGCAGAAGCGTCGAGGATCGGCTGCGGAAGAGGGGAGGAGGGCACGCGGGTTTTCCTTCGGCATCCGATGAATAACGGACACCTGGCAAGTTCTTGGGAGGCGAGCGGCGTCCGGGTCGCTTTTCGAAGGCGTAGCCGGCTGGCATGCCTCCAAGCATAGGGGTATTTATGTTGCATTGCACCATTTCTTTTGGTTTTCTGCGCTGGATCGGCACGACACGACAGGATGCGGCTTCCCCCGAGCCGCGCTACGCCAAAGCCCTGATTGGTGTCGAAGCCTCAACAGTGTGGGTACCTTGGCGCGCCTACCGCCGTGCGCCGCCGCGGCCTACGATTTGCTCCATGCCGCGGCACGCAGTGGTGAGTGCCACGGCATCCCTTCACATTTTCCATCCCTCAGGAGCCGACATGACCCAACGCGTGAATGCCATGAAGCAGTCCCCCGAACTCTTCAAGAAGTACCTGGAATTCGGCACCCTGCTGCAGGACAATGCGATCGAGCCATCCATCCGTGACCTGGTCGAGATTCGCGCTTCGCAACTCAATGGCTGTGCCTTCTGCCTGGACATGCACGTCAAGCAGTCGCGCATCCATGGCGAGCGAGAGCTCCGCCTTCACCATGTCGCGATCTGGCGCGAATCGACGCTGTTCCAGCCGCGCGAGCGGGCCGCGCTGGCGTGGACCGAGGTGCTGACCAATATCCCGCCGCACGGTGTGCCGGATGACCTGTACGAGCGCGTGCGCGCGCATCTGTCGGAAAAGGAACTCTCGGACCTGACCTTTCTGGTCATGGCCATCAATGGCTGGAACCGGCTGAACGTGGCCTTCCGGACCGTGCCGGGCTCGGCCGACAAGGCCTATGGCCTCGATAAGGCAAAGCTGGAGTGACATCGTGAAAATCATCAGAACGCTGGGCCTGGCCCCGCTGCTGCTTTCCGTCCTGCTGGTGGCGCAACCGGCCATGGCTGCGCCGCCGGAGCCCAAGGTGACGCTGCTGTCGACAGAGGCGCTTCCGGAATATCCCGGCAAGGAGGTGCAGATGATCGTGGTGGAATACCCGCCCGGCGGCGCCGACCCGGTGCATCGCCATGACGCGCACGGATTCGTCTATGTCCTTGAGGGCAGTATCGTGATGGGAGTCCGGGGCGGCAAGGAAGTCACGCTGACTGCCGGGCAGACCTTCCACGAAGGCCCTGACGATATTCATACTGTCGGGCGCAACGCCAGCAACACCAGGCCCGCGAAGTTCATGGTGCTGTTGCTGAAGAACAAGGGCGCTCCGATCCTGACGCCAACGAAGTAGCACATTGGCCGGCTGCGGATGCGATCCCGAAGGTTCAGGGATCGCATCCGCGGGCCCGTCGTTGCGCGCAGCTCAGTCAACCACTGCCACGACGCTGACAATGCCCTGCCTGGCCATCTTCACATAGGGGCAGAAGCGCTCGGTATTGCGCACCAGTTCTTCCGCCACCTGTCGTTGCACGCCAGGCATCCTGACCCGGATGTCCGCGGCCAGCGCGAAGCCGCCGTCAACGGGATCGCGGCCGAACGCTATCTCCACTTCCACTGCGAGGTTGTCGACGCTGACATTGGATCGCTGGGCCAGCAGGTTCAGCGCCCCATGAAAGCAGGCGGCATATCCCGCGGCGAACAACTGCTCGGGATTGGTGCCGTGGCCGTGGCCGGGGCCGCCCAGCGCCGCCGGCAGCCGCAGGTCGATGACAAGATTGCCGTCGTCGGAACGCGCCACGCCCGAGGCGCGGCCGTGTCCGGTTTCCCCGCCCGAGACGGTGACGGTCGTGGTGTAGAGGGCGTGGAAGCCCTGCCCGCGATACTTGTCGAGCAGGCTCAGCGGGGGGGCTTGCAGCCCCTTGTTGTCCATATGGCCCGCCCGCGTTGTCAGGCCTTCGGCTTCTGGCTCTGTCGCAGCCACGCTTCGAAAGCGGTCTTGCCCAGGCGTGCCGGGCCTTCCGGTACCAGCGTATCGTCTTGCAGTTCGGCGCCGAAATAGCGGGCCTTGCCATCGACGACAACCTTGCGCGGATCCTTGGTGGCATCGAGATAGCGTTGCACGAGGTCGCTCAGGTGGAAGCGTTCCGGCCCGGCGATATCGACGATGCCGTTGACGGGATCGGCAAGGGCGTGGTCGGCCACAGCTTCGGCCACGTCATCCGAGGCAATCGGCTGGATCGATGCGGATGACAGGCGCACGGAATCGCCATCGGCGCCCGACTGGACGATGCCGCCAAGGAATTCGAGGAACTGCGTGGAGCGGACAATGGTGTAAGGGATGCCGGCGTTCCGGATCAGCGCTTCCTGCGCAATCTTGCCGCGGAAGTAGCCACTTTGTGAGAGCTTGTCCGTGCCGACCACTGACAGCGCCACATGGTGCGCGACACCGGCTGCCTTCTCCGCCGCCGCAAGGTTGCGGCCGGACGTCTCGAAGAAATGCAGGACGGCATCATCCGCGAACGATGGCGAGTTGGCCACGTCCACGACAACCTGCGCCCCGGCAAGTGCCTGGCTCAGGCCTTCGCCTGTCAGCGCATTCACGCCGGTCTGCGGAGACGCGGCAACGACTTCATGGCCTTGCCCGGCAAGCCGGGCGACGACCTTGCTGCCGATCAGGCCAGTACCTCCAATCACAACGATCTTCATCATGCACCTCGATTCTGGTGGAAGGGATGGGCATCCAACCCATGTCCCATGCTAGGCGAAGGGGTGCAGTGACGGTAGCGCCGGCGGCGGACGCATGGTGTTTCCCGTTCGGCACCAATGGTGCGGCCGGGTTGTGGCGTTTTCTCAGCCGGTCACCTTCGACCGATACTCGCTGGGCGAGAAGCCCAGGTTGCGCTGGAACGTAAGGCGCATCCGTTCCTCGCTGCCGAAGCCGCACTGCCTTGCGATCTGCTCCACCGGCAGATGCAGGTCCTGGAGCAGCCGGCGTGCGGCTTCCAGCCGGAAATGCTCAACCCCCTTGGCCGGGGTGCGCCCGGTCTTTTGCTTGTAGACCCGGGCAAAGTTGCGGGGGCTCATTCCGACCTGTTCGGCGAGCTGTTCCACTGACAGCCCTTCCCGCGACAGGTTTTCGATGATCCATAGATGGAGCGCCTCGAACAGCGGCACGTGCCGGCTCTGCGCCAGCAGGATCTCGCTGATCTGTGGCTGCGTGCCCGGCCGCTTGATGAAGACCGCCAGCTCCCTGGCCGCGCTCAGCGAGATATCGTGGCCATAGTCGTCCTCGACCAGCGCAAGCGCCATGTCGATGCCGGTGGTCACGCCGGCCGAGGTCCAGATGCGGTCCTGGCGGACGAAAATGGCGTCCCGGTCCAGTTCGACCGAGGCAAAGCGCGCGCGGAACTGCGCATGCATCGCCCAGTGAGTGGCAGCGCGCCTGCCGTCAAGCAAGCCCGCTTGCGCAAGCAGGAAGGCCCCGCTGCAGACCGAGGCAACGCGGCGTACCTGTCCGGCGGCCTGCTGCAGCCAGGCGACCAGCGAGGTGGCGCTGTCGAGCACCCTGACCATCTCGGGGGCACCCGGGAGGATGATCGTATCGATGTGCTGCAGATCGATTTCCGAGAGCGCCATGGCCTGCACGGCGGTGCCTTCGGCCGAGGCAACCAGGCCGCCGTGCTCGCTTGCCAGGTGGCTCCGGTAGCCGGCGAAGCCGCGTTCGCGTGCAAACCGGGAGGCAGCCCAGAACACAGTTTGCGGTCCGGTGAGATCAAGCAGGCTCATGTCCGGGAAGGCCACGAACAGAAGATTGCGTGGCTGGTCGTCAAGTGTCCGGGAAGAGGGCGCAGGCGGAGAGGGAACCATGGCAGGGATCTTGAAAGTCGATGGATGTTATGCCGCCGGCGCGATCCCGCGCAAGGCATGTGGCCGGCAAGCACGCGCAGTGCGACGCCTTCGCCACGGATCGCAGCGGAAGGCCCTGTGGACCGGCGCCTTCCGCTGCTTCATGTCTGCATTGTCGCCGCTCGCGCCAGGCCGGTTGGCAGAAATCCAGGGGCATCTGTCATTTACCCGGGCATGGCGTGTCATTACGATCATGCCATGGTTGTGCACCGCACAGCGTGGACCCTCATTCGTTGCGCCGCTCCGAAAGGCAATGACATGGACATCGTCGTTCCAGACGTTCGCCCGACGTCCCCTGTCAACCGCGGGGGGGCGGATAGAGACGTAACCGGTATGCCGCAGCGGGGCTTTCGCCCCGGCCCGCCGGATCGCGCGGACGGGCTGTCCGCCAGTTTCGCGGCAAGCTACGCCGGCATCATCGCCTTCATGGCGGTCGCCACCGAGGGCAGCTTCTCCAAGGCGGGCGAGCGGCTGGGCATCGGCCGCTCAGCGGTCAGCCGCAACGTCCTGAAGCTGGAAACGCAGCTGAGCACGCGGCTGTTCCTGCGCACCACGCGCACCACCCAACTGACCCGCGAGGGCGAGCGCTTCTTCGAGAACTGCCACCAGGGCGTGGCGCATATCGTCGAGGCCATGAACGACATGCTGGAACTGCGCCTTGGACCGCCAAGCGGCCTGCTTCGCATTAGCGCGACGGCCGGCTTCGGGCGCAAGGTGGTGGCGCCGCTGCTGTCGAAGTTCTCGGCGGCTTATCCGGACATTTCCCTGGACCTGGTGCTCGATGACCGGCCAACGGACTTCGCGGCCGGGAACATCGACGTCGCGTTCCGCAATGGCCGCATCGAGGATTCAAGCATCGTTGCGAAGCAGCTGATCCCGATGCAGATGGCTGTGTGCGCGTCTCCTGCCTACGCGGCGCGGCATGGACTACCGTCGACGCTGGAGGATCTCGCCCGGCACGAATGCATCAACACCCGCATCGCCGGCGCGCGCATCCTTGAATGGGAATTCAAGGTCGAGGGGCATGTGCGCAAGGTTGTGCCTGCCGCAAGGCTGACGTTCAATGACCCTGAGCTGGTGCTGGCGGCGGTGCTCGACGGGCTGGGCATCGCGCAGATGGCGGGCTACCAGGCCTGCGACCGCATCGCCCGCGGCGAACTGGTCATCGCCATGGGACGGTATGCGCCTGACGACCGCGGGCATTACATCTGTTACCTCAGCCGCCAGCACCTGCCCTCGCGCATCCGCGTTTTTGTTGACTTCATGACTGAAGAGATCCGGGCGCTCAATCTGCATTGCCTGGCGGATTTCTACACGGACTACTCGACGACAGGCTACCGGTCCTTCAGATAGCGTTGTTGTAAGGGCGCGGGCAATCGAATGTCCCGCCTCAGCTCCCGCACGCGTGAATCAGGAACTCCCTCAGCGCATCCGCCGGCTTGCCCAGCTTGCGCCCGGGCTGCCACAGCATGCCAACCTCCATGTCCGGCACCGCATTGGCAATCGGGCGGGCCTCGATCTGCTTTCCCTCCAGTGACCACGGGCGATACACCATGTCGGACAGCACGGTGACGCCGAAGCCATGCGCCACCAGCCCGCGCAGGGCCTCCATCGAGCCGGTCCGGAATGCGACCTTGGGTGCGAGCCGGTGGCTGCGCCAGTAACGCAGCGTGGATTCCTCGGCCTCGTCCACGGTGATGAGGATATACGGATAGGCCGCAATATCGCGCAGCGAAGGGCGCTCGACGGCCAGCAGCGGATGGCTGGACGAAGTCCACAACTGGCGCCGGGATCGCATCAGCGTATGGCGCTGGAAGCGCTGGGGCCGCTCCAGGTTCGACAGCAGCGCGATGCCCAGCTCGATCTCCCCCGCCAGCACGGCCCGCTCGATATCGGGCCGGTCCATGTCGAGCAGATCCAGTTCGATGTCCGGATAGTTGGTGCGAAAGCGCGCCAGCAGCCCCGGCAGGAAGTAGCCCAGCACCGTATAGGAGGCGGCAAGGCGCACGCTGCCCTGCAACCCGTGCACCTGGAAGCGCGGCTCGCGCAGCGCATCCTCGACCGAATCCAGGATCTGGCGGGCGTGCTGGAAGAAGAGGTGGCCTTCTGCCGTCAACGTCACCCCATGGGGCCGGCGCTCGAACAGGCGTACCGCCAGGCGCTGCTCAAGCGCCAGCACGGCATTGGTGATGGCCGACTGCGAGACATGCTCGGCGGTCGCGGCCATCGAGAATTGCCCGGTCTCCGCGGCCGCGACGAAGTAGCGGAACTGCCTCAGCGTGACTTCCTTGGCCAGTCTTTCCGAGCCTTCGCGCGCCTTGAACATGGGAATCTCCGGGTTATCCGTTTTTCAGATATCAGGTGTTTGAATTCATGATTTTACGATGACGGCACGGATTTCTAAACTGCTCCGGATACAAGAGAACAAGCACGGAGACTGAGATCGTGAATGCCCCGCTGAACCCCGCCTTGCTCGAAGCCCTGGCCAGCGCCAGCCTGGACGACAAGTACACCCTGGAGCAGGGCCGCGTCTACATGAGCGGCGTGCAGGCCCTGGTCCGCCTGCCAATGCTACAGAAGGCGCGCGACCGCGCCGCCGGCCTCAACACCGCCGGCATTATCTCGGGCTATCGCGGCTCGCCGCTGGGCGGCGTCGACCAGGCCCTGTGGAAGGCCAAGCAGCACCTGGCGGCCAGCGACGTGGTGTTCCAGCCCGGCGTCAACGAAGACCTTGCCGCGACCGCCGTCTGGGGCAGCCAGCAGGTCAACCTGTTCCCCGGCGCCACGCGCGACGGCGTGTTCTCGATGTGGTATGGCAAGGGGCCGGGCGTGGACCGGTCCATCGACGTGCTCAAGCACGCCAATTCGGCCGGCTCGTCGCGCCATGGCGGCGTGCTGCTGCTGGCCGGCGACGACCATGCCGCCAAGTCCTCCACCGTGGCGCACCAGTCGGAGCACGTGCTGCAGGCCGCCGGCATCCCGGTGCTGTACCCCGCCAATGTGCAGGAGTACCTCGACTACGGCCTGCATGGCTGGGCCATGAGCCGGTATTCCGGCCTGTGGGTGGCAATGAAGTGCGTCACCGACGTGGTGGAGTCGACCGCCTCGGTCGAGATCGATCCCGAGCGCGTGCAGATCGCGCTGCCGCAGGACTTTGTCATGCCGCAGGGCGGACTCAATATCCGCTGGCCCGATTCCCCGCTGGAGCAGGAGGCGCGGCTGCTTGACCACAAGTGGTATGCGGCGCTGGCCTATGTGCGGGCCAACCGCCTCAATCGCGTCGTGCTCGATTCGCCGAACGCGCGCTTCGGCATCATGACCGCCGGCAAGGCGTACCTGGACGTGCGCCAGGCGCTCGCAGACCTGGGCCTGGACGATGACACCTGCGCCCGCATCGGCATCCGCGTCTACAAGGTGGGTTGCGTGTGGCCGCTGGAGGCGCACGGCGCCCGTGAGTTCGCCACCGGCCTGGAAGAGATCCTGGTGGTGGAAGAGAAGCGGCAGATCCTCGAATACGCACTCAAGGAAGAGCTGTACAACTGGCGCGAGGATGTGCGGCCCAAGGTCTTCGGCAAGTTCGACCAGCGTGGCAACGATGGCGGCGAGTGGTCGGTGCCGCGTGGCAACTGGCTGCTGCCCGCGCACTATGAATTGTCGCCGGCGCTGATCGCCAAGGCCATCGCCCGCCGGCTGGAACGTTTTGACCTGCCGGAAGCGGTGCGCGCACGCATTGCCGCGCGCGTGGCGCTGATCGAGGCCAAGGAGCGCGAGGCCGCGCAGCCGCGCATCGCGGTGGAGCGCAAGCCCTGGTTCTGCTCGGGGTGCCCGCACAATACGTCCACGCGCGTGCCGGAGGGCTCGCGTGCGCTGGCCGGCATCGGGTGCCACTACATGACCCTGTGGATGGACCGCAATACCGACACCTTCAGCCAGATGGGCGGCGAAGGCGTGGCCTGGACCGGCCAGATGCATTTCACCGGCGACAAGCACGTGTTTGCCAACCTGGGCGACGGCACGTATTTCCACTCGGGGCTGCTGGCCATCCGCGCATCGATCGCGGCCAAGGCCAATATCACCTACAAGATCCTGTTCAATGACGCCGTGGCAATGACCGGCGGGCAGCCCATCGACGGCGTGCTGACGGTGCCGCAGATTGCGCACCAGGTGCTGGCCGAGGGCGCGAAGAAGCTGGTCGTCGTCACCGACGAGCCGCAGAAGTATGGCGACGGCGCCATGCTGCCGTCTGGCGTGGCCGTGTTCCACCGCGACCAGCTCGACGCCGTCCAGGTCGAGCTGCGCGATACCGCGGGCGTCACCATCCTGATCTACGACCAGACCTGCGCGACCGAGAAGCGCCGCCGCCGCAAGCGCGGCACCTATCCTGACCCGGCCAAGCGCGCCTTTATCAACGACGCGGTCTGCGAGGGCTGCGGCGATTGCTCGGCCAAGTCCAACTGCCTGTCGGTGGAGCCGCTGGAGACCGAACTCGGGACCAAGCGCAAGATCAACCAGTCGTCGTGCAACAAGGATTTCTCCTGCGTCAACGGCTTCTGCCCGAGCTTTGTCACTGCCGAGGGGGCGCAGGTGCGCAAGCCCGCGGCAGCGGGTGGCAAAGGCACCGGCGCCGACTTCGAGGCGCTGCCGCTGCCGCGGCTGCCGGCCCTGGAGCGGCCGTACGGCGTGCTGGTCACCGGTGTGGGCGGCACTGGCGTGGTCACCATCGGCGGCCTGCTGGGCATGGCATCGCACCTTGAACGCAAGGGCGTGACCGTGCTCGACATGGCTGGCCTGGCACAGAAGGGCGGGGCTGTGATCAGCCACGTGCAGATCGCACCGGGCCCGGACCACCTGCATGCGACGCGTATCGCGACGGGTGAGGCGCGCCTGGTGATCGGGGGCGACGCCATCGTCTCGGCGTCGCCCGAGGTGTTGTCGAAGGTCCGGCATGGCCTGACCGCCGCCGTGGTCAACAGCGCCAACACGCCCACCGCGGAATTCATCAAGAACCCGAAGTGGAAGTTCCCCGGTGCCAGCGCCGAGCAGGACCTGCGCGCCAGCGTGGGCGATGCCTGCGCATTCTTCGACGCCAGCGCATGGGCGGTGACCCTGCTGGCCGACGCCATCTACTCCAACCCGCTGTTGCTCGGCTTTGCCTGGCAGAAGGGCTGGATCCCGCTGCAGCGTGAAAGCCTGCTGCGCGCGATCGAACTCAATGGGGTGTCGATCGACAAGAACCGGCTGGCATTCGAATGGGGGCGGTATCTCGCGCACCATGGCGAGGCGGCGGTCAAGGCGCACTTGCCGGGTGCTCCGGCGGCCCCGGCCGCACAGGTCGTGGCAATCCCGCAGGCGCTCGACACCCTGATCCGCAAGCGCGAGACGATGCTGGCCGAATACCAGAACTCTGCATATGCCGCCCGCTACCGCGAGGCTGTCGAGCGCATCCGCGCCGCGGAGCAGCAACTGGGCATCGACCGCAAGCTGCCGCTGACCGAGGCCGTGGCCCGCAACCTGGCCAAGCTGATGGCCTACAAAGACGAATACGAGGTGGCGCGCCTCTACGCCGATCCCGCCTTCCTGGACAAGCTGCGCGCCCAGTTTGAAGGGGAGCCCGGCCGCGACTACCAGCTCAACTTCTGGCTGGCGCCGCCGCTGCTGGCCAAGACCGACAAGGGCCACCCGGTCAAGCGCCGCTTCGGTCCGCGCACGATGACGGCATTCCGCTTGCTGGCGCGCCTGAAGGGGTTGCGTGGCACGGCGTTCGATGTGTTTGGCAAGACTGCCGAGCGCCGCGCCGAGCGGGCGCTGGTCAACGACTATCTGGCCTTGGTCGACGAGTTCGCGGCGTCCCTGAGCGCGGACAACGTCGACACCGCGCTGGCGCTTGCCGCGTTGCCGGAGGATATCCGCGGCTACGGCCACGTGAAGGAGGCCAGTATGGATGCGGCGGCAGTACGGCGGGACGCGTTGCTGGCGCAGTATCGCGGCGCGGCCCGGCGGGCTGCTGCTTGAGGGGCGGGCGGTTCGAGCCCTGCGCCGAACCGCCCCCCTGTCTATGCTTCGCGCCGGGCGAGCGCCAGAAAGGCGCCCAGGCCCAGCATCGTCACGCCCGACATCCGGGTCATCAAGCGGGCGCGAGCTTCGCGGGCGGCGCCGGACTTGAGCAGACGATGCGCGGCAAACACGACAACAACGTCGACCAGCGTATTGAGCGCGACGCAAATGCAGCCCAACAGCACCAACTGCGCCACCAGAGCTTCGCTCGCCGAGACAAACTGCGGCAGGAACGCCAGAAAGAACAGCGCCGTCTTGACGTTCAGGACCTCGACCATGATGCCCTCGACCAGAGCGCGGCGCGCACCTCTGGATGGCATGGTTTCGAGCGTGACCGGCGCCTGCTTGCGCATCAGCATGCGAATCCCCAGGTACACCAGATAAGCAGCACCCAGATACTTGAGCAGGTTGAATGCCACGGCCGACTGGGCAATGACCAGCGACAGGCCCAAGGCTGCCGCGAGCACATGGAGCAAGCCTCCGAGGGCGGTGCCGAAGCATGAAGCCAGGCCTGCGGATCGGCCGCCAGCCACCGTTCGTGCAACGACATAGGCGATGGCCGGGCCGGGGGTGATGGCGAGAACGATGGCTGCGATCAGGAAGGGGATGAATGACATGGCGGGGTATTCGTCAATGGTGAGGAAAAGCTGAGCGCGGGCCCGGGGGCAATTCAACCAGCCTTGCGCATGGACTGCGCAAGTTCGCCATACCCCCGCGCCTCCAGGGTCTCGGCGGCACCGAGGCGGTCCCGCAACTCCTTGTTCTGGCTGAGCTTGACCTTGCCCACCAGCGAAGTGACGGCGATCTCGATGCCCACGATGTTGCGCAGCATGCTGTCGATGTACTCCGGCGCGGAGTCCCCCATCTTCCAGGGCCTGGGTTCGGCTGCCTCGTGCCGCCGTGTCAGGCGCGCAACCAGGCGGCGAACAAAACGCTCGTCGTCATGCACGGTGATCGTGCCGTGCGCGTGCACCACCTCGTAGTTCCAGGTCGGCACCTGGCGGTGCGCCTCATGCTTGCTCGGGTACCAGTTGGGCGAGATATAGGCCTCGGCGCCCCGGAACACGACCATGACCGGCGAGCCGGTGGGGCAACGCTGCCAGAGTGGGTTCGCGCGGGCCACGTGGGCTGTGAGCACGCCGTGGGTTCCCTCGCCGGGATCGAACTCGAACGGGATGTGGTCGGCATCCAGTCCGGCGCTGCCTTGCGTAACCAGCATCCCCAGCGGGTGCTCGCGGATGATGCGGCCCAGTTCCTCTGGCCGGTTTTCAGCAAAGTGAGCAGGAATATACATGGTGGGGAATCGGAAGCGATGGAATGCTCGATACTGTCGCCGACAACTGGCACAATCGGAAGGTCCGGTTTTCATGATTCTTTATGGGCCAGTCACGCCAGCCAGCCGGTACCCGTGCCGGAGCCACGGGCGCGGGGCGCCGCATCTACGATCTTCTGCGTGCCCAGATCGCGGACGGCACCCTGCCGCCGGGCGCCCGGGCGCCGTCCACACGGGCGCTGGCGTCCGAGTTGGGGGTGTCGCGTACCACTGTCACCGCCGCCTACGAACAACTTGCTGCCGAGGGCTTCCTCGTCACTGCGGTGGGGCGCGTGGCCCGAATCGCCAGCCCCCTGGCGGCACCGGCACCAGCCGGGATCAGCGCAGGCCGGCGCGCCAGGTCCGCCCCAACCCTGTCCGAATTCGGGCGCCGCGTGGCGGGACTCGGCATGCCGGCACTGCTGCAGGCTGAACCGGTTCGTTTCGACTTCCTGTATGGGGCGGTGGCTTCGCGGGACTTCCCAACCCTGGCCTGGCGGCGTGCCTACCAGGCCGAACTGCTGCGCCAGCAAAACAGCCTGTCTTACGCCCCGCCAGAAGGTGAGGCGTCGCTGCGACGCGCCCTCCAGGGCTATTTGCGGCGTGCCCGGGGACTGGCCTGCGAGGCCGAGCAGGTTCTGGTGGTGCATGGCTCGCAGCAGGCCATCGACCTGTGCGCGCGGCTGCTGCTGGATGCCGGCGACGCCTTTGCCTTCGAAGATCCCGGCTACCTGATGGCGAGGCGCTGCTTCGAAGTCACCGGCGCCAGGTGCCAGGCCACGCCGGTGGACGGGCATGGCCTGGATACCGCCAGCCTTCCCCAGGACGATCGTGTGCGCCTGGTGTACGTGACACCGTCGCACCAGTTCCCACTAGGGGGCGTGCTGCCGATCGGCCGGCGCCTGGAGCTGCTGCAATGGGCGCAGCGCCACGACGCCTGGATCATCGAGGACGACTACGACGGGGAGTTCCGCTACGGCCAGCGCCCGATCGACACGCTGCGCTCGATCGACACCGACGGCCGCGTGATCTACGTCGGCACTTTCTCCAAGGCGCTGTCGCCACAACTGCGGCTCGGCTACCTGGTGCTGCCGCCTGAGCTGGTGCCGGTGTTCCGGCAGGCCAAGCGGCTGGCCGACCGCCATGCGCCCGTGCTGGAGCAGCGCGTGCTGGCAGCGCTGATCGAAAGCGGTGCCTACGAACGCCATGTGCGGCGCATGCGCCGGGAAAACGAGCGCCGGCGAGCGGCCTTGCTGGATGGCGTCGCACGTTTCCTGCCAGCGGACGCGGAAGTCTGCGGTACGGCGGCGGGGCTGCATGTGGTGCTGTGGTTGCCGTCGCTGCGGCCCCGCGACGAGACAGCGCTGGTGGCCGCTGCGCGCAGCCAGGATGTGGGGGTCTACCCGGTATCACCGTTGTTTGCAGGGGCCCGGCCGCACGGACAGCGTCGAGCGGCCGGGCTGGTGCTCGGTTATGCGAGTTTGACGGTGGAGCAGATTCAGCGGGGGATGCAGATTTTAGGGGCGGTGATTGCGGCGATGGGGCGGGCGCAAGGCCAGCCACATCAGCTTGATGGCCGCCTGACTACTGGTCAGGAGGCTCCAGGCGGGGGCCGCATCAATAGTTCATCGTCACGTTGAGCATGGCCACCCGCGGATTGCCCACTGGTAGCACGTTGTTGTTCAGGCCGCCCGCGTAGTACATCTTGTCGAACACGTTCTTGACGTTGAACGCCGCGCGCCAGTGCGATGCCACGTAGCCGACGGCAAGATCGGCCACCGTGTAGCCCGGCACGGTGTAGTTAAAGCTGTAGCCGCGCTTGGTGCTCTCGCCGCGCACGCCGGCACCGACGTACCAGCCAGCCAGCGCGCCGCGGAAGCGGTACTGGCTCCACACCGAGAAGCTGTGCCGGGGCACGCTGTTGAGCGGCTTGCCGACGTTCGCAGCCGTGGTGTCTTCGGTGACTTCGCTTGCGATATAGGCATAGGCGCCCGAAACGCTGAGGCCATTGCCGAGATCCTGCGTCAGCTCCATTTCCAGCCCGCGCGAACGCTGTTCGCCCACGGCCACGCTGAAGCCTGTGTTAACCGGATCGGTACTGAGCACATTGGTGCGGGTCAGGTCGAACGCGGCCAGGGTCAGCAGGCCGGTCTTGTCCGGCATGTCGAACTTGATGCCCACTTCGTACTGGCGGCCCTTCTCGGGCTTGAACGTGGCGCCGTTGACGTCGGTGCCGGCGTTCGGCAGGAACGAAGTGGCGAAGCTCAGGTACGGACGTGCCCAGTGCGTCAGGTCGTACATCACGCCCGCGCTGCCGGTGACGGCGTTGTCGTCGTTGCCGGTACGCGACCGCGCCAGCCGGTCCGTCGTGCTCGTCTGCGCGGATTCGTAGCGCACGCCGCCGGTCACGGTCCAGCGCTCGGCGATACGGATCTGGTCGCGCAGGTAGAGGCCAACCGCGTTTAGCGTATCGGTCGCGTCCAGGCTATAGGCGGACGGGCAGTTGATGCTGGCGCCATAGACCGGGTTGTAGACGTTCAGCGCTGCCACGCGGCACGTCTTCTGCAGGCGGTCTTCCTTCGTATGGCGGTAGTCGATGCCAAAGGTCACGCTGTGGGCATGCCCCGTGAACGCGAAAGTCCGCTGCACGTTAGTGTCAACACCGAACGAGTCCCCCGAGAAGCTCTGCTGCGTGCCACTGCGGTTCATCGCCTGGCTGTTGACGGCCATGGTGCCGGCCGACACCAGCGTGCCGGTCAGCGACGACGTCTGGTAGCGCAGGTTCTGGTTCAAGGTCCAGCCGGAGTCGAAGCGGTGCGTCAGCGCGTAGCCGATGCGGTTCTGCTCGCCGTCATAAGACGGCGCATTCGGCTCGCCGATGAAGCGGTTGCTCGGCACCACGCCATTGCGGTTCGGCACCAGGGTGCCATTCACTGGCAGGCCCTGCTGGCGCACGTAGTTGCGTTGGCTGTGGCTGGCCAGGATCGTGAAGTCCGTGCGCGTGCCAAGGTCGAGCGTCAGCGATGGCGCGATCCAGCGGTTGCGATACCAGACGTAGTCGGTCGGATCGTCGCTGTTCATCATCAGCGCGTTCAGGCGGAACGCGGCCTTGCTGTCCTTGGCCAGCGGCGTGCCGACGTCGACCGTCGCCTGCCGGAAGCCGTAGTTGCCGACGGTCAGGCCCAGTTCACCGAACAGTTCGGCACGCGGGCGCTTGCTGACCATGTTGACCAGGCCGCCCGGCTGCACCGCGCCGAACAGGATCGAGGCCGGTCCCTTGAGCACTTCCACGCGTTCCACGCCGAACAGCTCCTGCGCCACGCGGTTGTTGCTGTCGACGAGCAATCCGTCGGCAAAGATCGATTCCGATGCACGCTGGCCGCGGATGATGAAGTCGTCCCAGCCGCGCCTGCCATAGACGTTGGTGACCACGCCGGCTGAGTTTTGCAGCGCGTCGCTGAGGTTCTGTGCCTGCTGGCTGTCGAGCAGGTCACGCGTAATGACGGTGATCGACTGCGCGGCGTCGGCCGCGGATTGATCCGACTTGGTCACTCCGGCCGGCCGCCGCGTGCTGAAGCCTACGTCAGTTTGCCCGTCGGCGGCGGCGCTGACCGTCACGGATGGCAGCGTGGCGGGATCTTCGGCGGCGTGGGAAACGACGGGAGGCAGGAGCAGGCAACTGACGGCGGCGGGTATGGCAAGACGGCGGACAAGCATGAGGGCGCAAGGTGAAAACGACGAAAGTGGCGCATCATAAATGAGAATGGTTTGTATTTACAAGAATTTCGTCCGGCAAAAACCGTACTGACTTTTTGATTCGTATCCATCAACGCCGTTTCTATGGCACATGCTTTCCCTACATAGCGGTCCCTGCGCAGCCCCGTTGCTGCTATCAATGTTCTCTTCCCGGCCGCCTGCCCATGAAACGCACCACCACCATTCCAACCCCGCCGCCCGATGCCGCACATGTCCTGGTGCCGGCCGACGCGCAGGCGGGCCATGCCTGCGCCGACGACCGCAACTTCGTCACCGCGCTGGCACGCGGCATGGAGCTGTTGCGCGCCTTCGGGCCGCAGGACGATTACCTGGGCAACGCCGAGCTGTCGCGGCGCACCGGCATCCCGCGCCCGACCGTGTCGCGGCTCACCTACACGCTGGCCACGCTCGGCTATCTCACCTACATCGAAGCCACTGAGAAGTACCGGCTGGGGCAGGGCGCGATGGTGCTGGGCCACCGCTATGTAGGCGGCGCCGGCATCCGCGAGATCGCGCAGCCGCTGATGCAGTCGCTGGCGTTTGCCTCCGATTGCACGGTGGCACTGGCCATGCCGGACCGGCACGCCATGGTCTACCTGGAAAGCTGCCAGCCGCGCGGGGCGCTGGTGATCCGGCTGGCGCCGGGCGCGCGCCTGCCGATGGCCACCTCGGCGATCGGGCGCGCCTGGCTGGCGGGGCTCGATGCCGATCACCGCGAGGCCGCGCTGGCCGAACTGGCGCGCCACTATGGCTCGCGCTGGCCCGCCGTGCGCACCGGCATCGACCGTGCGCTGCGCGACCACGCACGGCGCGGCTTCTGCGTGGCGCATGCCGAATGGGACCGCACCGTCAGCGGCGCCGCCGCGCCGCTGCGCCTGGCGGGCAGCAGCGAGGTGCTGGCGTTGAATATCGGCGGGGCCGCGACACGGCTGTCGCCCGAGATCCTGGAAAGCAACCTGGGCCCGCGCATCCGCGAACTGGCCGAGACCCTGCAGGCGCGGCTGTGGCAACCCGGCGGCGCGCGCGCGACCGCCCGCTTTGCTTCCGCGCAGCCGGACCCTGATACCTATCCCCACGCGTCCAACGCATGACGCGGGCACTGAATTCAACGAGGAGACAACCCATGGAAGTACGCAACAAGACCGTCGTGGTGACCGGCGCGGCCACCGGCATCGGGCGCGCGCTGGCGCTGGCCTTTGCGCAGGCCGGCGCGCGCGGCGTGGCTGTGGCCGACCTGAACGCGGCCGGCGCCGCCACCGTTGCCACCGAGGTCCAGGCCGCGGCGCCTGCGTGCCAGGTGTTCGCCCAGCCGGTCGACGTGGCCGATGCCGCCGCCGTGCAGGGCCTGGCCGACGAGGCCACGCGCCGCTTTGGCCAGGTCGACATCTTCTGTTCCAACGCCGGCATCATCCTGCGCAAGGGGCTGGATGCGAGCGCCGACGAGTGGCAGCGCATCTGGGAAATCAACGTGATGGCGCATATCCACGCGGCCAGGGCGGTGCTGCCGCAGATGCTGGAGCGCGGCGACGGCTACTTCATCAACACGGTGTCGGCAGCGGGCCTGTTGTCGCAGATCGGCTCGGCGCCGTATGCGGTGACCAAGCACGCCGCCATCGGCTTTGCCGAGTGGCTGTCGATCACCTACGGCGACCGCGGCATCAAGGTCAGCTGCATCTGCCCGCAGGGCGTGCAGACCAACATGCTGTTCGGCGAGAAGGGCGAGCGCAAGGGCTTCCTGCAGGAAGGCTCGGTCACCGCCGAGCACGTCGCCGCGGTGACGCTGGAAGGGGTGGCCGATGAGCGCTTCCTGATCTTGCCGCACCCGGAGGTGCTTGAGTACTATCGCCGCAAGGGCCAGGACTATGACCGCTGGCTGCGCGGCATGCGGCGCCTGCATGACAAGGTGATGCAGGAGTTCGGCGGCATCGCGGTATAGAGCTTAGCAGGTTCAGACGGCGGCAGTGGCCGCCGTCTTCACATAGCAGGCGGCCACGCAGCCGCCGGCAACAGGAGGAACACCCATGCGTTTCGGCACCCTTGCCGCGGCAATGCTTGTCACATCCGCGCTGGTCGGCGCGGCCCCCGCGCTCGCGCAAACCTGGCCCGCCAAGCCGATCCGGATCGTGGTCGGCTTCCCGACCGGCGGCGCGCCCGATACGCTGGCGCGCATCGTCTCGGAGAAGATCTCGCCATCGTGGGGCCAGCCCGTGATCGTGGATAACAAGCCCGGCGCGGGCGGCAATATCGGCGCCGAGGCGGTGGCGCACGCGCCGGCAGACGGCTACACCCTGGCACTGGGCACGGTCGGCACGCACTCGATCAACGGCGCGCTGTACAGCAAGATGCCGTACGACATGGTGAAGGACTTCGCGCCGGTCATGATGATCGCCTCGACGCCCAACGTGCTGGTGGTCAACCCCGGCGTGCCGGCGAAGACCACGGCCGAGCTGATCGCACTGGCGAAGAGCAAGCCCGGCGCGCTGACCTTCGGCACCCCCGGCGTCGGCACCTCGCCGCACGTGGCCGGAGAAATGTTCAATTCGATGGCCGGCGTCAAGATCACGCACGTGCCCTACAAGGGCCGAGCCATGGCCATCCCCGACCTGCTCGGCGGCCATATCACCATGATGTTCGACAACCTGCCGTCGGCCTTGCCCGTGGTGCGCGAGGGCAAGCTGCGCGCGCTGGGCATTACCAGCGCGAAGCGCTCGGCCTCGGCACCGGATATCCCGACACTGGCCGAGCAGGGCTTGCCTGGATTTGAAGCCGATTCATGGTTCGCCGTGTTCGCGCCGGCCAATACGCCGAAGGATGTGGTGGCCAGGCTCAACACTGAACTCAACCGCATCTTCACGCTGCCCGATGTGCAGGCGAAGCTGAAGACGCTGGGGCTGGATCCGATCCTGGGGACGCCGGAGAAACTGGCGGCATACCAGCGCCAGGAGATTGCAAAATGGGCGAGGGTGGTGAAGGAATCGGGGGCGAAGGCGGAGTAGGCCTTTAAACCCAGAGGGTTTGCTCCCCTCTCCCGCTTGCGGGAGAGGGGAGCACGCAATCACTGATCAGGCGTCCGGCTCCACCGCCCCCCGCGCAGGTTCCGCGCCGCTGGCATCGCGCAACCTGCTCAGGCTGATCAAGGCCCCCAGCGCCGCCACCACCGCCGCCAGATACAGCGCAATGCGCGCCGCGCCGGTCGGCGTCAGGCTGAACAGCAGCGCCACCACCGCTGTGCCGCTGGTCTGCCCCAGCAGCCGCGTGGTCGCCTGCGCGCCGCTGGCGCCGCCGCTGCGCTCGGGCGGCGTGGCGCCGATCATGGCGCGGTTGTTGGGGGACTGGAAGAAGCCGAAGCCCGTGCCGCACATCGCCATGCGCCAGACGATATCCAGGCTGCCGGCGTCCGGGCCCAGCGTGGCCAGCCCGACCAGCCCGCCCGCCAGCATGGCCAGGCCGATGCCGGCGAGGATGCTGGCCGGATAGCGGTCCGACAGCCGGCCCGACACCGTGGCCATCACCGCCACCATCAGCGGCCAGGGCGTGATCAGCAGGCCGGTTTCCTGCAGGGAGCGGCCGAGCTGGTATTCGAGATAGAACGGCAGCGCGATAAAGGCCAGCATCTGCGTCATGAAAGAGCAGAACGAGGTGCCCACCGCCAGCGTGAAGGAGCGGCTGGAAAACAGGTCCACCGGCACCAGCGGCGCGGGGCGCCCGTGTTGGCGCCGCACCAGCAGCCAACCCAGCATCACAGCGGCGGCCATGCCCGCGGCGCCTGCGATGCGCCAGCGGGCGTGGCCCAGGCCGTCGACGCCGAGGATGAACATGCCGAACACCAGCGCCGACAGCAGCGCGCTGCGGTAGTCGAACTCGCGCGGCTGCGGCGGCGTCGCGGGCAGCGAAGTGCGGCTCAGCACCAGCGCGACGATGGCCACCGGCACGTTGACCGCGAACAGCCATTTCCAGCTGGCGACCGCCAGGATCAGCGCGCCCAGCGACGGGCCCACGGCGATGGTCACGCCGACCACCAGCGCGTTCAGCCCGATGCCGCGGCCCAGGCGCGTGGGCGGGTAGATAAAGCGCACCAGCGCCGTGTTGACGCTCATGATGCCGGCGCCGCCGATGCCCTGCAGCACGCGCGCGGCCACCAGCATCGGCAGGTTGACCGCCAGCGCGCACAGCAGCGAGCCCAGCAGGAAGGTGGCCAGCCCCGCCCGGTACACGCGCTTGTAGCCAAGGATGTCCCCCAGCGACGAGAGCGGCAGCAGGCACACGGTCACCGTCAGCTGATAAGCGTTGACCACCCAGATCGTGCTGGACGGATCGGCCTGCAGCTCGCGTGAGATCGAGGGCAGGGCGATGTTGGCGATCGAACCATCGAGCACGGCCATGATCAGGCCGAAGAAAACAGTGAGGATCGCCCAGGTCCGCTGTGGCTGGGGAAGGCCTTGTTCTGGCTGCATGGGGAGAGACATTGAAGACAATGCCGCGCCAGCATTGCTCAGGCATGGCCAGGACGGCCATGGCGCAGCGTTGCCATTATCGTCCCGCGTGGCGATGCTCGCAAATCCGCTAATTGTGGTAAGGCGCAGCGCGCCGCGCGCATTATTCCGCTGCGGCGGCCTGCGCGTATCCGCGCAGCCGTTCATGCAGGGCTTCGGCCGCGGCTGCGGCGGCCGGGGTCCACGCCTGGGCGCCGTCACACAGTGCTTCCAGTGCCAGGCATGCCCCGACGATGGGCTGGCGGCGCACAATCATGAAGGCGCCGGCTGCGGCATGGACCCAGTGCCGCAATGCCGGCAGGTCCTGCTGCGCAATGATGTGCGCCAACGCTGGCAGGTCTTGTTGCAGCTGCCGGCGCAGCATGGCTTCGTAGCGGCGGCGATCAGCGGTTTCTGCCTGGGAAGCCGCAGCTGGCTCGTCATTGGTGCGAGGGGCCGCGGCATGCCGGCGGCCGGGCAGGCCATGCAGGCATGCCTGCAGGTCCTGCAACGACGCCGGCTTGGCGATAAAGCCGGAAAAGCCGCGCAGGCGCCAGTCTGCGCATGGCTCGCTGCCAGTGAGTGCGCTGAAGGCCAGTACCGGCATGTCGGGATGCTGCGCGCGCACCGCGCGCAGCAGCGCATGGCCGTCCATGACTGGCATTTGGATATCGGTCAGCACGGCGTCGATGTGCGTGCTCTCCAGCTCCGCCAGTGCCTGCCTGCCGTTGCCTGCAACGATCGGGTGGCAGCCAAGTGCCTGCAGCTGTTCGGCGATCAGGGTCTGGTTCAGCGCATTGTCCTCGGCGACAAGGATCGTCAGCGGCGCCTCGGCCGATGCCGGGAGTGCCTGCGCCGCCGGCGCGCTGCCGTCTGCCGTCGCAAGCGCCGGCGCCGGGCCTTCGGCTGCCTGGGCCACGCAGTCGAGCAGCGCGCGGTGGCTGTAGGCCGTGACTTCGTGCATGCCGGGGGCGCACTGGCGCGGCCGATGCGGGCCCTCCTGCGTCACCCACACAACCGGGACCTTTGCCGCATCGCGCAGGCCGGCCAGTGCGGCCAGGGGGTACTCTTCAGTGGCGACGATAACGCGTGGCACCTTGACCCGGAAAGACGCCAGTGCGGCCGCCTGCGATGCCAGCACATCGGCACGCCAGCCTGCCGTGGCGAGCCACGCGGCCAGGGCCTCGCCGGTGCGCATGTGCTGGCACAGCACGACCACGTCGCCGCACTGCGCCGCGGCGGGCGGGACCGGCGGCAGCGGCGTGCCAGCGGCCGCCGGCAGCGGCACCGAGACCGTGAACGCGCTGCCCACGTCCGGCACGCTGTCCACGCTGATGCTGCCGCCCATCAGCTCGCACAGCCGGGCGCAGATCGACAAGCCCAGGCCAGTGCCGCCGTAGCGGCTGGCGGTTGCGGCATCGCCCTGCACGAAGGGCTGGAACACGCGCGCCGCCAGCGACGGCGGCATGCCGATGCCGGAATCGCTGACGCGGCAGACCAGCCGCTGCGTGCCGTGGTGGTCCTGGCGCAGCTCGCCGCTTAAGGTGATGCGGCCGCTGGCAGTGAACTTGAAGGCGTTGCTCAGCAGGTTGTTCAACACCTGCACCAGGCGCATGCGGTCGCCTGTGACCTCAGCATCCAGCGATGGCGACAGCTGCAGGTGGAAGCGGATGGGGCGGCCGGCCACCATCGGCGCATGGGTCAGCGCCACGCTTTCCAGCGCCTCGACGGGGCGGAAGGGCGCGTTGACCAGCCTGAGCTTGCCGGCATCGATCTTGGAAAAATCCAGCACATCGTTGACGATCCGGCGCAGCGCCTCGGCGGCGCTGTCCAGCGCCCTGAGCCGGGGCGCGTGTGCCGCCAGGCCGCTGCCGCGCGCGAGCAGCTCCAGGTTGCCCAGCAATGCGTTCAGCGGCGTACGGATTTCGTGGCTCATCGCGGCGAAGAAGGTCGAGCGTGCGCGCATCATTGCCTCGGTGGCCTGCTGGGCGGAGCGCAACTGCTCTTGCAGTGCCTGCTGCGCGGTGCAGTCCTGCACGGCGCAGAACAGCACTGCCTCATCGCGGTAGCGCGCCGGCGCGTAGGTGATTTGCAGGAAGTGCTGGGTGGCGTCGCCGTGGCCGGATGGCTCATCCGCCGGCACGCGCGGCGGTGCCGCGACGGTAAAGCTGGAAATGGACGCTTGTCCGCTGCTGCCACCGCATGGCTGTTTCTTGAACGCCTCCGCTACGGCATCGGGCAGGTGCCCATGGGGCTGCCATTGCAGCAGCACGCCGGCCAGCGGGTTCGACGTCAGGACGGCGTAGTCGTGCTGACGCACGATGCAAAGGCCGATCGGCGTGGCATTGACCAGCACCTGGTTCATCAGCTCGCTTTCCAGCGCACGCGAGGCTTCGGCGTGCGTGCGCCGCAGCAGGTGCCGGCTCCAGTAGCGCGCGGCCAGCCCGATGGCGCCGGTCAGCAGCAGCATGGCGCCGGCGATCACGGCCAGCTCCGCTGCCAGCGCCGTGCCCAGCATGCGATACGGCAGGTGGTAGACCAGCTGCCCGAAGCCTGCCGGCAGCGGCTGCACCAGCCGCATGCCCGATGGCGTGACATCCAGCCTGCTGTGCGACAGCAGGCGCGTGCCGGCTGCCACATCGTTGACGCTGGCCGAGGCCGCCGGCCAGTCTTGCGGCGATACATCGATGACCTGACCGGCTGGATTGAGCAGTGCCAGCAGCGCCGGATCCTCCGCGCGCTGCAAGTCGGCCAGGAAGGCGTGCAGGGGCACGCAGGCGGCCACCAGCATGGTGGGCGTGTCGCCGGCATAGGCGGCGCCGGCCAGCACCATGACCGGAGTGTCGTCCACCGGGTGGCGCAGCGGACCCACCCAGACCTGCTGCTCGCGCGCCGGCACGCTGCGGCCGCTGCGCTCCAGCAGCGCCTGGGTCAGCCATGTGCGCAGCAGCGGGATCAGCGCCGGGTCGAGCGCGAGCGGTGGCGCGCCGGCCTCGGGCTGGCTGATGACCACGGCGCTGTCCTCGTTCAGCGCGACCGCGTAGGCCCCGTGGTCGAGATCGAACGCCTGTTGCGTGGCCACCGCAGCCAGGGCAATCTGCCGCAGCCGCACGTACTGCGCCGGCAGCCCGGCGCCCCAGCCCTGCCGCGTTGCCTCGGTGGCAAGCAGGTGATAGTCCTTGCGCACGGCATCGACGTGGAGGCTGGTGGTGCCGGTGCGCCGGAAGGCCCCGAAGCCGGGATCGCGCGATGGCTCCGGTGCGGGTGCATCCAGGTTGTAGCGGATGCCCAGCACGGTGCGCCGCAGGAACGAGGACTCGTTATGCAGCAACTGCGAGACCGAGCCGGCGTACCGCGAGACGTCGCTGCGGCGGTAGTCCAGGTGTTGTTCCGTGGCCAGGCCGGCAAGCAGCAAGCCGGAGAACAGCACGATGGCGATCAGCACCGCAATGGTCACTGAATACTGGTGTTGCTGGCGCCTCGCATTGTCGGCAAGCGCATCGAAGGCGCTGGCCAGGGTTTCACGGGTACGGTCGACGGTTCGCTGCATCGGCGGGTTCCGGCCGTGTCAGATCAGGCGGTTTTCATAGGCGTAGCGGATCAGGCCGGTATTGGTCTGCACCCCCAGCTTGCGCATGGCCACGGTCTTCTGGCTGGAGATGGTGCTGACCGAGCGGCCGAGCTTGCCGGCGATGTCGGTCAACTGCAGGCCCTGCACATAGAGCCGGATCACTTCCAGTTCGCGCTGCGTCAGTTCGGTGGCCGGTGCGCCGGCCAGCGTGGCGTGTTGCAGGATGGCGTGCACCGCGGGCGAATAGAAGCAGCTGCCGCCGGATGCGACGTGGATGCAGGCGCGCACGACCTCCTCCAGGTGGTCTTCCTTGCTGACGAAGGCGCGCACGCCAAGCTTCATGGCGCGGCGGATGATGGCGGGATTGGTCTGGGCGCTGATCACCACCACGCGCGTCAGCGGATGGCGACGCGCCAGGCGGCCCAGCAGGTTGAAGCCGTCCAGCGAGGTATCGCCGTGGCCCATGCAGAAATCGGTGATGGCGATATCGGCGTGATGTTGGTCCAGCGCGCCGAGCAACTCGGTGCCGTTGCGGCATTCGCAGCTGATCTGGGCACTGCCGCTGCGCTGCAGGCAGTCGCGCAGGGCGGCCACGACCAGCGGGTGGTCGTCCGCCAGGGCGACACGCAAGACTCCGTCGTACATAGCTATCTCCGGATGGGCGGCAACCGGTCCACGCCGGTTGCACTGGGCGATTGCGCCACCACAAATCCGAGATTCTGGCTATGTTCCGCACCTCCTTGAATCGTAATTCAGCTAGTTCAGGGAACTAGCTGAGGCGGGCATGGACACGGCCAGTTTGGGAAATGCGTGACCTGCCAATAGAACGGCGCCATGCCGCGATGCTTGACCTGGGTTTGCGCAGCATTGCGTCGCTTGTTCCGCGGCGAGCACGGCCGGCTATTTGCCTTATGTCAATGCGTGGCGGAAGACGCATTCACGCAGCGGCAGGCAGGAGCGCCGCGAGAGAAAGTGAATTCGCGGTGACATCCCCGCATGCGCGCAGCGCGCCGGCTCCGGCACGGCGAACTTTCACGCTTCGGGGCACGGACCGCTGTCCTAGAATGAAGCTGACACGCGCCCCGCGGCGCGTGCACCGCGTTGGGGAACGCCATGCCCGTCTACCAATACCGCTGCGAGAAGTGCGGCCATATGTTCGAGAAAACCGAGCATCTCGCGGAACACGCCTCTGCCCATCCGAACTGCCCGAACTGCGGCAGCCAGTCCGTCCAGCACGCACCGGCCCCGTTCGTGGCAGTGACCCAGCGCAAGAGCTGAGTCCGCTGAGTCCGAACAACTACCTCCCAGGAGGGTTTGCGGCCCGCCGCAGTTGTGCGGCGGGCGCGCAGGTGTGCCGCCGGCCGACGGCCGCGGCATGTCTTTTCCAGGCGTGGTGCCCGTGCACCACGTGCGTTAGCGCTGCGCGCAAGCGGCGATCTCAACCTTGACGGAGGATGCCATGGCAACGAGACCGTTCACCGAATTTCCCGCCGACGAGCAGCAACAGGTCCTGCAGGTATGCAGGCAGGTCGGGCTGGCGGCCGAGATGTTCGAGATTTTCGAGGAAAGCCGCGAGGCCGGGGTGCGGCGCATCAGCGTGCGCCGGGTCGGCACGGACAAGACCAGTGTCTACGAGGCAGGCCCCGGTTCGGTCTGGGTCGAGGAATTCGAGAGCGACCTGGAGTGCGGCCTGTTCGGCCAGGTGACGGCCTGACGGCGAGGCTCAGTGCCGTCCGCGTTCGCCGGTGCGCGACACCACTGACGCGCCGGCGATCAGCTCCTTGAGCAAGGCCAGCGACGCCGCACCGCAGGTGCGGTACGGATCCAGTTCGGCGCGCGCCGAGAACTTGAGCAGGGTGGCGGTGTTGATGCGCGCCGCATTGACCTGGCCCATCGCCCAGCCGGCAAAGTCGCGCGTGCAGGTTTCCTCGAAATGCAGCAGGGTCACGTCGTGGTGGCGCGGGTCGCGTGCGATCGCCTGGAACAGCTGTGATACGTCCTGGCGGTCGCCTTCCAGCGCCTGCAGGAAGATGCCGTTGCCGTGGCACAGCACCCCGGTGATGCCGTGGCGCGGATTGCGTTCCAGGCTGGTGGCCAGGATGGCGTCGAGCAGGGCGGCGTCGATGGCCTGGCGGGCACGGCTGGCATAGAGCAGGCGGACTAGCATGGGCGTGGCGCTCGGTTGTGGCGGCTGGTGGGCGGGGCGTGCGGCCTAGCCGCGGTTGTGGTTCAGCAGCGTGAGGAACTCGCGGCGCAGGCTGTCGTCCTTCAGGAACGAGCCGCGCATCACGCTGTTGGTCATCTTGGCATCGGTGTCGCGCACGCCGCGCCAGTGCATGCAGAAGTGCTCGGCTTCCATCACGATGGCCAGGCCGTCGGGATTCATCTTTTCCTGCAGCAGGTCGGCGACCTGTGCCACCGCCTCTTCCTGGATCTGCGGCCGGCACATGATCCATTCGGCTAGCCGCGCGTACTTGGACAGGCCGATCAGGTTGGAATGCTGGTTCGGCATCACCCCTACCCACAGCTTGCCGATGATCGGGCACAGGTGATGCGAGCAGGCACTGCGCACGCGCAGCGGGCCGACGATCATCAGTTCGTTGAGCTGGCCGACGTTGGGGAACTCGGTCACCGGCGGCGCCTTGGCGTAGCGGCCGGCGAAGATCTCCTTCAGGTACATCTTGGCGACCCGGCGCGCGGTTTCCTGGGTGTTGTGGTCGTTGTCGACGTCGATCACCAGCGCGCGCAGCACGTCCTCCAGGCGCGCCTGCACTTCGGCCTGCAGCTGCTCCATCTCGCCCGGCTCGATGTGGTGCGAAATATTGTCGTTGGCGTGGAAGCGCTCCTGCGCGGCCTCGAGCCGTGCGCGGATGCGGGCGGATACGCTGTGGGCGTGGGGGTGGCCGGCATCGTCGCCGGCGTTGCTGTCCTTCGCGCGGTGCGCCGCGTCCTTGCTGGTCATGGTTATGCGTGGTGGGATGGATGACTGCGCAGCGGGTGTGCCGGATTCACTATATGGCAGATGCCGTGGCCTCACAACCCGCACGGGGCATGGCAAGGTGCGGCGCGGTGGGCCGATTACGCCACAAGCCGACGTTGCTCCGTGAATAGTTCATGACATCGCTAAAGCCCGCGCCGCACAACGCCGACAAGCGCACATAATGTCTGCACAACGCCAGGCAGCCCGCCATAAAGCCGCCGGCACCCGGCCGCTGCAGCGCGCGGCCTGACTCTTTGTCGGGAATAACGTCATCATGCCGATTGCCTTTCCGTGCAGCAGCCTGATGCTGCTCCATGTGGTCACAGTGCCGCTGCCGGCCACGCCGGTGGAAACTGGCGTGGCGGAACACCACGCCAGTGCCGTGCGCCATGGCGCGACCGGCCTGCGCCGGCCCCTGCTGCAGGCCGCCAACACCCCCGCGGCCAATGACGCCGCTACCAGCTGAGCCAGCAGCCTAAAGCAGCAAAAGCGCCAGTGCCGGCAGCATCGCTGCCGGCATCACCACGGCCCCCACGCGCAGGAACTGGCCGGCGCTGACCATATGCCCTTCGCGCCGCAGCGCCGTGAGCCACAGCAGCGTGGCCAGCGAGCCGGTGACGGACAAGTTGGGGCCAAGGTCAATGCCGATCAGCACGGCACCGGTCACGGCATGCGAGGCATGTCCGCCCGCCAGCGCCGAGGCGGCGATCAGGCCGGCCGGCAGGTTGTTGGCGATATTGCCCGCCAGCGCCACCACCGCGCCCACGCCCAGCAGGGCCAGCGCGCCGCCGTCGCGCGACGCCGCTGCGACGGCATCGGCCAGCTGGCCGATCACCACGGTCTGCTCCAGTGCCGCGACCAGCACGAACAGCCCCGCCACCATCGGCAACACCCCCCATGACACCTCGCGCAGCGCCGGCACCAGCAGCTCGCGCCGGGTCGCGCAGACCAGCAGCAGCGTGGCCACGCCCGCCGCGCAGGTCGGCCAGCCCAGGTCGTTGCCGCGCAGCGAGGCCACCAGCAGGATCAGCCCGGTCAGCACGATGCCCAGCGCGGTCAGCCGGGCCTGCGGCGACAGCGGCGGCACCGGCACGTCATGTTCGATGGGCTCGGCCAGCGCCGCGCGCTGGGTCCACCACAGCGCTGCCAGCGTGGCCAGCACCGCGGCCAGCGACGGCAGCGCGAAGCTCGCCAGCCAGCCCGCCAGCGGCGGCATGCGTGTGCCGAAGATGACCAGGTTGGCCGGGTTGGAGATCGGCAGCACGAAGCTGGCGGCATTGGCGATGAAGGCGCACGCGTACAAGTAGGGCAGCGGATGCCGGACCCGCGCGGCGCGGGTGGCGGCCAGCACCGCGGGCGTCAGCACCACGGCGGTGGCGTCGTTGGACATGAATGCCGTCACCAGCGTGCCGAAGCCGTACACCATCAGGAACAGCCGCGGCGCCGAACCGCGCGCCCGGCGCACGGCGAGCGCGGCGACGTGGTCGAACAGCCCGGTCTTGCGGGCCAGCTCGGAGATCAGCATCATGCCCGCGAGAAACAGGTACACGTCGTAGCCGCGCAGCACCGCCGCCAGCGCGTCGGGCAGCGTCATCAGGCCGGTGACGCACAGCAGCAGGGCGCCGGCGGCGGCCCAGAAGGCTTCGGGCAGGCGGAACGGGCGGAACAGGACGCCGGCCGTGGTCAGCGCGGCGACCGACCAGATCAGCAGCGGGGCGTGGCTGGACATCGGGATCGGGGACAGTGGAAAGCCGGAAGTCTACAGCCTGGCGTCCGCGGGGACGGCCGGCGTGGCAGCGCCGGGCGCCGGCAGGCCAGTTGTCTCGCTGGTGACAGGTGTCGGCGCGGGGGCAGCCGGGGCCGGCGCCGCGGTCCCGCCGAGGTTGCTGGCGACCGGATCGACCGCCGGCGCCGCCGCGGGTGCCGGCGGCGGGAAGCCGATGGCGGCGATGCCGTGGCTGCCATCGGCATACTCCGCGTACATCCAGTCATCTCCCACGCGGACCACGCCGGCGGGCGCTTCAGCTTCAGGCACGGGCACGCCCGCAAGGCGGCCCTCCATATAGGCGGCCCACACCGGCAGCGCGGTGGTGGCGCCGAACTCATGCTCGCCCAGGCTGCGGTTGTCGTCGTAGCCCATCCACGCCACCGTGACGACGCCGCCGGCGTAGCCCGCGAACCAGCCGTCGACCGAGTCATTGGTGGTGCCGGTCTTGCCGGCCACGTCGGCGCGGCGCAGGTAGCGGCGCACGCCGGCGCCGGTGCCGTCGTCGACCACGCTGCGCAGCAGGCTGTCCATGACGAAGGCGTTGCGGGCGCTGATCACGCGCGGCGGGGCCGGGCTGTCCGCGGCGTCCTCCGACTCGGCAGAGAACAGCACCTTGCCTTCGCTGTCGGTGATGCGCGCGATCAGGTAGGGCTCGATGCGGTGGCCGCCGTTGGCAAAGACGCCATAGGCCGCGGCCAGGCGCAGCGGCGAAGTGGTGCCGGTGCCCAGTGCCAGCGGCAGGTAGCGCGGCAGCCGCCTGGGCGCGAAGCCGAAACGGCTGGCGAACTCCACCGTGTACGGGATGCCGATCGCCTGCAGCGTGCGGATCGCCGGCAGGTTGCGCGATTCCGCCAGCGCCTGGCGCACGGTGATGGGGCCGACAAAGCGCCCGTCGTCATTGGACGGCTGCCAGCGCGAACCATTGGGCAGCGGCGCGTCGTTGATCAGCGTGCCGGGCGACACGCCGCGCTCCAGTGCCGCCGCATAGACGAAGGGCTTGAAGGTCGAGCCCGGCTGGCGCTGCGCCTGGGTGGCGTGGTTGAAGCGGCTGGTGGCAAAGTCGGCGCCGCCCACCATCGCCTCGATCGCGCCGGTGGCGCTGTCCAGCGATACCAGCGCACCCTGCGGGCCCTGCGACAGGTCCTTGACGAACTTGCGGTGGCGCCGCGCGTAGCCTTCCAGCCCGCCGTGCACCGCATCGTAAGCCAGGGTCTGGCGCACCGACGACACCGTGGTGTAGACGTTCAGGCCGCGCGTGTAGGCCTCGTCGCCAAAGCGCTCGCGCGCCAGCTGGCGCGCGAGTTCGGCCACGTACTCGGCATGCCCGGCAAAGCTGCCGGGGCTGTCGTCGGAGATTGCCAGGCGCGCGGCGCGGGCCTCGCGGTAGTCGTCCTGGCTGATCATGCCCAGTGCCAGCATGCGGCCCAGCACATATTCCTGGCGCCGCTTGGCGCGCGGGAAGTTGACCACCGGGTTGATGGACGAAGGGGCCTTGGGCAGCCCCGCCAGCATCGCCGCCTCGGCCAGCGACAATGACGCCAGCGGCTTGCCGAAGTACGCATGCGCGGCGCTGCCGAAGCCGTAGGCATGCTCGCCCAGGTAGACCTGGTTCATGTACAGCTCAAGGATGCGGTCCTTGGGCAGGGTCTGGTCGATGCGCCAGGCCAGCAGCATTTCATACCACTTGCGCGCCAGCGTCTTCTCGCGCGACAGGTAGAAATTGCGCGCCACCTGCATGGTGATGGTGGACGCGCCCTGCGCATAGCCCTGGCCCAGGTTGGCCAGCGCGGCGCGCAGCACGCCGGGCATGTCGACACCCTCGTGCTCGTAGAACTGGTCGTCCTCGGCAGCCAGCAGCGCCTGGACCATGCGCGACGGCATCTGCCCGAAGGGGATGAACTCGCGGTGCTCGCTGCCGAACTCGCCGATCTGCACATTGTCGCTGGTGTAGATCCGCAGGGGCACGTCGGGCCGGTAGTCGCGCAGGGAGTCGACTGCGGGAAGCTGCCGCAGGCTTACCACCGCGGCAAAGCCGGCAAGCAAGGCACCGGCTGCAGCCAGCGCCAGTACGGCGCCGCCTGCCTTGACTGCGATTTTTTTCATGCGCGCATTTTACCCGCTGCCTGACTGGCGCTAGCGGCCGGCCGCCAGCGGCAGCGGGTTGCCGAGCTCGTCATGGTCGATGGGCGGCGTGCCGGTGGCGGCCGGCGGTGCGGGCTGGGCTGTAGCCACGCGCAGCCTGGCCTGGCCGTGATGCCGGGCAAATTCGCACAGCGCCAGCCAGGTTTCCTCGCGTTCGATAATGGTGAAGTGATTCGTGGCTGGCACGGTCTGCAATGCCACCGGGCCGGGCCAGGCAGCCATGAGCCGTTCCGAGCATTCATGCGGCACCACTTCATCGGTCTCGGCCAGCAGCACCTTGGTGCTCTGCACGACCTTCTTGCAATGCGAGATCGAATCGAAATGGTGGCGCATCAGCTGGCGCAGCGGCACCAGCGGGAAGCGCTTGCGCACCAGTTCAAGCAGCGAGTCGTAGGGCGTGATCAGCTGCAGGCTGTCGAAGTCCTGCAGATCCGCCAGCTGGATCGCGACGCCGGTGCCCAGGCTGCGGCCCACCACATGCACCCGGGTGTCGGGGAAGACACGCCGCGCATGCAGCAGGAACTGGCTGGCGTCGGCCACTGCGGCGCCCTCGGACGGCAGGCCGTCGGAGTGTCCCAGGCCGCGGTAGTCATAGGTGGCGAAGGCCATGCCGGCGGGCAGCCAGCGCGCGTACTGCAGCGTTTCGAGCACATCCTCGCCACGCCCGGGCAGGTAGAACAGCAGGTCGCGCACGTTGTCGCCGGGGCTATGGTAGATGTAGCCGCGCACCACGCCGCCGGGGATCAGGTGCGAGTAGCCAATGATGCCGTCGGGCAGGTCGCGCGGCGGACGCCGGCGTGCATCGAACAGCAGCCGTTCCTGGTTGAGCGTCAGGTAGGTCCAGTAGCAGGCGAAGCCGCTGGCAGTCATCAGCGCGGCTGCCAGCGTACGGCGGGTGATCAATGGCATGGCTAGTCTTCAGTGTCGCTGCCAGGCGGGGCGCACCAGCGCCGGCCTTGCCGCCCAGCCGCGCAGCCTACCTCATTTTTGTCAGGCGCGAGCGCGCAGCGCAAGCCGCCCGGCGCAGTTCTTGTACGATATACCTCATTCACGCGCGCGCACCCCCTCCCGAGACGGCGCGCATACGGAGCAAACGGGCATGAGCGAGCAGAAACACGAGCAATACCGCGCCGAAGAGGCGCAGGCCATGGAACGCGTGGTCGCGGCCACGCGGCAGGTGCAGGTGGCCTTCACCGCCTTGCAGGCCCACTATCCGCCGCAGGGCAGCGGCAAGCCTTCCAAGCTTGCGCTGCAGACGTTCGATGCGGCGCTGCAGGCGCTGGAAGATGCCCAGGCCACCTTCGACGAAATCCTGAACGACCTGCTCGACGAAAAACGCTGACCCCGGCCCGGCATGGCGCGGGGGCAATACATGGCCGGGAGCCTGTGATAAGGTTGCCGGACTACAGCCGCCCGGCCTGCCGCCGCACCTGAGCTGCACGGCACGCGCCACGGGACGGCAGGCAGCGGCCGCGACGCGCGCCGCCTGCTGATACAGGAGACCCGCCGCCATGCACCGTGCCGCCCATCCCGCTGCGCCTTCCGATGTTGCCCGCCAGGCTGCCCATGTCGACCCGGCCGATGCCGACCGCGCTGGCCTGATCGCCCGCGCGCATGCGCGTTCGGCCGGCTTCGGGCTGGATGTGCGCCATGCGCCCGGCTTCGATGCCGTCAGCCCGCGCGCGCTGGGTGAGCTGGTGGACGCCAGCCGCGACTTGTACCGCCATGCCTTGCCGGTGATGGAGACCCTGCACGCGCAGATCGCCAATACCGACAGCATGGTGCTGCTGACCGACAGCAGCGGCGTGATCCTGCACAGCCTGGGCGACGGCGAATTCGTCGCGCGGGCGCGGCGCGTGGCGCTGGCACCGGGGGTATCGTGGTCGGAGCCGAGCAAGGGCACCAATGCCATCGGCACCGCACTGGCCGAGGCCCGTCCCACCCTGATCCATGCCAGCGAGCATTTCCTCGAGTCCAACCACCAGCTGACCTGCTCCTGCGCGCCGATCGCCAGCCCGACCGGTGCCATCCTGGGCGCGCTCGATGTCAGCGGCGATCATCGCGGCTTCCACCGGCACACCATGGCGCTGGTGCGGATGTCGGCGCAGATGATCGAGAACCACCTGTTTGCCAACCACTTCCCGGACGCGCTGCTGGTGCGCTTCCATGCGCGGCCCGAGTTCGTCGGCACGCTGTTCGAGGGCGTGGCGGCGTTCTCGCCCGACGGCGCCTTCCTGGCTGCCAACCGCAGCGGCCTGTTCCAGCTGGGGCTGGCCCCGCACGCGCTGGCGGACGCCGGTTTTGCCGGGCTGTTCGGCCAGCCGGTGCGCGCGGCGATGCAAGCGCGCGGTGGCGCGGCGGGATCGCTGCAGACGCTGACGCTGCCCAGCCGGGTGCAGGTGTTTGCCCGCATCGAATACCTGGCCGCGCCCATCGCGGTGCGCCAGCCCGGCGCCGAAGACCCGCTGCCGCCGGCACTGGCCGCGCTCGATACCGGCGACGCAGCGGTGGCCGCGGTGCTGCGCCGCGTGCGCAAGGTCAGCGGGCGCGATATCACCATCCTGGTCCAGGGCCGCACCGGCACCGGCAAGGAGTGGCTGGCGCGCGCCATCCACGCCGCCTCGCCGCGCGCCGGCGGGCCTTTCGTCGCGGTCAACTGCGCGGCCATCCCCGAATCGCTGATCGAGGCCGAACTGTTCGGCTATGAAGAAGGCGCCTTCACCGGCGCGCGTCGCCGCGGGAGCGAGGGCAAGGTCGTGCAGGCGCACGGCGGCACGCTGTTCCTGGACGAGATCGGCGACATGCCGCTGGCACAGCAGGTGCGGCTGATGCGCGTGCTGCAGGAGCGCGCGGTCACCCCGCTGGGCAGCGCCCGCGCGCTGCCGGTCGATGTGCGCGTGGTCTGTGCCACCCACCGCGACCTGCGCGCGATGATTGCCGATGGCGCTTTCCGCGAAGACCTGTACTACCGCATCAATGCGCTGGCCGTGACCCTGCCGCCGCTATGCGAGCGCAGCGACCTGCCGCTGCTGGTCGATCGCATCCTGCAGCGGCAGTGCGAAGAAGCCGGCCTGCCGTCCCCGGTGCATGTCGACGCGCAGGTGCTGGCGCTGCTGCGCCGGCACCCGTGGCCGGGCAATATCCGGCAGCTTGCCAACGTGCTGCGCACCGCGGCGATCCTGGCGGAAGGGGAGGCGCAGATCGGGGTGGAGCACCTGCCGGAAGGGTTTGAGCAGGAGTGCGGCGATGAGGCGGAGCGCTGTGACGCGGCGGCTGCCGTGCAGGCGCCGGCGCCATCAAAATCCGCCCGCATGCGCGACTGGGAAGCAGGCCTGATCCGGCAGGCGCTCGCCAGGCACGGCGGCAATGTCAGCCACGCGGCGCGTGAGCTGGGGGTGTCGCGCAATACGATCTATCGGAGGTTGAGGGAGGGGTTGGAGGGCGACGAGGAAGCGGAGCGCTGAAGGCCTTCCGATCCCGCTTGTTTGCTCCCTCTCCCGCTTGCGGGAGAGGGAGCACTCCGTCGGCAAGCAACTACCGACATCAGCAAGCAATCATCCTCACAACCCCGGCTGCGCCGCGAGCCACGCGGCCTCTTCATCGCTGAACAACTCCGACCGGGTCAGGAACCGCTTCCCCGTCCGTCCCTCCAGCGAGAACATCCCGCCCGCCCCCGGCACCACATCGATCACCAGCCGCGTGTGCTGCCAGTACTCGAACTGCGCCCGCGTCATGTAGAACTGCGCGCCGCCGATCTCGCCCAGGCAGACATCGGCCTGCCCCACCAGCAGTTCGCCGGCGGGGTAGCACATCGGCGCGCTGCCGTCGCAGCAGCCGCCGGACTGGTGGAACATCAGCGGGCCATGCCGCGCGGCCAGCTCCGCGATCAGCGCGAGCGCGGCCGGGGTTGCCACCACGCGTGCGACCGGCGCGGTGGCGGGAGCGGACGTCGGGCCCGCCATGGTCAGAAGAACCCGAGCGCGTTGGGGCTGTAGCTCACCAGCAGGTTCTTGGTCTGCTGGTAGTGGTCGAGCATCATGCGATGGTTCTCGCGGCCGATGCCGGACTGCTTGTAGCCCCCGAATGCCGCATGCGCGGGGTAGGCGTGGTAGCAGTTGGTCCACACGCGCCCCGCCTGGATGCCGCGGCCCATGCGGAATGCGCGCGCGCCGTCACGTGTCCAGACACCCGCACCGAGCCCGTAGAGCGTGTCGTTGGCGATGGCCAGCGCTTCTTCCTCATCCTTGAAGGTGGTCACCGAGACCACCGGCCCGAAGATCTCTTCCTGGAAGATGCGCATCTTGTTGTGGCCGGCGAACACGGTCGGCTTGACGTAGTAGCCGCCCGCGAGGTCGCCGTCCAGCACGTTGCGCTCGCCGCCGGTGAGGCACTGCGCGCCTTCCTTGCGGCCCAGGTCGATGTACGACAGGATCTTCTCCAGCTGTTCGGCGGACGCCTGCGCGCCGATCATGGTGCCGGTGTCGAGCGGATGGCCCTGGCGGATCGCGGCCACGCGCTTGAGCGCGCGCTCCATGAAGCGGTCGTAGATCGATTCCTGGATCAGCGCGCGCGACGGGCAGGTGCAGACCTCGCCCTGGTTCAGCGCGAACATGGCAAAGCCTTCCAGCGCCTTGTCGAAGAAGGCGTCGTCCGCGGCCAGCACATCCTCGAAGAAAATGTTGGGCGACTTGCCGCCCAGCTCCAGCGTCACCGGGATCAGGTTCTGCGACGCGTACTGCATGATCAGCCGGCCGGTGGTGGTCTCGCCGGTGAAGGCGACCTTGCTGATGCGCGGGCTCGATGCCAGCGGCTTGCCGGCTTCCAGGCCGAAGCCGTTGATCACGTTGACCACGCCCGGCGGCAGCAGGTCGCCGATCACTTCCATCAGCACCAGGATCGAGGCCGGCGTCTGCTCCGCGGGCTTGAGCACCACGCAGTTGCCGGCGGCCAGCGCCGGCGCCAGCTTCCAGGTGGCCATCAGCAGCGGGAAGTTCCACGGGATGATCTGGCCGACCACGCCCAGCGGCTCATGGAAATGGTAGGCAATGGTGTCGGCGTCGATCTCGGAGATGCCGCCTTCCTGCGCACGGATGCAGCCGGCGAAGTAGCGGAAGTGGTCGACCGCCAGCGGCAGGTCGGCGGCGGTGGTTTCACGCACCGGCTTGCCGTTGTCGATGCTCTCGGCCACGGCCAGCAGCTTCAGGTTGGCCTCGATGCGGTCGGCGATGCGGTTCAGGATATTGGCGCGCTCGGTGGTCGAGGTGCGAGCCCACGCGGCCTTGGCGGCGTGCGCGGCGTCCAGCGCGGCGTCGACATCCTGCTGGCCGGAGCGCGGCACGCGCGTGAACGGCTTGCCGGTGATCGGCGTGGTCGATTCGAAGTACTCGCCGCCGGCGGGCGGCACCCAGGCGCCGCCGATGTAGTTCTCGTACTGCTGCTTGTAGGGGTTGCTGACGCCCAGCTGGGCGATTTCCGCCATGTTCATGTCTCGCTCCGTTCAGAGATTTCTGTGGTGTCGTCACGGCATTCCGGCCGTGCGCACGGCAGGCAGATCGCAAGAGCTGTGCCGGGGCGTGAATCGAACGAAAAAACGGGGAAAAGCGGGGGGCGCGTGCGCGTGGCACGGGTGGGAGATGTCACGCGCCGGCACGGCTGTGCCAGCGCGTGACACCGGGTGTTCCAGAATGGAACACCCGGGGCAGGGCTTACCCCTGCCGCTGGCGCCGGCTGTCGGGCACGAAGTGCCGGAGCGAACCGTCGCCATAGGCGCGCTGCACTTCGGATATCACCACGTGATAGCCGTCATACCACTTGCGGTACTGGCGCTTGGCGTCCAGGTGCCGCGGGTGGGTGGCGAAGGCCTGCAGGGAGTCCTTGTCGCGCCAGTAGTAGCTGGCGTTGGACAACTGGCCATCTGGCGAGCGCCAGGACTCGGCACCGACAAAGCCGGGTATGCCGGCGGCGATCTCGTCGATCAGGGCGCTAAGGCGGTGGAACTCGTCATCGGCCTGGCCGGGCCGGTAAATAAAGGCTGCGATATACATCAGGGGCTCTGCGTGGGAAACGGGTTCAGGCCGGGCGTGAGGTCAGCACCAGCCGCAGCGCCAGCAGCACCAGCACGGCTGCCAGGCCGCGCGACTGCAGTGTTGCCGCCTTGGGATGGCGTGACAGGAAGCGGCGCACGGTGCCGCCAGCCGCGCCGAGCAATGCGTGAAACACGGTGGCGATCACCGTCAGGACCAGGCCAAGCACGAGCAGCTGCCGGGCCACGCCGCCCTTGCCGGGATCCACGAACTGCGGCAGGAAGACCATGAAGAACAGCAGCGCCTTGGGATTGAGCAGGCTGTTGAGCATGGCGCGCACGAACACCGAGCGCAACGACGCCTGCGTCACCACTGCCTCTTTCAGCGCAAGCGGCTGCCGCAGCGCCTTGACCGCCATCCACAGCAGATAGGCCGCGCCGGCATAGCGGATCAGGTCGAACGCCGGCGCCCACGCCATCACCAGGGCGGTGATGCCGGTGGCTGTCAGGACCGTGAGGATCAGGTCGGCCACGGCAATCCCCAGTGCCGTCGCGACGCCGCCCCGAGGGCCATAGGTGATGCCATGTGCCATCACGAAGGCCATGTTCGGGCCGGGTGACAGGAGCAGCAGCATCACTGCCGCGGCGAAGACCGACAGGGTGGTCAGGGCAATCATGTGCAGGAAATGGTTAGCGTTGACTAGGCATGCAGGTTATTCTTCTGGTCCTGATACACGCAAAGCATTGTTCTAGATACAAAGCATGGCCCACGCGCGCTACAAAACCATTGTTGACGAGATTGCCGCGCGCATTCATCGCGGCGAACTGCCTCCGGGCACGCAACTGCCGACGGTGCGTGCGCTGATGAAGCAGTACGGCGTGGCGCTGGCAACCGCGGCACGCGTCTACGTCGAGCTGGAGGCCGTCGGCCTGGTGGTCGGCGAGACCGGCCGGGGCACGTTCGTGCGCGATACCTCGCTGCCGCGTGGCCTGGGGCTGGAGCAGCATCCGGTGCGCGCCGGCGCGGTGGACCTGACTTTCAACTATCCGTCGCTGCCCGGGCAGGTTGAACTGTTGCGCGATGGCTTGCGCAGCATCGCGGCTTCGGGCGACCTTGACGCGTTGCTGCATTCCGCGCCGCAGGGCGGGCGCCCGCACGAACGGCAGGCCGTCGCCCGGCACCTGCGCAACCGCGGCATCCGGGTGCCGGGCAGCCAGGTGCTGATCGTCAACGGCGCGCAGCAGGGCCTGGCGGTGACCGTGATGGGGCTGCTCAATCCCGGCGACGTCTTGGCGGTTGACGTGCTGACGTACCCGGGCATGAAGGCGCTGGCGCAGTTGTATCGGCTCGACCTGGAGCCGTTGCCGGTGACCGCCGCGGGCCTGGACCTGGATCGCCTTGCCGCGCTCTGCAAGCGGCGTCCGGTGCGGGCGGTCTACACCATGCCGACCATGCACAATCCGCTGGGCTATGTCATGAGCGAGGCGGACCGCGGTCGCCTTGCGGCCCTGGCGCAACGGCATGATCTGCTGATCATTGAAGATGGCGCCTACGCCTTCCTTGCCGAACCGGCGCCGAAACCGGTGTTCACCTTCGCGCCAGAGCGGACCGTCTACGTCTCGGGCCTGTCGAAGAGCGTGGCATCGGGACTGAGGATGGGGTTTGTCGCGGCGCCCGCGCCGCTGGTGCCGGCCCTGGAACGCGCCATTCGCGTGTCAACCTGGAACACGCCGTCGCTGACCGTGGCGCTCGGCTGCCTCTGGATCGAAGCCGGCATCGTCGATGACCTGGAAGATCGCAAGCGCAAGGATGCCCGGCGCAGGCAGAGCCTGGCGCGGCGCATCCTGCGCGGCTGCCGCGTCACGGCGCACCCGTCTTCATACTACCTGTGGCTTGAACTCGAGGAGGACCTGCGCGCCGACCAGGTCGTGGCCGCCCTGGAGCACGAGGGTGTGCTGGTGACGACGGCCGAGCCGTTCGCGGTCGGCGCGAGCGTGCCGCATGCGCTGCGGCTGGCGCTCGGGTCGATTTCCATGGATGCGCTGGAGCAGGCGTTGCGCAAGGTCCGGCGGGCGGTGGCCGGCTGAAGCTGCGGCAAAGGCTGCCGCGTCAGCGGAACACCAGGGTCCTGCCGCCGTTGCGCAGGACCCGATGTTCCGCATGCCATTTCACCGCACGCGCCAGCGCCACGCATTCCACGTCGCGTCCGATGGCGGTCAGCTGTGCGGCGTCCATGGCATGGTCCACGCGCGCGACTTCCTGTTCGATGATGGGGCCTTCGTCGAGGTCGCCGGTCACGTAGTGCGCTGTGGCGCCGATCAGCTTGACGCCGCGCTCATAGGCTTGCGCGTACGGGCGCGCGCCCTTGAAGCTGGGCAGGAAGGAATGATGGATGTTGATGGCGCGGCCCTCCAGGCGGCGGCACAGGTCGTCGGACAAGACCTGCATGTAACGGGCCAGGACGACCAGGTCGATGCTGTAGTCGCAGACCAGGTCCCACAGCCGCGCTTCTTGCGCGGCCTTGCCTTGCGGCGTGGCATTGAGCAGGGGCAGGTGATGGAACGGGATGTCGTAGCTCGCCGCAAGCTGGTAGAAGTCCTTGTGGTTGGAGACGATGGCCGGAATCTCGATGGGCAGCTGGCCGGTGCGGTAGCGGAACAGCAGGTCGTTCAGGCAGTGGCCGATCCTTGACACCATCAGCATCACGCGCGGCTTGCGCGCGGCGTCGTGGAGGGACCAGTCCATCTCATGCGCGGCCGCCACGCCTGCCAGCGTGCTGCGCAGGGCAGCGAGCGCATCGCCGGCATCCTGGCCTTCGGGCAGCGGCCGCTGGAAGTGCACGCGCATGAAAAACCGTGCGCTGTCGCGATCGCCGAACTGCGCGGAATCGACGATATTGGCGCCGGCTTCCACCAGCAGCGCTGAAACGGCATGGACAATGCCGGGACGGTCGGGGCACGACAGCGTCAGGATGTAGCTGGCGGTTTCGGTCTGGATCACTGGCATGGGCACTCCGGTATCCGCTTGCATCGAGGTTCAGGCCTTGGTCCGCTCGCTGGCCGGATCGTACGGCGCGCGCAGGTGGATGCGCGCGGGCAGCAGTTCCCCGGCCAGGTCTACGTGATACTTGCCGCCCTCGATCCATGCCGCGTCGGCCGGACCATCGGCGCGTGCCAGCAAGCCCATGCCCACTGGACAGCCAAGGGTGTGGCCGAACGCGGCCGACGTGACGAAGCCGGCCGGGCGCACGGTGCCGTCCGGGGCGGTGCGCAGGATCGCCTCGCCGCCCCAGAGCATGGCCTCGCTGGCGCCGTCCAGCGTGACCACGGCAACGCGCCGCCGCACCTGCGCGGCACCGCCGGCAGCGCGCAGCTTGAGCAGCGCTTCGCGCCCGCGGAACGGGATGTCCGTGTTCAGCTTGCAGGCAAACGACAGCCCGGCCTCGAACGGATGGATGTCGGTGGTCAGTTCGCGGCTCCAGGCGCGGTAGCCCTTCTCTATACGCAGCGATTCGATGGCGTAGTAGCCGGCGTTGACCAGTCCGAAGCGTTTCCCGGCCTCGTGCAAAGTGTCATGGACGCCCACGGCGAATTCCACCGGGACATACAGCTCCCAGCCCAGTTCGCCCACATAGGTCAGGCGTGTGGCGCGCACCGTGGCATAGCCGAGATCGATCTCTTTCGAGGTGCCGAACGGGAACGCCTGATTGGAAAAATCGGTGCGCGACACGCTCTGCAGCAGCTCGCGCGAGCGCGGGCCCATCACCGCCAGCACGGCGTACTGCCCGGTGACATCGACAATCGCGCAGCGCTTGTCGGCCGGAATCAGGCGCTCGATATAGTTGAAGTCGCGCGTGGTCTGCGCCGAGCCGGTCACCAGCAGGTACTGGTCGTGCGCCAGCCGCGTCACGGTCAGGTCGGATTCATAGGTGCCGCGATCGTTGAGCATGGCGGTGTACACGGTCTGCCCCGGCGGCACGGCCACGTCGTTGCTCATCACGTATTGCAGCACGGCCTCGGCATCGGCACCCTTGACGATGTACTTGGAGAACGAACTCATGTCGAACAGCGCCACCGCCTCGCGGCAGGCGCGGTGTTCCGCGCCGCTCCACGGCAGCCAGTTCTGTTGCCCGAACGAGTAGCGGATCTCGGGCGATTGTCCGGCAGGCGCGAAGAAGTTTGGCCGCTCCCAGCCCATCTTGCTGCCGAAATTGGCGCCGGCAGCGTGCAGGTGGGCATAGAGCGGCGAGCGCCGGAACGGCCGCGCCGTATCCAGTTCCCGGTTGGGCCAGGGCATCGCGTAGTGCAGGCCCAGCGTTTCCCTGACGCGGTCGTGCAGCCAGCTTTGGTTGCCGTTGAAGCCGGCAAAGCGGCGGATATCGACCGGCCACAGGTCCATGGTCGGCTCGCCCGCGACGATCCATTCCGCCAGTGCCATGCCGGCGCCGCCGGCAGACGCGATCCCCATTGAGTTGAAGCCCGCGCCCACGTAGAAATTGCGCAGCTCGGGCGCCTCGCCGAGGATGAAGTTATTGTCCGGCGTGAAGGACTCGGGCCCATTGTAGAACTGCTTGACCTGCGCCGACTCCAGTGCCGGAACGCGGATCAGCGCGTTCTCCATCAGGATCTCGAACTGATCCCAGTCATCAGGCAGCAACTGGAACTCGAACGGCTCAGGAATGCCCTGCATGCCCCACGGCTTGGCATTGGGCTCGAAGCCGCCCATCACCAGCCCGCCCACTTCTTCCTTGAAGTAGATGAAGCCGTCCGGGTCGCGCATCACCGGCAGGTCAGGATGCACGCCGGCAATGCGCTCGGTGACGATGTAATAGTGCTCGGCCGAGTGCAGCGGCACGGTCACGCCGCACATCTGCCCGACCTGGCGCGCCCACTGGCCGGCGCAGTTGACGACGATCTCCGCCTCGATGCGGCCTTCGTCGCCGGCCTTGTTGCGCCAGCTCACGCCGGTGGCGCGGCCATCGCGGGTATGGATCGCGGTGATCTTCGTATCCTGCGCGATGACTGCACCGCGGCTGCGCGCGCCGCGCGCCAGCGCCTGGGTCAGGTCAGTCGGGTTGGCCTTGCCGTCGCCCGGCAGCCAGACCGCCCCAAGCAGGTCGTCAGTGAGCATCACCGGCCATAGTTCGCCGGCCTGGGCGGGCGAGATCACCTCGCAATCCACGCCATAGGCCCGCGCCACCGCCGCGGTGCGGCGCAGTTGCGTCATGCGTTCCGCGGTGCGCGCGACCGACAGCGAGCCGCATTGCTTCCAGCCGGTGCCGAGGCCCGTTTCCGCTTCCAGTTCGCTGTACAGCTGGGTGGAGTAGCGGATCAGTTTCGTCATGCTTTCCTGCGAGCGCAGTTGCCCGACCAGCCCGGCCGCGTGCCAGGTGGTGCCGCAGGACAGTTGTCCCTGTTCCAGCAGGACCACATCCTTCCAGCCGAGCTTGGTCAGGTGATAGGAGACGCTGCAACCGATGATGCCGCCGCCGATGATGACGACGCGGGAGTGGGATGGGATGACAGGGGACATGGCGGGAAAACCTCGGCAGGAAAGGGTTTGGCGTTGCCTGCCATGTTATGCAAAAAAACGCCAACAAACAACACAAAATGCAACATGCGTCGACGGATCAGCGCGCCAGTTGCAGTGTCAGGATCCCCGCCAGGACCAGCGCGGTCGCAATCAGCCGCCGCCGGTCGAAGGGCTCGCGCAGCAGGAAGTGGCCCAGCAGCGCGGCAAAGATCACGCTCGATTCACGCAGCGCCGCCAGCTTGGTCACGGGCGCCATGGTCATCGCCCACAGCATCAGCGCATACGAGCCCACCCGGTTGATGCCGCCGATCCACGCGCGCTTCCATTCCGTGCGCATCAGCGTGACCAGCGCGTTGCCGCGCCGGCTGAAGGCGTAGGTCGGCATGAAGATGTGCGACATCGCCTGCAGCCAGACGATGTAGGTGAAGACCTCGCCGTAGCGCTTGACCGCGGTGCCGTCGATCACGGTGCCGGCCGCCAGGCAGGCCCCGGCCAGCAGCGCAAAGCCGAGCAGGTCGGGCGATTGCCGGCGCCAGCGCACCAGGCTGACCAGCCCGCAGCAGATCAGCGCGATGCCGGCATAGCCGCCTGGCCCCAGCCGTTCGCTGCCGGCCAGCAGCAGCAGGATCGCCACCATCATCGGCGCCGAGCCGCGCATCAGCGGATAGGCCTGGCTGAAGTCACCACGGTTGTAGGCAGCCACCAGCGACAGCTTGTAGCCGACTTCCAGCGCCACTGTGGCCAGCAGGAAGGGCCACACCTGCGGCGCGGGCAGGGGCACCAGGAACAGGAAGGGCAAGGCCACCAGCAGGCAGAAGGTGTCGATCAGAGCCATCGACGACAAGCGGTCGCCGCCGATCTTGACGATGGCGTTCCACGACGCGTGCATCAGCGCGGACAGCATCACGGCGGCAAAGGCGAGGCCGTGAAAGTCTGGGGGGAGGGGCATGAAGGGTTGAGTTTGCGAACCGATGGTTTGCTCCCCTCTCCCGCTCGCGGGAGAGGGGAGCCTGCTGCTAGGCGAGTGAGGTGAAGATGCTCAAGGGGTCAAGCCGCTTCTGCCAGCGGCGCCTGCATCTTGATCCCCATCTCGCGCAGCACCTCGCCAATCGCCGTCACCACATTGCGCATCTCGTTGTCATCGATCGCACCAATGCACCCGACGCGGAAGGTCTCCATCTGCGTCAGCTTGCCCGGATACAGGATGTAGCCGCGCTCGCGCACCCTGGCGTAGAAGGTCTTGAAGTCATAGCGCGCGTCGGCCGGCGCATGGAAGGTGACGATGATCGGCGCCTGCACCGCCGCCGGCAAGAAGGCGCGGAAGCCGAGTGCGGCCATGCCCTGCACCAGCGTGTCGCAGTTCCTGCGGTAGCGCGCGCCGCGCACCGGCTGGCCGCCTTCTTCCAGGAACTGGTCGAGCGCGGTGCGGAACGCCGCCACCACGTGCGTGGGCGGCGTGAAGCGCCACTGCGTGGTCTTCTGCATGTAGACGTACTGGTCGTACAGATCCAGCGCCAGCGAGTGGCTGTTGCCCTGGCTGGCTTCCAGCACGTCTTTCTTCACCAGCACGAAGCCCATGCCCGGCACGCCCTCGATGCACTTGCCGGTGGCGGCCACCAGCGCGTCGAACGGCATGGTGCGGGCGTCGATCTCGATCGCGCCGAACGAGCTCATCGCGTCGACGATCAGCCCCTTGCCCAGCCGCTGGCACAGCGCGGCGATTTCCTGCAGCGGGTTGAGCACGCCGGCGCCGGTCTCGCAGTGCACCTGCGCCACGTGCGTGATCGACGGGTCGCGCCGGATGGCCTCTTCTATCAGCGCGGCGGTGGCGGGCTGGTCTTCGGGGATCGGCAGTTCCACGCTGGCGCGGCCAAGCACCTTGCAGATCTTGAGGATGCGCTGGCAATAGGCGCCGTTCTGCGGCACCAGCACCTTGCCGTCGCGCGGCACCACGTTGGCGATGGCGGCCTCCACCGAGAACGTGCCGCTGCCCTGCATCGGCACGCACACATGGGTGCCTTCGCCGTGGACGATGCGCACCAGGTCGTCGCACAGGCTGCGCGTGATGGCGTTGAAGGCGGCGTCCCACGAGCCCCAGTCGCGCAGCATGGCCTGCTTGGTGGCGAGCGAGGTGGTCAGGGGACCGGGGGTCAGAAGGATCGGGTCGTTGCCGCGAATCATGATGAGCTCCTGATTGGGAAGGAGTGGAAACAGGGGAAAGGTCAGTCGTTGCCCTGGCGCCAGGCCTGGGTCTTGCAATCGAGCACGCGTTGCAGCAGGTAATAGAGCAGGCAGGCGAAGGCCGAGGTCAGCACCACCAGCGTCGCCATTGCCGCCGCGGGGCCGATGTCGCCGGATTCATCCAGGTTGACGATCTCGACCGAGGCCAGCTTGGTGTCGGCGCCGTACAGGAACACCACTGCGGAGACCGTAGTCATCGCATTGATGAACAGGTAGCGCGAGATCTCCAGGATGGCCGGCAGGCAGGCCGGCACCGTGACCTTGAAGAAGGTCTTGTAGAACGGCACCTTGAGCGAGGCGGACACGGCCTCGAACTCGCTGTCGAGCTGCTTGAGCGCGGTGACCGCCGTCAGGTGGCAGGACGCGTAATAGTGGACGATGGTCACCAGCACCAGGATCCCCAGCGTCTGGTACAGCCCGTGCATCGGGTTGGCCTGCGGCACGAAGAAGAAGATGTAGCCCAGGCCCAGCACCAGCCCGGGCACGCCCATCGGCAGCACCGCCATCAGCCGCACGAAGCTGCGCAGCCAGTCCATGCCGCGGGTCTTCTCCAGCAGGTAGGCGGTGGCGAAGATGAACACCGGCCCGATCACCGCGGCCAGTCCCGCCATGCGCAGGCTGTTCAGGTAGGAATCGACCACGCCGCCCTCGACCAGCCCCACCCGGTAGTGGTTCAGCGACAGCGAGAAGTTGTACGGCCACAGCTTGACGAAGGACGCGTAGATCGCCATGCCCATCACCGCCAGCATCAACGCCGCCATCAGCCAGCAGAGCATCGCCATGGCCAGGTCGAAGCGGCGGCTGCGGCGCGGCACGTAGGGCACCGAGCGTGCCGACATCAGCGCCATCTGGCGGCGCTGCACGCGCGCATCGACACAGTAGGTGACGGCCACCGGCACCAGCAGCATCAGCGACACCACCGCGCCCTGCGAGAAGTCCTGCATGCCGATCACCAGCTTGTAGATGTCGGTGGCCAGCATATGGAAATTGCCGCCGATCACCTTGGGGATGCCGAAGTCCGAGATCGCATAGGTGAACACCACCATGGCCGCGCTGACCAGGCCGTAGCGCGCGCCCGGCACGGTGATGGTGAAGAACTTGCGCACGGTCGAGGTGCCCAGCGCATCGGCCGCCTCGTACAGCCGCGCGTCGGTCAGCGACAGCGCGGTGATCAGGATCATCAGCGCATGCGGGAAGGTGGCGAACACCAGCGAGGCCACGATGCCCAGCGGCCCGTAGATCTGGGTGCTGCCCATCCACGGCTTGAACAGCCCCTGGTTGCCGAACCAGAAGATGAAGGAGATCGCCGCCAGCAGCGATGGCGCCAGCAGCGGGATCAGCGCCAGGTTGCGCAGCAGGCCCTTGCAGGCGATGCGGCTGCGCGTCAGCGCATAGGCAAAGCTGAATGCCAGCGGCAGGGTGATGCAGGTGGCCAGGGCAGAGACCCACAGGCTGTTCCACACCGAGCGCAGCAGCGCGGGCGACTCGAAATACGCGCGGAAGTGCGCGATGCCGGCCAGGCTGCCGTCGCGGTTCTGCACGCTCTTGGCCAGGATCATCACGATCGGCGCCAGCACGAAGCAGGCGAGCGCCAGCGCGGCCAGCGCCAGCAGCACGTGGGCGAGGCGGTCGGTCCAGTGCGCGCGCACGGCGGTTGCGACCACGGCCGGCGGGGCGGGTTGCGCGCCAGGGTTGGCAGGCCCGGCCGGCCCGCTGGTGGCGGGAGCGGGGATGGTATCGGTGGCCGGCATGGTGGCAGACGTATTGGCCGGCGCCGCAGTGAGGCTCATGCGCATGCGTGGCGGAAAATGCGGATACGGTCAGCGGGAATGGCCAGGCGCAGCAGGTCGCCGGTGTTCGGGCGCAGCTCGTGCAGGTCATTGAGGGAGAGGTCCGCGTACAGGGCGCCGGACGCTGCGTCAGGCAGGCGCAGCGTCAGCCGCGAGAACGCGCCGAGGAACTCGATCTTGTCCACGGTGGCCTCCAGCACGTTGGGGCCATGCTGTTCGATTCCGCGCACGCATACGTCTTCGGGGCGGAAGAACACCTGCACGTCCTCGTCGGCGCAACAGCCCGGGGGCGCGGCGCAGCGCATGCGCACGCCGCCCAGGTGCAGCTCGCCGTCGCCGCAGACGCGCGCGCCCAGCATATTGGTCTTGCCGACGAAGTCCGCGGCGAACGGCGTGGCCGGGCGCTGGTAGATCTGCGCCGGCGTGCCCACCTGCTCGATCGCGCCCTGGTTCATCACCACGATGCGGTCGGCCATCGACAATGCCTCTTCCTGGTCGTGCGTGACCAGGATGGTGGTGATGTTCAGCCGTTGCTGCAGCGCGCGGATCTCGCTGCGCAGCCGCACCCGCACACGGGCATCGAGCGCGGACAGCGGCTCATCCAGCAACAGCAGGCCGGGTGAGGTGGCCAGCGCGCGCGCAATCGCCACGCGCTGCTGCTGTCCGCCGGACAGCTGCGCCGGGTACTGGTTGCCGCGCTCGGGCAGCCCCACCAGCGTCAGCAGCTCATCCACGCGGGCGCGGCGCTGGTCACGCGGCATGCGGCGGTTGACCAGGCCGTAGGCCACGTTGTCCGCCACCGTCAGGTTGGGGAACAGCGCGTAGGACTGGAACACGATGCCGTAGTCGCGCTCCATCGGCGGCAGCGTGGAGATGTCGCGCCCGCCCTGGCGGATGGTGCCGGCGCTCTGCGATTCCAGTCCGGCGATGATGCGCAGCAGCGTGGTCTTGCCGCAGCCCGACGGGCCCAGGAAGCACAGCAGCTCGCCCTGGCGCACGTCCAGGTCGATATTGTGGAGTGCGACGAAGGCGCCGCTGCTGCCGCCGAAGCGCTTGTGGATGCCTTTCAGGCTGAGGTAGGTCTCGGCCGTGGATGGGGAGGTCTGCATGGCGTGGGGCCCGGTGGGTTCTGTTGGGGGACCCGGCGTCCTCTGCCCCAGGGGGCGAGGGCGCCGGTACAGGACGGCGCTCAGGCGCTCAGGGCTGCTTCTCCGACTTGCTGGCATAGCGCTTCTGCCACTCGGCCAGCACGCGCTCACGGTTCTTGGCGATATGGCTGAAATCGTTCTTGACCAGCATCTGCTCGTAGTTGGCCGGGATGGTCTCGATCTTCCTCGCCACGCCCGGATAGGCGACGATGGCCCAGTCCTTGGCAAACAGCTGGTTGGCCTCCTTGCTGGCCAGCCAGTCCATGTAGCGCTGCGCGGCCTCCATTTTCTTGGTGCCCTTGACGATGCCGGCAGCCTCGATGTCGTAGCCCAGGCCTTCCTTGGGGAAGATCATCTCGATCGGCGCGCCCGAGGCCAGCGTCTTGTGCGCGCGCAGCTCGAACGAGATGCCGATCGGGAACTCACCAGAGCCGGCCTGCTTGCATGGCTTGGAGCCCGAATGGGTGTACTGGGCGATGTTCTCGTGCAGTGCATCCATGTACTTCCAGCCATCCTGTTCGCCATAGAGCTGCAGCCAGGCGGTCACGTCCAGGAAGCCGGTGCCGGAAGAGGCCGGGTTGGGCATCACGATGGTGCCCTTGTAGACGGGCTTGGCCAGGTCCTTCCAGGTCTCGGGGCGCGGCAGGTTGCGCTTCTTGGCTTCGATGGTGTTGAAGCAGATGGTGGCGCCCCAGACGTCCAGCCCCACCCAGGACGGCGGCGTGGCCTTGTCGCTGTAGTCGCGCGTCAGTTTCTCGAAGCCCTTGGGCGAGTAGGGCGCCAGCATCCCTTCCTGCTTGAGCAGTTCCAGGCTCGACGCAGCCAGCCCGGCGATCACGTCGGCCTGCGGGTTGCCTTTTTCGGCGAGCGCCTTGGCGGTGATGACGCCGGTGGAGTCGCGCACGTACTTCAGTTCGATATCGGGCGCCACCTTGGCAAAGCCCTCGGCGTACGGCTTGAGGGTCTCGATCTCCCACGCCGTGTAGACGGTGAGGGTGGTCTTCTGGGCCAGCACCGTGCCGGAGGCGGCTAGCGCAAGCAGGGCGGCGGCGGTGCGCAGGGTGGAAGTGAAGGACGGTTGCATGGGACTCCTTCTGGCATTGTAGGTGGAGATATGTGTCAATTTGGTGAATATGTTGCATTGCCATAGGGCGTGCTGCACAACATTGAATCACCGTGAAACCCTTGTGCTACAACACTTGCAAGACATATGCCTGGGTTTTCGCGCTCCGTGCGTCACCATCCGCGCCACATCGATGTCTTGATTGTTGACAATATACAAACCGCTTGCTTTAATGGCAATAAGGATTTTCGATATTGCGCAATCCCTCACAAACGGGAGTTTTCATGTCACGCCAAGCACCGCTGGCGAGCGAAATCACCATCCTGCAGAGCCAGTCCCTGGCCACCCTGGTGCAGCGCGAACTGGAACTGCGGATCATGTCGGGCGACCTGCCCCCCGGCGCCAAGCTCAATGAGATCGAGGTGGCAGGGCAGCTCAATGTGTCGCGCGGACCGGTGCGGGAAGCCTTCCGGGCGCTGGAGCAGGCCGGCCTGCTGCGCACCGAGAAGAACCGCGGCGTGTTCGTGCGCGCCATCTCGGTGGAAGAAGCCGATGAGATCTATGAGCTGCGCGCCGTGCTGGATGAGTTCATCGGCCGCCAGCTGGCCGCCCGCATCACGCCCGAGGGCCTGCGCGAACTGCGCGCGCTGGTGGAATCGCTGGGCGTCGCCAGCCAGGCGCGCGATGTCGATGAATACACGCGGCTGAACCTGGAGTTCCACGACCGCATGGTCGAACTGGCCGGCAACCGCAAGCTGCTGGATACCTACCGGCGCCTGGTCAAGGAACTGACGCTGTTCCGGCGCGAAGCGCTGTCCGGCAGCCACGCCGCCATGCCCGACTCCACCCGCGAGCACCGCGCCATCGTCTCGGCGATTGCCGCGCGCGACGGCGAACTGGCCGCGCGCCTGATGCGCGAGCACGTGGAGCGTGGCCGCGCCCGCATGCATGCCGCGGTGGACCCGGCCAGCGCCGACAAGGGCGCCGCTGCCTGAATCCGACCGTATCCATGGAAAGTACCGACCCCGATCGCGCCCAAGCACAGGAACCCCAACATGCCTGACACCAATGCCCGCACCATTACCGTCAACCAGCGCACCTACCGCTGGATGCAGCAGCCCGTCGTGGTGGTCTGCGTCGACGGCTGCGAGTTCGACTACCTGGAAGCCGCCGCCGCCAGCGGCCGCGCGCCCTACCTGAAGCGACTGCTGGAAGCCGGCTCCGCCTTCCGCGGCGCCTGCGTGGTGCCCACCTTCACCAACCCCAACAACCTGTCCATCGTCTGCGGCGCGCCGCCGGCGGTGCACGGCATCTGCGGCAACTACTTCTTTGACCGCAGCGCCAACGGCGGGCGCGGCGAGGAAGTGATGATGAACGACCCCAAGTACCTGCGCGCCGGCACCATCCTGGCCGCGTTTGCCGATGCCGGGGCCAGCGTCGCCGTGGTGACCGCCAAGGACAAGCTGCGCCGCCTGCTGGGCCACGGCATGCAGGGCATCTGCTTCTCGTCGGAGAAGGCCGACCAGGCCACGGTGGAAGAGAACGGCATCGACGGCGTGGTCGAACTGGTCGGCATGCCGGTTCCAGACGTGTACAGCGCGGAGTTGTCGGAGTTCGTCTTCGCCGCCGGCGTGCGCCTGATGGAAACGCGCCGCCCGGACCTGATGTACCTGTCCACCACCGACTATATCCAGCACAAGTTCGCACCCGGCTCGGACGGCGCCAACGCTTTTTACGCCATGATGGACAAGTACCTGGCGCGGCTGGACGAACTGGGCTGCGTGGTCGCGCTGACCGCCGACCACGGCATGAACGCCAAGCACGACGACGCCACCAAGGCGCCCAACGTGATCTACCTGCAGGACCACCTGGACGCATGGCTGGGCCGCGGCGTGGAAGACGGCGGCGCGCGCGTGATCCTGCCGATCACCGATCCCTACGTGGTCCACCACGGTGCGCTCGGGTCCTACGCCACCATCTATCTGCCCGACGATGCGGACCCGGCCGCGATCAAGGCCCGGCTGTCCGACCTGCAGGGCGTGGAAAGCGTGCTGACCAATGCCGAGGCCTGCGCGCGCTTTGAACTGCCGCCCGACCGCGTCGGCGACCTGGTGGTGACCAGCGACAAGCATGTGGTGCTGGGCACCAGCCACAGCCGCCACGACCTGTCCGGGCTGGACGCGCCGCTGCGCTCGCACGGTGGCGTGTCGGAGCAGACCGTGCCGCTGGTATTCAACCGCGCCACGGCCGGTATCCCCGGCAAGGCCCTCCTGCGCAACTTCGACATCTTCGATGTCGCGCTGAACCATCTGCACTGAGTGCATCGAGCCGTACCGAACCGTGTTGACCGGAGGAGACTTATGAACGCCCCCCAATTCCCCGCTGGCGCCGTCAGCCCCCATTTCCGCGCCGAGGCCCTGCGCATCGACGGCCAGAAGATCGTGCGCGAGCGCATGATCGAAGTGCGCAACCCGTATGACGGCACTCTGGTCGGCACCGTGCCCAAGGCCACGCTTGACGATGTGCGCCGTGCCTTCGAAGTGGGCCAGGCCTACCGCTCCACGCTGACGCGCTATGAGCGCGCCGCCATCCTGAACCGCGCCGCCGCGCTGCTGCGTGAGCGCACTGAAGAAGCGTCGGACCTGATCACGCTGGAATCCGGCCTGTCCAAGAAGGATTCGCTGTATGAGATCGGCCGCGTCGCCGACGTGCTTGGCTTTGCCGCCACCGAGGCGCTGCGCGACGATGGCCAGCTGTTCTCGTGCGACCTGACCCCGCACGGCAAGAAGCGCCGCGTGATGACCCAGCGCGAGCCGCTGCTGGGCGTGATCTGCGCCATCACGCCGTTCAACCACCCGATGAACCAGGTGGCGCACAAGGTGGCGCCGTCGATCGCCACCAACAACCGCATGGTGCTCAAGCCGTCGGAGAAGGTGCCGTTGTCGGCGTTCTACCTGGCCGACCTGCTGTATGAAGCCGGCCTGCCGCCGCAGATGCTGCAGGTGATCACCGGCGACCCGCGCGAGATCGCCGACGAGCTGATCACGCACCCCGCCGTGGACCTGGTGACCTTTACCGGCGGCGTGGCGATCGGCAAGTACATTGCCAGCAAGGCCGGCTACAAGCGCGTAGTGCTGGAGCTGGGCGGCAACGACCCGCTGATCGTGCTGGACGATGCCGACCTGGACCGCGCTTCGGACCTGGCGGTGCAGGGCTCCTACAAGAACTCGGGCCAGCGCTGCACCGCGGTCAAGCGCATGCTGGTGCATGAGGCCGTCGCCGCGCGCTTTACCGAACTGGTGGTCGAGAAGACGCGCGCTTGGAAATACGGCGACCCGATGGATCGCGGCGTGGACATGGGCACGGTGATCGACGAGCAGGCCGCGATGTTGTTCGAGGCGCGCGTCAATGAAGCGGTAGCGCACGGCGCGCGCTTGCTGGTGGGCAACCACCGCAACGGCGCCAGCTATTCGCCGACCGTGATCGACCGCGTGGACCCGTCGATGACGGTGGTGCGTGAGGAGACGTTCGGGCCGGTGTCGCCGATCATTACCTTCCGCGATGTCGATGACGCCATCCGGATTTCCAACGGGACCGCGTTCGGGCTGTCTTCCGGCGTGTGCACCAACAATATCGAGGCCTTCACCAAAATCGCCAACTCGCTGCATGTGGGCACGGTCAATCTTTGGGAAGTGCCGGGCTACCGCATCGAACTGACGCCGTTTGGGGGCATCAAGGATTCGGGGCTGGGCTATAAGGAAGGCGTGCAGGAGGCGGCCAAGAGCTTTACCAACCTGAAGACGGTGACGTTGCCGTGGGCGTGAAGCACCGGGGGAAATGAATCTGTCGCTGGTTTGGCCCCTCTCCCGCAAGCGGGAGAGGGGCATGGTCCTTGGCACACCGCAGCACCCGCTGCGCTAGAATCAGCCCCCAGTCCCTGACGCTTCCGGAGTCACCGTGCTCGCCGAACAACGGCAGAAATACATCCTCGACCAGCTCTCCGCCACCGGCGCGCTGGCTATCAGCGAACTGGTGACCGAGCTCGACGTCTCGCGCGAGACCGTCCGGCGCGACCTCAACGCGCTGGCCGCCCGTGGCCTGCTGGTGCTGACCCACGGCGGCGCGCTGACTTCTGACCGCACCGAGCCCGATACCCAGACCCGCGCCGCGGTCAATGCCGAAGGCAAGCGCGCGATCGGCGTGCGCGCCGCCGAGCTGGTGCGCGACGGCGCCTCGCTGATCCTGGACTACGGCACCACCACCCACGCGGTGGCGCAGGCGCTGCATGGCCACCACAACCTGCTGGTCTACACCAACGACCTTGCCATCGCCCAGCTGCTGGGCCGGCGCAACGGCAACCGGGTGATCGTGCTGGGCGGGGAGCTGCAGGACAACGAAGACGCCACGCACGGCTGGGACACCATCGAACAGCTGTCGCGCTACCACACCGACTTTGCCTTTGTCGGCATCGGCGGCGTCACGCCGCGCGGCGAGATCTGCGACTTCTCCCGCGCCGCGGCGGAACTGCGCAGCCGCATGCTGCTGGCCGCCGACGTGGCCTGCGTGGTGGCTGACCATACCAAGTTCGGCCGCAATACCGGCGTGACCATCAAGCATTTCGACCTGGCTGCCTGGCTGATTACGGACATGGCGCCGGAGCCGGAACTGGCCGCGGCGCTCAAGGAGCGGGGCGCCAAGCTGCTCATCGCCTGAAGGCCCAGAGCGTCCGCCCCAGTCGGATTCCCAAAGGCGGCGCCGTCCGCTGATCGCACGGAAATCCCCGCCTGATGCACTAAAATGCGGCTTTCACGCCGCTGTCACAGGTGTTTTGACTGTCGTGTGCCCCACGCTGGTGCTAAAGTGCTGCATTGTCCGACAGGCACGGCCCCGCCGTGAATGTGCGGACAACCGGAGGCCACCCACCTTCCATCGGCGCAACGCCAGACGGCACCACAGACCGGCACCAAGCCGGCAAGGCTGCCGGATCCAGCCACTCCAGCACAGCAAGAGACATCCGTGAATTCTCCCTCCCTTGACGCATTCCTGGCGGGGGTTGCCCGCCGCGACCCCAATCAACCTGAATTCCTCCAGGCCGTGAAGGAAGTGATGATGACGCTCTGGCCCTTTGTCGAGCGCAATCCGCGCTACGCCGACCAGGCCCTGCTCGAGCGGCTGGTGGAGCCCGAGCGCGTGATCCAGTTCCGCGTGGCCTGGACCGACGACCAGAACCGGGTGCAGGTCAACCGCGCCTTCCGCGTGCAGCACAGCTCGGCCATCGGCCCGTTCAAGGGCGGCATGCGCTTCCACCCGACTGTGAACCTGTCGGTGCTGAAGTTCCTGGGCTTCGAGCAGACCTTCAAGAACGCGCTGACCACGCTGCCCATGGGCGGCGGCAAGGGCGGCTCGGACTTTGATCCCAAGGGCAAGTCCGATGGCGAAGTGATGCGTTTCTGCCAGGCGCTGGTGACCGAGCTGTTCCGCCACCTGGGCCCGGATACCGACATCCCGGCCGGCGACATCGGCGTGGGCGCACGTGAAGTCGGCTTTATGGCCGGCATGATGAAGAAGCTTTCCAACCAGTCCGCCTGCGTCTTCACCGGCAAGGGCCTGGCCTACGGCGGCAGCCTGATGCGCCCGGAAGCGACCGGCTACGGCACGGTCTACTTTGCGCAGGAGATGCTGCACCGGCGCGGGCGCGCTTTCGACGGCCTGCGCGTGCTGATCTCGGGCTCGGGCAACGTGGCCCAGTACGCGGCCGAGAAGGCGATCGAGCTGGGCGCCACGGTGCTGACGCTGTCCGATTCAGGCGGCGTGCTGCACTACCCGCAGGGCATGACTACCGAGCAGCTGGCCGAAGTGATGGCCTTCAAGAATGAAGAGCGCGGCCGCCTGTCTGACTTTGCCGCCCGCCACGGCATGGCCTTCGAAGCCGGCCGCACCCCGTGGCACGTGCCCGCCGACGTGGCGCTGCCGTGCGCCACCCAGAACGAGCTGGACGGCAACGACGCCGAGACCCTGCTCGGCAATGGCGTGATCTGCGTGGCCGAAGGCGCCAACATGCCGTCGACGCTGGAAGCCGTGGACCGCTTTGTCGATGCGAAGATCCTCTACGCCCCGGGCAAGGCCAGCAATGCCGGCGGCGTTGCCACTTCCGGCCTGGAAATGTCGCAGAACGCCATGCGCCTGTCCTGGCACCATGCCGAGGTCGACGAGAAGCTGCACGCGATCATGAAGGACATCCACCAGAACTGCATCCACCACGGGCAGAAGGCGGATGGCTATATCAACTACGTGGAAGGCGCGAACATCGCCGGCTTCGTCAAGGTGGCCGACGCCATGCTGGCGCAAGGCGTGATCTGACCTGAAGTTCCGGCCGGCGCAATGCCGGCCGTTGCCAGGCGGGTGCAGGCACGTACCCGCCTGGCGCATCTCGCCCCGAGTCCCCCTGGCAGTACCCACCCCGCAGCGCTGGGCAGCGCCCTCACGCTCGCCATTTCCCGCCACGGCCCGCCGCCCGACTGCATCTCCCGATTATTCGCAAATCGCGAACACTGTCCTCGGACTTTGCTACGTAGTCAGTGCACGGCGCCTTGCCTACTATGCACACACCCCAGGCGAACACCACTGGTGAACGAATACAGCGGTAGCAATAACTAACTTCACAGCCTATCCAGGCGCCCCCTGACCGGAGATCATCATGACGAACCCCAAGCTCGAAGTCCTGACCCCGCAAAACAGCCAGCTGATCTTTATCGACCACCAGCCGCAGATGGCCTTCGGGGTGCAGTCGATGGACCGCCAGGCCCTGAAGAACAACACCGTTGGCCTGGCCAAGGCGGCGAAGATCTTCAATATCCCGACCACCATCACCACGGTGGAAACGGAGTCGTTCTCGGGCTTCACCTACCCGGAACTGCTGGATGTGTTCCCGGACCACAAGCTGCTGGAGCGCACCTCGATGAACTCCTGGGACGACCAGAAGGTGCGTGACGCCCTCAAGGCCAACGGTCGCAAGAAGGTGGTGGTGTCCGGCCTGTGGACCGAGGTCTGCAACAACAGCTTTGCCCTTTGCGCCATGGCCGAAGGCGACTATGAGATCTACATGGTGGCCGATGCCTCCGGCGGCACCTCGAAGGAAGCCCACGACTACGCCATGCAGCGCATGGTCCAGGCCGGCGTGGTGCCGGTCACGTGGCAGCAGGTGCTGCTGGAATGGCAGCGCGACTGGGCCCACCGCGACACGTATGACGCGGTGATGAAACTGGTCAAGGAGCACTCGGGCGCCTACGGTATGGGGGTGGACTACGCCTACACCATGGTCCACAAGGCCGCGCAGCGCACCGCCACGCCGCATGAGGCACTGGCCGCCGTGCCTGCCCGCTGAGCCGGCACTGAACCAGCCGCAAGCTCACCCGATCCCTTGATTGCATCCAGGAGTCCCATCATGACCACCATTACGACGCAGGATGGCACGCAGATCTTCTACAAGGACTGGGGCAGTGGCAAGCCCGTGGTCTTCTCCCACGGCTGGCCCCTCAATGCCGATGCGTGGGACGCGCAGATGCTGTTCCTGGTGCAGCAGGGGTTCCGGGTGATCGCCCATGACCGCCGCGGCCACGGGCGATCGGACCAGCCGGCGCAGGGCAACGACATGGACACCTACGCCGACGACCTGGCCGCGCTGCTGGACGCGCTGGACCTGCGCGATGCCACGCTGGTGGGGCATTCCACCGGTGGCGGCGAGGTGGCGCACTACATCGGCCGCCATGGCACCGGCCGTGTCGCCAAGGCGGTGCTGATCGGCGCGGTGCCGCCGATCATGCTCAAGACCGCGGCCAACCCCGGCGGGCTGCCGATCGATGTGTTCGACGGCATCCGCAAGGGCGTGGCCGACAACCGCTCGCAGTTCTACCAGGACCTGGCGACGCCGTTCTTCGGCTTCAACCGCCCCGGCGCCAAGGTCTCGCAAGGCACCATCGATGCCTTCTGGGCGCAGGGCATGGCCGGCGGCATCGTGGGCCAGTACGCCTGCATCAGGGAATTCTCGGAAGTGGACTACACCGAGGACCTGAAGAAGTTCGACGTGCCCACGCTGATCCTGCATGGCGATGACGACCAGATCGTGCCCATCGATGCTGCGGCGAAGCGGTCGGTGGAACTGGTCAAGGGCGCGACCCTCAAGGTTTATCCGGGCGCTTCGCACGGTATGTGCGTGGTCAATGCCGACCAGGTCAACGCCGACCTGCTGGCCTTCCTGAAGGCCTGAGCCCGATGTCAGTCACCCGCCGGCAATTTATCGCTTCGGCCGCCGCGCTCGGCGCGGCGCCGCTCTCGGAGACCTTCGCCATGCCGCCTGGCAGCCAGCCCAGCCTCATTCTCGTCAACGGCAAGTTCGCCACGCTCGACAAGTCCAGGCCGCAGGCGGACGCCGTTGCGATCCGCGACGGGCGTTTCGTCGCCGTCGGCACGCGCCAGGACATCATGAAGCTGGCCGGCGCGCAGACGAAGGTGGTCGACCTGAATGGCCGGCGCGCCATTCCCGGGCTGATCGACAGCCATATGCATATCATCCGCGGCGGCCTGAACTACAACATGGAGCTGCGCTGGGACGGCGTGCGCTCGCTCGCCGACGCCATGCGCATGCTGAAGGAACAGGTCGCGCGCACGCCAGCGCCGCAATGGGTGCGGGTGGTGGGCGGCTTCACCGAGCACCAGTTCGCCGAGAAGCGGCTGCCCACCATCGAGGAACTGAATGCCGTGGCGCCCGACACCCCGGTCTTCATCCTGCACCTGTACGACCGCGCCATCCTGAACGGCGCCGCGCTGCGCGCGGTGGGCTACAACAAGGACACCCCGAACCCGCCCGGCGGCGAGATCGCGCGCGATGCGCGCGGCAATCCCACCGGCCTGCTGCTGGCCAGGCCCAACGCCACCATCCTCTACGCCACGCTGGCCAAGGGCCCGAAGCTGCCGCCTGAATACCAGAAGAACTCCACGCGGCATTTCATGCGCGAGGTCAACCGGCTGGGTGTCACCGGCGTGATCGACGCCGGCGGTGGCTACCAGAACTACCCGGAGGACTACAGCATCATCGAGGAACTGCACCAGGCCGGGCAGCTCACGGTGCGCCTGGCCTACAACCTGTTCACGCAGAAGCCCAAGGAAGAGCTCAGCGATTTCAAGACCTGGGCCTCCAGGGTGAAGCCTGGCCAGGGCGACGACCTCTACCGCCACAATGGCGCCGGCGAGATGCTGGTCTACACCGCTGCCGACTTCGAGGACTTCCGCGTCGAGCGCCCCGAGATGGCGCCGTCGATGGAGGCCGACCTGGAGCCGGTGATCCGCCTGCTCGCGGAGAAGCGCTGGCCGTGGAGGCTGCATGCCACCTACGACCAGACCATCTCCCGTGCGCTCGATGTCTATGAAAAGGTGGCCAAGGACGTCCCGTTCAACGGCCTGAACTGGTTCTTCGACCACGCCGAGACCATCTCCGACCGCAATATCGACCGCATCGCCGCACTCGGCGGCGGCATCGCGGTGCAACACCGGATGGCCTACCAGGGCGAGTACTTTGTCGAGCGCTACGGCGCACGCGCGGCCGAGGCGACGCCGCCGGTGAAGAAAATGCTGGAGAAGGGCGTCAAGGTCGGCGCCGGCACCGATGCCACGCGCGTGGCCTCTTACAACCCGTGGGTGTCGCTGTACTGGCTGACCACCGGCAAGACCGTGGGCGGCATGTCGATGTACCCGCAGGCCAACCTGCTCGACCGCGAGACCGCGCTGCGGCTGTGGACCGAGGCCAATACCTGGTTCTCGTCCGAAACCGGCAAGAAGGGCCAGATCAAGGCGGGCCAGCTGGCCGACCTGGCGGTGCTGTCCGCGGATTACTTCAGCGTGCCGGGCGACGAGATCCAGGACATCACCTCGGTGCTGACCATCCTCGGCGGCGAAGTGGTCTATGGCGACGGCGACTTCGGCAAGCTGTCGCCCGCCATCCCGCCGGCCATGCCGGACTGGTCGCCGGTGCGCCACGCGGGCGGCTACCAGCCGCGCCCGCAAGCCCAAAAGCTGGCCTTGAACACAGCCTGCGGCTGTGCCAGTTCATGCGGCGTGCACGGCCATGCGCATGCCAGGGCCTGGACGGCCGGCGTGCCCACCTCGGACGAGAGTACGTTCTGGGGCGCGCTGGGTTGCTCATGCTGGGCGTTCTGATGCCGCTGCGTTGCCGATACCAGGAGACCCGACCATGACTGCCCATCCCATCCGCCCCACGGCGCGCGCGGCGACCACGCCCGGCGCGCCCTCGGCCTGGCTGCGCTGGCTGGCGCTGCTGGCACTGTCCGCGCCCTACCTGCAGGGTGGACTGGTCAAGGCGGCTGACTTCGGTGCCGCCATCGCCGAGATGCAGCACTTCGGCCTGGCGCCGGCCGCGCCGCTGGCAGCGGCCGTGATCGTGCTGGAACTGGGCGCGGCCGCGCTGATGCTGAGCGGGCGGCTGCGGTGGCTGGGCGCGCTGGCGCTGGCCGTCTTCACCTTGTTGGCAACCTTTGTCGCCAACCGCTTCTGGCAGGCGCCGCCGGATGCACGCTTCGGGCAGGCCAACGCCTTCTTCGAGCATATCGCGCTGGCCGGCGGCCTTTGCCTGGTCGCCTGGGAAGACCTGCGGCAACGCCGCGCGGGCAGGGGCCAGGCATGAGCCCGGCCGCCAAGCCCGCGCCGATCCCCGGTGCCGCCGCGCCGGCCGGCGGCAGCTTCGCGCCGCTGGCGCATGGCACCTTCGCCGTGCTGTGGGCGGCGACGGTGCTGGGCAATATCGGCAGCTTCATGCGCGATGTGGCCAGCGCCTGGCTGGCGACTGACCTGTCGGGCTCGCCCGCCGCGGTCGCCATGATCCAGGCGGCCGGCACGCTGCCGGTGTTCCTGCTGGCGATTCCCGCCGGCGTGCTGTCTGACATCCTCGACCGCCGCCGCTTCCTGATCGTGATCCAGGTGGGGCTGGCAATGGTCAGCGGTTCGCTGATGCTGCTGGCATGGCAGGACGGGCTGACCATCGAGCTGCTGATCGGCCTGGCTTTCCTGGGCGGCATCGGCACCGCGATGATGGGGCCGACCTGGCAGTCGATCGTGCCGGAACTGGTGCCGGCCGGTGAACTGAAGCCGGCGGTGGCGCTGAACTCGCTGGGCGTCAATATCGCGCGCGCCATCGGGCCGGCCGCGGGCGGCCTGTTGCTGGCCGCGTTCGGCGCGGCGGCGACCTATGGCGCGGACGTGGCCAGCTATCTGTTCGTGATTGCCGCGCTGCTGTGGTGGAAGCGCCCGGCACGCGCCGAAGACCCGCTGCGCGAGCATTTCTTCGGTGCTTTCCGCGCCGGCGTGCGTTTTGCCAGGGCGCACAGCAAGCTCCATGTGGTGCTGCTGCGCGCGGCCTGCTACTTCGCGCTGGGCAGCAGCATCTGGGCCTTGTTGCCGCTGGTGGCGCGCCAGATGCTGCACGGCGGCGCATCGCTGTACGGCATGCTGCTTGGCGCGGTCGGCGTGGGTGCGATCCTGGGCGCGCTGGTGATGCCGCGCCTGCAGAAACGGCTGGACCTGGACCAGCTGATGCTGGCCGCGGCACTGGCTACCGCCGCGGTGATGGCGGTGCTGTCGGTGGCGCCGCCGGCATGGGTCGCCATGCTGGCGCTGCTGCTGCTTGGCGCCGCGTGGATCCTGGCGCTGACCACGCTGGCCGGCACGGCCCAGGCGATCCTGCCCAACTGGGTGCGCGGCCGCGCGCTGGCGGTCTACCAGATGGTGTTCAACGGCGCCATGGCGCTGGGCAGCCTGGTGTGGGGCTTTGTCGCGCAGGGGCTGGGCACTCCGGCGGCGCTGATGATCGCCGCGGCCGCGCTGTGCGTGGCCGCCTTCGTCATGCACCGCGTCAAGCTGCCGCGTGGCGAGGAAGACCTGGGCCCGGCACGGCACTGGCCAGCGCCCGAAGCCGCCGAAGAGGTGGCGCACGACCGCGGCCCGGTGATGATCCTGATCGAATACCGCGTGCGCGCGGCCGACCGCCAAGGCTTCCTGCAAGCCATCCACAAGCTGTCCGAGGAACGGCTGCGCGACGGCGCGTTCAACTGGGGCGTGATGGAGGACCCGGCCGATGCCGAGGCCTACACCGAGTGGTTCCTGGTCGAATCCTGGGCCGAGCACCTGCGCCAGCACGAGCGCGTGCCGCACGCGGACGCAGACCTGCAGCGCGAGGTCGCGCGCTTCCACACCGGCGAAGGGCCGCCGCGGGTGCGGCACCTGCTGGCAGCGGGGCGGCCTCTGGAATAAGCAAGCCATAGCGACGGCCTTCCGATCTGCCGCTGCGGAACTCCCCTCTCCCGCTTGCGGGAGCGGGGCAGGGGTGAGGGCAGGCGTGGCGACCGACACCGCCCTTCAGGCAATGCCGCCACCCTGCCACCTACGCGTCCCTCGTCCCCAAGGACCCCCCATGCACAACCAGCTGTTTATCGACGGCCGCTTCGTCGACGCCCTTGACGGGGACACCCTCGACGTCGTCAATCCGCACGACGGCAGCCTGATCACGCGCGTGACCGCGGGCGCGCAGCTCGATATCGACCGCGCCGTGGCCGCGGCACGCCGCGCCTTTCCCGCATGGTCGCGCCTCGCCGCCGGCGAACGCGGCAGGCTGCTGGCACGGCTGGCCGACGCCATCGAGGCCGACACGGGTCTGGCCGAACTCGAAAGCGCCGACACCGGCCACCCCATCCGCGATGCGCGCGGCCTCGACGTACCGCGCACCGCCGCGTGCTTCCGTTACTTCGCGGGCATGGCCGACAAGATCGAAGGCACCGTGGTGCCGGTCGAACCCGGTTTTCTCAACTATGTGCAACGGGCCCCGGTCGGCGTGGTGGGGCAGATCGTGCCGTGGAACTTCCCGCTGATGTTCACCGGCTGGAAGCTGGGGCCGGCACTGGCGGCGGGCAATACGGTGGTGCTCAAGCCGTCGGAGCTGACGCCGCTGTCCGCGCTGCGCGTGGCGGCGCTGGCGGCTGACGTCGGTTTCCCGCCGGGCGTGATCAACGTCGTGCCCGGCTTCGGCAACGTGGCCGGGCAGCGGCTGGCCAATCATCCCGACGTGGACAAGATCGCCTTCACGGGGTCCACTGCCACCGGCCGGCGCATCGTCGAGGCCTCGCGCGGCAACCTCAAGCGCATCCAGCTAGAGTTGGGCGGCAAGGGCGCCAATATCGTCTTTGCCGATGCCGACCTGGATACCGCCGTGGCGGGCGCGGCCTGGGCCAGCTTCCACAACCAGGGCCAGGCCTGCATCGCCGGCTCGCGCCTGCTGCTGCATGAGGACATCGCCGATGCCTTCCTCGAGCGCTTCGTGGCGCTGGCGCAATCGATCCGCGTGGGCGATCCGGCCGACCCTGCCACCGAGATGGGGCCGCTGACCTCGGCCGCCCACCGCGACCGCGTGCTGGAGTCTGTGGAGATGGCACAGGCCCAGGGCGGCACCGTGCTGGCCGGAGGCAAGGCCCCTGCCGACCCCGGCCTGCGCCAGGGCTTCTATGTCGAGCCCACTGTGGTCGCTGCGCGCCCGCAGGACCGCATCGCCCAGGAAGAGGTCTTCGGCCCGGTCGTCACGGTGCTGCGCTTTGCCAGCGACGAGCAGGCGCTGGCCATCGCCAACGCCACGCAATACGGGCTGGGCAACGGGCTATGGACGCGCGACCTGGCCCGCGCGCACCGCCTCGCGCGCGATATCCGCGGCGGCATGTGCTGGGTCAACTGCTACAAGCGCGTCCATCCGGGCAGCCCCTTCGGCGGCGTGGGTGAATCCGGCTACGGGCGCGACATGGGGTTCGAGGCGATGCACGGCTACACCGAGTCGCGCTCGGTATGGATCAACGTGGATGCCGGCATTGCGCCGCACTTTGCGCGCTGAAGCCCGCGCGGCACCACCAATCATTTCAGGGAGAACGCAATGAAGCTCTATCTGGTATCACTGGCCGCCGGCATCCTGGTCGGCATCATCTATGCACTGCTGCAGGTGCGCTCGCCGGCGCCGCCGGTGGTGGCGCTGATCGGCTTGCTGGGCATGCTGATCGGCGAGCAAGTGGTGCCGCCCGTCAAGCGCCTGCTGGCGGGCGAGGCGGTCACGGTGGCCTGGTTCCGTGGCGAGTGCGTGCCGAAGATCACCGGCGCACCGTCGGCGCCGACGGCGGCACGCCCGGCTGCGGAAGCAGCACGGGACGAGCCGCAGGCGCACTAGGCATCGCGCTAGCTCAGCGCCAGCGTGCGTTGCCGCGCCAGTTCCGCCCAGCGCGCCGCTTCGGAAGCGACCAGTGCATTCATCGCCTCGCGTCCGCTGGCCACGACTTCAAAGCCATTGTCGTACAGGTACTGCGTGACGGCCGCTTCGCGCAGCGTCTGGCTGACTGCGGCGGCCAGGCGGTCGAGCTGCGCGGCCGGCGTGCCGGCCGGCGCGATCATGCCGACCCAGGAATAGGTGACCAGGCCCGGCCAGGTGTCGGCCAGCGTGGGCACCGTCGGCAGATGCGGATTGCGCGCAGAAGAGCTGACCGCGAGCGCCCGCAGCTTGCCGGCCTGCAGTTGCGCCAGCACCAGCGGCAGGCTGGCGAACATCGAATCGACATGGCCGCCCAGCAGGTCTTTCAGTGCCGGGGCGCCGCCGCGGAACGGCACGTGCAGGCCATGGGTGCCGGCGGCCTGGTGGAACCATTCGGCGGTCAGGTGGTTGGAACTGCCGACACCCACGGAGGCATAAGACACCTCGCGCCATTGTCGGCACGCCCGCACATAGTCCTGCAGCGTGCGCCACGGCGACGCGGCCGGCACCACCAGCGCCATTGGCGCGCGCACCATATACGACACGCCAGTGAGATCACGCCCGGCGCGGTAAGGCAGGTTCGGGTAGGCCAGCGGCTCGGTCGCATACGAGTCATAGACCAGGCCGATGGTGTGGCCGTTGGCCTTGCTGCGCGCCACGATGCCCGTGCCGATGGTGCCGCCGGCGCCGTCGTGGTTCTCGATCACCACGGTCTGGCCGAGCCGGCGTCCGAGGCCAACATGGACTGCGCGCGCGGTCTTGTCGACCACGCCACCTGGCGCAAACGGCACGACCAGCACCAGCGGGCCGTTGCTGCGCGCTTGTGCGCCGGTGCGGCCGGCCAGCAGCATGGCCGCGGCGCCGCCCAGCACCAGGCGACGGCGATGCAATGCACGGATCTGCATGACGGATCTGCCCCTCGTTCGCTATGATTGCCGTCGAACTGCCTTCTGATCGCGGCCGGGATGTCGCCGCGCCCCACCGTTGTGCAAGCAACCGCGGTACGTTGTCGGCCTTGCTGGCCCGGCGAGGGCCAGATGGTAGCACTGCGGTGGGTCATGATCCTCTTCGCACGGGTTTGCCATGGACCGTTTTCTCAGTATCGAAGCCTTTGTCAGGGTCGCGGACACGTTAAGCTTTGCCGAGGCCGCGCGCCAGCTCGGCGTGACCAATTCCGTCGTCAGCCACCGCGTGCAGCAGCTCGAGAAGTACATCAACGCGCCGCTGTTCCATCGCAGCACGCGGCACGTGCGCCTGTCGGAAGTGGGCGAGACCTACTACCGTCAATGCGCCGACGTGGTCGCCAACCTGGCCGACCTGACCGACCAGATGCGCGACCTGCGCGCCACCCCGGCGGGGCGCCTGCGCATCCAGGTGCTGCCCGGCTTCGCCATTGGCCACTTCGCCGATATCCTGGCCGGCTTCAGCCAGCAGTATCCGGATATCGAACTGGACGTCGTCGTCAACGACCGCGTCATCGACCCGATCGAGGAAGGCTTCGACGTGGCCTTCCAGATCTTCGCGCCCCAGAACGATTCGCTGATCGCGCGGCGCCTGTTCACGCTGCGCCGCATCTTCTGCGTGGCCCCGGAGTTCATTGAACGCTGGGGCAAGCCGGAGCGGCCGGCGGACCTGATCTGCAGCAAGGTGGCGCTGTACTCCGCCTACCCGACCCGCAACAAGTGGACCTTCTCGCGCGATGCCGAATCGGTCGAGATCGACCTGGCCCCGCGCATGCGCACCAACTCCGTCCACCTGCTGCGCGACTATGCGGTCAGCGGTGCCGCCGTGGTTTGCCTGCCCACGCTGGTCGCCAGCGAAGACCTGCTGGCCGGCCGGCTGGTCCCGGTGCTGCACGACTATGCGCTGTCATCGTTCGAGTTCGCCGCCGTGTATCCGGCCACGCAGCGGCAGGCGCTGAAGGTGCGGGTGCTGGTGGACTACCTGGCGGAAAGGCTGCAGGGCGAGCCGCCGTGGGATGTGCCGTTGATGGAGAGGGGGTGGGTGCGGTAAGGGGGAGCGATAAGCCAGTGCGACGAGGCTTCACTATCGCAGGCCGATGTAGGGGAGCATCGAGCCTTGGGACGTCCGGCGATGCCCAGAGACACGGTCGCGGCATTCATTTCCGTTGCCGAAAGATGGTTGATATAACGCCCGGAAACGACCGGGCTGCGAGCATTGCAACAAGCCCCTGCCACCCGCATCGACCGAAGCCCGCATCTGCTCGTACGAATGCACCTTCTGCGCAGACTGCGTGGATACGCTCCGCAATGTCTGCCCGAACTGCGGGGGCGGCTTCGTGCCGCGTCCGGTGCGCCCGGCACGCGACTGGAAGAACGGCAACTACCTCGGCAACGACCCGGCCAGCACCAGGGTCAAGCACCGGCCGGTGGACCTCGAGGTGCATGCCCGCTTTGCCGGGGCGATCGCCCCGGTCCCGCCCGAGCAGCGCTAGCGGTGGCCTGGGCTAGCCCTTGGATTTCGGCTTGAGCAACTCGCCAGCCTCCTTCACATTCTGCTCGGCGCGCTTGCTGATCACGGCCAGCGCTTCGGCCTGCGCCTTCTGCGCGGTTTCGGCCAGCGCGCGCATGTTCTCCAGTGCCTGGTGCAGCTGCTGCTGCACGAATTCGCTGTGCTTGGCCATGGCCTCGGCAGGATTGCCAGCGGTGCTGTACTGCTGAGCGGCCGCCTGCAGCTGCTGCATGGTCTGGGCGAAGATCTCCTGCTGCTTCTGCACCAGGGCCTGGATGCCCTCATAGGCCAGCTTGTTGGCCTCGGTCAGGGCCTCGATGTCCTTGCGGCGCGCTTCCATTACCGCGCTCATGTCCACGCCCGGCAGGCGGAACTGTTCCATCATCTTGGTGAAGTCTGCAAAGGGATTGGGAGGCGTGGCCATGCTGGGTCTCCTTCTGGAAGGACTGGCAGGGTGGCCGGCGGCGGGGATGGAGCGTGCCCTTCGGCCGGGTTCCTGTCCACTATAGCCGGTATCCGCACACTTCTGGCCGTCAATCGAGGAAGACCCTAAAGTTCCCGGACCCCATGCCGTTGGCATCCATAGCCCGCAAGTGCGTTGGCCCGACCGGGCCCGTCCGCGGACGATGAGAGCGAAGAACGCCGCGCCGGTCCCAGGCGCGGACCGGCACTTCGCCGTAACCAGTGCTAATCAGGTAGAAGACATGAAGAATCTAGGCATCGGGGTACGCCTCGGCATCGGCTTTGGGGTGGTATTGCTGCTTTCTGCGCTCATGACGGTATTCGGCATGATGCGCCTGCAACAGGTGGCTGAGCGCACGCACGCGATGATGCAGCAGCCGCTGACCAAGGAGCGGCTGGTCAGCGACTGGTACCGCCTCATGCACACCAGCGTGCGCCGCACCACGGCGGTGGCGCGCAGTGCCGACCCGTCGCTCGGCGCGTTCTTCGCGGCCGAGACCAAGGCGTCGATCGAAGGCATCGCCGCCTTGCGCGACAAGCTCCAGCCCATGCTCAGCTCGGCCGAGGAAAAGGCCGCATTCCAGAAGATCCTGAGCGTGCGCGACCCGTACAACAACGGCCGCGACAAGATCACCAAACTCAAGCAAGAGGGGCTGACCGAAGAGGCCAACCAGGTGCTGGAGAAAGAGTTCGTCCCGGCCGGCGACGCCTACCTGGGCGAGATCCAGAAGCTGCTCGACATCCAGCGTGCCAGCATCGACGCCACCGCGCGCGAGATCAACGGCATCTACGCCAACGCCCGCAACAGCCTGATCGGGCTGGGCGTGGTGGTGCTGGCGATCGGCATCGCGTTCTCGGTATGGCTGACGGCGGGCATCACGCGGCCGCTGCATCGCGCCGTGGCGGTGGCGCGCACCGTGGCGTCGGGCGACCTGACCAGCCGCATCGACGTCGACAGCCGCGATGAAACCGGACAGCTGCTGCAGGCACTGGCGGACATGAACGCCAATATCCTGCGCATCGTGCGCCAGGTGCGCGCGGGCACCGAGTCGATCGTGTCCGGCACCAGCCAGATCGCGGCCGGCAACACCGACCTGTCGCAGCGCACGGAAGAACAGGCCTCGTCGCTGCAGCAGACCGCGGCCAGCATGGAAGAGCTGACCAGCATCGTGCGCCAGAACGCCGACAACGCGCGCCAGGCCAGCACGCTGGCGGTCAATGCCTCGGACATCGCCGAGAAGGGCGGCGACGCGGCGGGCAAGGTTGCCGAGACCATGGAGGAGATCAACGGCGCGTCGAGGAAGGTGGTCGACATCATCGCCGTGATTGAAGGCATCGCTTTCCAGACCAATATCCTGGCGCTCAATGCCGCGGTGGAAGCCGCGCGCGCCGGCGAACAGGGCCGCGGCTTCGCGGTGGTCGCGGGCGAGGTGCGCACGCTGGCGCAGCGCAGCGCTTCCGCAGCCAAGGAGATCAAGGCGCTGATCGGCGATTCGGTCGATCGCGTCGAGAAGGGTTCCATGCAGGTGACGCAGGCCGGCCAGACCATGGTGGAGATCGTTGCCGCGGTCAGGCGCGTGACCGACATCATGGGCGAGATCAGCGCGGCCTCGGCCGAGCAGAGCGCCGGGATCGAGCAGGTCAACCAGGCGGTGACGCAGATGGATACCGTGACGCAGCAGAACGCGGCGCTGGTGGAAGAGGCCGCTGCTGCAGCAGGCTCGCTGGAGGAGCAGGCGCAGCGGCTGAAGGAGGCGGTGTCGACGTTCAGGCTGGCGGCGTAAGCGTAGCCTGCTTGTTTTCTCCCCTCTCCCGCAAGCGGGAGAGGGGAGCACCCCCCCCATCACAGCAGACGCTCACCGCGCCTTCAGGAACTCCCCCACCTCCAGCAACACCAGCTCGTTGTCGTCCGCCTTGTTCGGCTCGCGGCTGCTGCTGAAGGGCAGGTTGTTGTCGTTGCCCACCACGATATGCGTGGCGTCGACCACGTCGACGTTCTCGATGGTGAAGAACGGGAACGCCAGCACGCCATCGGTCAACGGCTTGCGCGCAAGCTTGCCCGGGTCGGCAATGCGCAGCAGGTCGATATAGCCGATCTTGCGCAGCGGCCCGCCGGCGTTGGCATCGCTCAGCTCGACCTTGTACACGCGCTTGAACTTCGCCACATCGTCAAAGCAGTCCGGGCGCTTCTGCCCGGCCGGGCAGGCCTTGTCCGGCGTGCCTTCGCCGTTGTCGCGCTCGATGATAAGGCCGGTGGTGGCATTGATCATGTTGAAGTCGCCGATGGCGTGGCTGGCGCCTTCCAGTACGTACTTCCAGTGGCGGCCGGTCCAGGCCTGCTGCCTGACATCAAACTCCAGCACGCGCAGGTAGGGCTTGCCGCCTTCGTTCTCGTAGCCCTTGGCGGCCTCGTCCCACAGCGCGCCTTCCAGCAGCGCGTACAGCTTGCTGCCATCGGGCGAGGACGCCATGCCCTCGAAGCCCTTGGAGCGCCGCACCTGGAACTTCACGCTGCCGTCCGGCGCACCGGGCGCGGTGACGGCGGGATGGTCGGGCGAGCGCACCACCTTGCCGTCGACCTTGGTGTCGAACACGGCCAGCACCTTGCCGTCCAGGTCCGCCTTGATCAGGAACGGGCCGAACTCGTCGCCGATCCAGATCGCGCCATCGGCGAACTGGAAGCTCTCCGTATCGAAATCCGACCCCGTCAGGTAGCGCTGCCTGGTGCCCTCGTGGACGATGCGGAACGGCACCTTCTGGTCCGGGTCGTGCAGGAAGATGGTCTTCAGGCGCTGCAGGCGGCCGCTGCCGAAGTCCACCTTGTAGTGGTTCAGGTACAGCATGAAGTCCGGCGAGTTGGCCTTGGCGCCGGCGCCGTTGTCGGTCAGCACCCAGAAGCTGCCGTCGGCCATGCGCTTGATGCCGGAATGCCCCTGTGCCGGCTGGCCGCGGAACGGCAGCGACACGCCGGTGGGGCGGCCATTGGACTTGCCTTCGACCGTGCCCGGCGTGTCCACGCGCTTCGCGGTGGTGAACTTGCCGCTGACCTGCAGGTCAGCAGGCGCGTCCTTCGGCACGGCAAGCAGGGTCTGGGCCGGCAGCATAGCGTGGCCTGCCAGCGTGGCGGGGTAGGCGGCAGGGGCCTGCGCCCACGCCTGCGCCGCGCCCAGGCAGCCCAGTGCGATGGCCGCCGGGGCCAGCAGCAAATGACGAGACATTGTGGTTTTCCTTGGCGTTGAAGAGGACAAAACCCTGCATTGTCGGCGCCGAGTTTGACAGAACTGTGATCCGTGGGGCGCACGGCCCCGGCATGTTGCGTCGCAGCGTAGATGCGATATGGGCACCGTGCCGGTGCAATCTGCGAACGATCATGCTGTGCGGGCGGGCCCAACGCGGCACCGGCATCCGGATTTCTGCCGATAGCCGCGCAAAAAGCAGTGGGTTTTCAGGCCCCTGAAAGCAAACTGAGGCAAAATTCTATTTTTCGCCTAGTATGCCGCCGCGCTGTGACCCAGCAGGCGGATGTCCTACCACCCGTTCGAGGATCTGAGAGAAGCAATGAGTACCCAGCAACCCACCATCATCTACACGCTGACCGACGAAGCTCCGCTGCTGGCGACCAGTGCGTTCCTCCCGATCATCCAGACCTTCACCAAGCCCGCCGGCATCAACGTCACCACCAGCGACATCTCGGTGGCGGGCCGTATCCTGGGCGAGTTCCCCGAATTCCTGACCGAAGCGCAGCGCGTGCCGGACAACCTGGCCGAGCTGGGCAAGCTGACCCAGCTGCCGGACACCAACATCATCAAGCTGCCGAACATCAGCGCCTCGGTGCACCAGCTGGTCAGCGCCATCCGCGAACTGCAGGGCAAGGGCTACAAGGTGCCGGACTATCCGGAAGATCCGAAGAACGACGAAGAAAAGGCAATCCAGAAGCGCTATTCCAAGTGCCTGGGCTCGGCCGTGAACCCGGTCCTGCGCGAAGGCAACTCCGACCGCCGCGCACCGGCAGCGGTCAAGAACTTCGCGCGCAAGCACCCGCACAGCATGGGCGAGTGGAGCATGGCCTCGCGCACGCACGTGGCGCACATGAAGCATGGCGACTTCTACCACGGCGAAAAGTCCATGACCCTGGACCGCGCGCGTGACGTCAAGATGGAGCTGGTCACCAAGAGCGGCAAGACCATCGTGCTCAAGCCCAAGGTCTCGCTGCTGGATGGCGAGATCATCGACAGCATGTTCATGAGCAAGAAGGCGCTGTGCGACTTCTATGAAGAGCAGTTCGAAGACGCGCGCAAGACCGGCGTGATGCTGTCGCTGCACGTCAAGGCGACCATGATGAAGGTGTCGCACCCGATCGTGTTCGGCCACGCCGTCAAGATCTTCTACAAGGAAGCCTTCGCCAAGCACGGCGCGCTGTTCGACGAACTGGGCGTGAACGTCAACAACGGCCTGGTCAACCTGTACGAGAAGATCGAGGCGCTGCCCAGCTCCAAGCGCGAAGAGATCATCCGCGACCTGCACGCCTGCCACGAGCATCGCCCGGAACTGGCGATGGTGGATTCGGCCAAGGGCATTTCCAACCTGCACGCGCCCAACGACGTGATCGTGGATGCCTCGATGCCGGCCATGATCCGCATCGGCGGCAAGATGTGGGGTGCCGACGGCCGTCCGAAGGACACCAAGGCCGTGATCCCGGAAAGCACTTTTGCCCGCATCTACCAGGAGATCATCAACTTCTGCAAGACCAACGGCAACTTCGACCCGACCACCATGGGCACCGTGCCCAACGTGGGCCTGATGGCGCAGAAGGCCGAAGAATACGGCTCGCACGACAAGACCTTTGAGATCGCCGAAGACGGCGTCGCCAACATCGTCGACCTGGCCACCGGTGAAGTGCTGCTGACGCAGGACGTCGAGCAGGGCGACATCTGGCGCATGTGCCAGGTCAAGGACGCGCCGATCCGCGACTGGGTCAAGCTGGCCGTGACGCGCGCGCGCAACTCGGGCATGCCGGCGGTGTTCTGGCTGGACCCGTACCGTCCGCACGAAGCCGAGCTGATCAAGAAGGTCGAGACCTACCTGAAGGACTACGACACCAATGGCCTGGACATCCAGATCATGTCGCAGGTGCGCGCCATGCGCTACACGCTGGAGCGCGTGATCCGCGGCCTGGACACCATCTCGGTGACCGGCAACATCCTGCGCGACTACCTGACCGACCTGTTCCCGATCATGGAACTGGGCACCAGCGCCAAGATGCTGTCGATCGTTCCGCTGATGGCCGGTGGCGGCATGTATGAGACCGGCGCCGGCGGTTCGGCTCCGAAGCATGTCAAGCAACTGGTGGAAGAAAACCACCTGCGCTGGGATTCGCTGGGCGAGTTCCTGGCGCTGGCGGTGTCGCTGGAAGACGTTGGCATCAAGACCGGCAATGCCAAGGCCAAGATCCTGGCCAGGACGCTGGATGCTGCCACCGGCAAGCTGCTGGACAACAACAAGAGCCCGTCGCCCAAGACCGGCCAGCTGGACAACCGCGGCAGCCAGTTCTACCTGGCGATGTACTGGGCGCAGGAACTGGCCGCCCAGTCGGAGGACGCCGAACTGGCCGCGAAGTTCGCACCGCTGGCCAAGACGCTGACCGACAACGAGCAGAAGATCGTTGGCGAACTCGGCGCCGTGCAGGGCCAGCCGGTGGATATCGGCGGCTACTACATGCCGGAAGCCGACAAGCTCAGCGCCGCAATGCGCCCGAGCCAGACGCTGAACGCCGCGCTGTCGACCGTGACGGCCTGACCGGACTGGCCCGCTCGGCGGGCCGGCAGGTGTCGCAACCCCGGGTCCTGGCCCGGGGTTTTTCTTTTGCGCCGCGGAAGGCGTTATGGCTGCTGCGCTTCCATATGGATGTCCCACCCCTGTTCCGGGCCGCTCTTCTGGTCCCGGTAGGTCCAGAGCGCGCCGCAGTCCTGGCAGACGAAGCTGCTGATGGTGACGGCGGCGGAGCCGGCGGGCTTGATGCGTCGGGTGTCGGTGATGCGCAGTGCCGCGTGCCCGGGGGCGCCGCGCACGTGGCGTTCAATGGCCTGGCAGGCAGTGCAGAGTGTCATCCGTGTCTGTTCCGTTCGATCGGCCACTGTAGCATGCCGGCGCCTTCAGGGCCGGAAGTGGGAGGGGTACATGCCGCATACACAGGATTTCGCCCGGCGAGACCCTCAACCCGCACTTTCCCCGTGATTTGGGCCCGATCCGGTGAAGTTCGTTGACACGCCTGGGTGGGGCCTGTATAAGGATGAGTGCAGGATCTTTCAAGCAGCAACCTAGAAGTCCAGGTGCTTGCCCACACGGCGCCACTTTTTCTCCTTGTGTCTTCCTTGATCGTCATGCCTTGCCGGCGCTTTTGCCGGTGAGAAAAAACTTATTGAGGAATCCAACATGGAAACCGGTACCGTCAAGTGGTTCAACGATTCGAAGGGTTTTGGCTTCATTACGCCTGATGCAGGCGGCAACGACCTGTTCGCGCACTTCTCCGAAATCCAGGGCAACGGCTTCAAGTCGCTGCAAGAAGGCCAGAAGGTGCGTTACGTCGCTGGCGTCGGCCAAAAGGGCCCGGCCGCGACCAAGATCGAGCCGATCTGAATCGCACCGACCTGAGTTGAGCTGAGCGCCGAGGCGCCAGTCCAATGAAAAAAGCTCCGCCAACGCGGAGCTTTTTTATTTCCGTTGCCGCAATTCCCCGCAACCGTGAAATAAAGCCACTGCTGGCGCGGCAACAAGCGTAGAGTGGGGGCAGGATCACCAAACGGCGGAGGCTGCCATGGATATCTATCCGGCTGCAACTTACAAGGGCTACGACCTCTATCCCCTTGTGTACAAGCACGCCGCCGAGCGCGTGTGGCCCGAGCCGCGGCCGGACCGTTCCTTCGATGCTGCCGTGGTGATCTGCCTGGAAGGCGAGTCGCCCGAAGGCATGCAGGCGCGCACGTTCCGCCTGGACGCCGCACCGTGGGATAACGTCGGTGGCGCGCGACGCGGTGCGTTGCGCTATGCCGAGGCCATCATCAATGGCGCGGTGCCGGGGGTGTCGGTAATAGCGGCCGGCGCGCCGATGGCATCCTGAAGCTCCGACGACGGGCCCTGGCGCCGTGGTGCATTTGCGCCGCTGACGCCCGCGCCGGGCCATGGCTCATGCCGTGCGCGTGATCCAATGAGTTCAGCAATCCTTCCCATCAGCGCGGCACGATGCCGCATGGAGATGTCGTGAGCGACAGCAGTCCCAGCCGCAGTCCCGGCAACACTGTTCCCGGCAGTACGCCCTTTGCCAGCTACAAGGGTTTCGATCTGTATCCCCTGGTTTATCGCCATCGGCCTGAGCAGGCCTGGCCGCGCACCAAGCCCGACAACAGCTTCCTCGCGTCGATCGTGATTTGCCGCGAGGGCTATCGCCCTGGCAGCGACCATGCGCGCGTGTACCCCATGAGCGAGTCGCGCTGGGAGAACATCGGCTCGGCGCGCCGCGGCGCGCTGCAGTTCGGCGAAGACATCATCAATGGCCTGGTCGCCGGCGAATCCGTGACGTCGATCTAGGTATCCGGTTCCGTAGCGCGGCCTGGTCACAGGCCAAGTTGCGGAGCGGGGAAACAGGCGCGGCGCTATCCGTCAGACTGCAAGGAGTCCGTTCATGGACATGCGTTCGGGGTCATCAGGTTTTCTGTGCACGTTGCCCGGTGAGGGCAAAGGCATCACCTATCACGTTGCGGTCTGCTTTATCGATGCGGAGCGCCCCACCGGGGTGTTGTTTACCAGCTTCGTGGGTATGGGGCGGCGGTCGTTCGGCGTGCTGGCCGAGCCAGGGGCCCTGCAGGGCCAGCTTGCCGCCAGCGGCGAGGCGCTGTGCCGCCTGGCCATCGGCCAGGTGGTGCGCGACCAGCTGCACGACAAGGCGCGCGAGGGCGATGCGGTGCTGGACCTCGCCGCCGCGCCATGGGACGGCGAACTGAGGCCGGTCGGCGCGGGGCTCAGGACGGCCCGGCCGCATGTGCGCGTGCTTGGCTGAGGCCGCACGCAGTCGTCAAGCCAGGTCAGTCAGATCTGGAATACCGGGTCGCCGTGGCGCTCCAGCAGCGCTTCGATCAGCGCCATGTCGGTAATCTCGGGAGTACGGTCTTCAACCGCGCGCGACGGCCCGCAATAGGTGGCCGTTACGTGGCGCCTGACGGTCAGCACGCCGGAAGCGGGCGGTGCGACTTCAACCGCCTGCCACGGTGCATGCCGGTAACTGCCTGCCTGCCAGCCTTCGGGCGTCAGGTGCACGGCTTCCCATTCTTCGATGACGGACATGATCGGTTCTCCTTGATTGAGGGATGAATCGTTAGCGGGACGGCACGCGCCGGCGCGGCGCATGCCATGACGACGGCCTACGACTTGTGCCGGTAGTTGATGCGCCCCTTGGTGAGGTCATAGGGCGACATCTCCAGCGTGACGCGGTCGCCCGCCAGCACGCGGATGCGGTTCTTCTTCAGCCGCCCGGACGAATACGCCCAGACTTCGAAGCCGTTTTCCAGGATCACGCGGAAACGATTGTCGGGCAGGACTTCCGACACCTTGCCGCCGAATTCGACCAGTTCTTCTTTTGCCAAGGAGGCTCCTTGCTGTAGCCGCGCCGCTTGTGCGCGAGCTGTTGTGACGGCCAACTGGACACCAACTGGCCGATGGGATGGGGCTTACGGTGCCTGGCTTACTGCTGGCGCAGGCGTGCTGCGGCGCGTTCGCCGGCACGGCGGGCGGACTGCCTGGCGCGGGCTTCAGAGCGGTGCGTGTCGTGGCGCATTGCCACGTTGGCGACGATGCGTTCGGCGCCATTGCGGTATTCCGCAATCATGTAGGTCGCGAACCAGAGGCCGGGTTCCTGCTGGATGGGATAGACGGAAACGGTGTAAGGGGTAGGGTTGACTCGATTCAATGTGATGCCTGTTCTGAGGCACGGCCGCAGGGGCGCGGAGCATCGTTCCGATGCAGGCGTCGCGCGGTGGCGGCCGTTCGCCGTTGCTGTAGGCCAGCGTCGGGCCCGCGCGGCTGCGCAGGCGTTGCATCTGGCGTGAAGTGGACCATGCCTGCGCAGGCCGATGCGCCAGGTACAGGAGCGATCGTTGCGGAGCGGACGTGCCGCTGGTCGGATAGGGTGGTGGGCCGTTCTGCATCGGCTGGCCCAAAGACGCATCGGGTGTACGCCCGATAAGCCGCCGCTAATGCTTTTGTGGGATTGTTTGCGGCTGGCGCACAGAGGTCGGGCGTTGCCGATCCGTGCATAGGATCCTGGATGATACCACTTCCGGGCCAATCCTGCCCGCGTGACGGGCAGTACCCCTGGCGCGGCCGCCTTGCGATGCCTAGAGTTCGCTGATCTGCGCGAAGCGCTGCGACAGGAAGTCGATCAGTTCACGCACCGAAGGCAGCAGCCCGCGCCGTGACGGGAACACGGCGTGGATCACGCCGCCCCTGACCGACCAGTCCGGCAGGACTTTTACCAGCCGGCCATCGTGCAGCTGGTCGGTCATCATCATGACCGGCAGCTGCACGATGCCGGCACCGGCCACGGCCGCGGTGCGCAGCATGATCATGTCGTCGGTGACCAGGCGGGGCTTGTGGTGCAGCTCGGCGCTGGCGCCATCGGGGCCGTATAGCGACCAGGTGTGCGAGGGGCGCGGCGGCCCCAGGTCCAGCGTTGGCAGCGCGTTGAGGTCCGCGGGTGCCAGCAGCGGCCCATGGCCGGCCAGCAGCGTCGGGCTGGCCACGAAGCACCAGGCGCGCTCGGCCAGCACGCGCATCACCAGGTCGCTGTCTTCCAGTGGCGGCACGCGCACGCGGATGGCCAGGTCGATCCCCTCCGCCACCACATCCACGCGCCGGTTGGTGGCTTCCAGGTGCACGATGACCTTGGGGTTGGCCGCCATGAAATCCGCAATCATGTCGCCCACCCGTGCGTGCAGCAGCGCCACCGGGCAGCTCATGCGCACCAGGCCGCTGGGTTCGGCGCGGGTTTGCTCGATCGCGCTCTCGGCCGCTTCGGCCTCGACCAGCATGGCCTTGCAATGGGCGTAGTACGTCTGCCCCAGTTCTGTCACGGAGAAGCGCCGCGTCGAGCGCTGGATCAGGCGCACGCCCAGGCGTTCTTCCAGCATCGCCACGCGCCGGCTCAGCTTGGACTTGGGTATGCCGAGCACGCGCCCGGCGGGCGCAAAGCCCTGGTGATCGACTACCTGCGCGAAGTAATACAGGTCATTCAGGTCGGGATGCAAGCGGGCGGCTCCTGTCGTCCTGCCAGTAGGACGCTGAGGGCAGATTTTCCATCCTAGCGATGCGATTTGCCAAGACCTATGCTTTGGCCACACGGTCGGCTTGGGGATTGCCCGGAGTCGCCGGTTTCGCCAACCGCATAGGAGAAAGCCAAATGACCACACCCGCGAATTTCAACGGCAAGCGTCCGGTATTGGATCCCGCCGATACGGCCATGCTGCTGATCGACCACCAGAGTGGCCTGTTCCAGACCGTTGGCGACATGCCGATGCCTGAGCTGCGCGCCCGTGCGGCCGCGCTGGCCAAGATGGCGACGCTGTGCAAGCTGCCCGTGATCACGACGGCATCCGTGCCGCAAGGCCCGAACGGCCCGCTGATCCCGGAAATCCACGAAAACGCCCCCCATGCCAAATACGTCGCGCGCAAGGGCGAGATCAACGCCTGGGACAACCCCGACTTCGTCGCCGCGGTGCGTGAGACCGGCAAGAAGACCCTGATCATCGCCGGCACCATCACCAGCGTGTGCATGGCATTCCCGTCGATCAGCGCGGTGGCTGACGGCTACAAGGTGTTCGCGGTGATCGATGCGTCGGGCACGTATTCCAAGATGGCGCAGGAAATCACCCTGGCGCGCGTCGTCCAGGCCGGCGTGGTGCCGATGGATACCGCCGCCGTGGCCTCGGAGCTGCAGCAGAGCTGGAACCGTCCGGACGCGCAGGAATGGGCCGAGGTCTACACGCAGATCTTCCCGGCCTACCGCCTGCTGATTGAAAGCTATCTCAAGGCGCAGGACGTCGAGAAGAAGCACGAGGTGCTGGACTCCCAGCGCTGACGCCTTGCCGGTAACGCACGGCATACCCAGGGGTACGCACGCGTGGCTCAAGCCAAGCGTACGTACCTTTTTTTGTTGACAGGAGCACACCATGAGCAAGCCCTACAAGCGCCTTGACAAGAGCCAGGCCGCAGTCCTGATGGTCGATCACCAGGCCGGCCTGCTGTCGCTCGTGCGGGATATCGAGCCCGACAAGTTCAAGAACAATGTGCTGGCACTGGCCGACCTGGCCAAGTACTTCAAGCTGCCGACCGTGCTGACCACCAGCTTCGAGGATGGTCCCAACGGACCGCTGGTGCCTGAGCTCAAGGCCATGTTCCCTGACGCGCCGTTCATTCCGCGCCCGGGCCAGATCAACGCCTGGGATAACGAGGACTTTGTTGCCGCGGTGCGTGCCACCGGCAAGAAGCAGCTGCTGATCGCCGGCGTGGTCACCGAAGTGTGCGTGGCCTTCCCGGCGTTGTCGGCGATCGAAGAGGGTTTCGAAGTCTTTGTCGTGACCGATGCCTCGGGCACCTTCAATGAAATCACGCGCGATTCGGCCTGGCAGCGGATGTCGGATGCTGGCGCGCAACTGATGACGTGGTTCGGTGTGGCTTGCGAACTGCACCGCGACTGGCGCAACGACATCGAGGGTCTGGGCACGCTGTTCTCGAACCATATTCCGGATTACCGGAATTTGATTACGGCGTACACGACGGTGAAGGGCAGCAAGTAAGCTACGTCCTTCAGCGCTGCCGGTTCGCTCCCTCTCCCGCAAGCGGGAGAGGGAGCGAACAACTGGCGGTTGACTTCTCTCAGGCCTCCTTCACAGTTCCTCGCACCGGCGCCGCAGCGACTTCCGCCTGCGCCGACGCCGACCTCCGGTGGTTGATCATCGACACCGCCCCCACTGCAATCACCGCCGGGATCGCCATCGCCATAAAGTTCTGCTGCAACGGCAACGACATCCCAACCAGCACGCCGATCACGATCGGTGCCAGGATGGCGCCGCTGCGTCCCACGCCGGACGCCCAGCCGATGCCGGTGCCGCGCACCGCCATCGGATAGAACTGGCCCGCATAGGCATAGGTGACGATCTGCGTGCCGATGGTGGAAGCACCTGCCAGGCCCACCACGACGAACAGCGCTGCGCTGGGCATCGGGTAGCCCAGCAGCGTGATCGACACTGCCGCCAGCGTGTACATGCCGATCAGCACATGCTTGATCGGCAAGCGGTCGGCCAGCCAGCCGCCGCCGATGGCGCCGAGCATGGCGCCGAAGTTCAGCACCAGCACGAAAGTCAGCGCCGAGCCCAGGCTGTAGCCTGCGCCGGCCATCAGCTTGGTCAGCCACGAGCTGAGCGCGTACACCATGAACAGGCACATGAAGAACGCCACCCAGAACATCACCGTGCTGAAGCCGCGGCCGTCCTGGAACAGGCGGCGGATCGGCGCGCTGCCGGCCTTGTCGTCCGCAGCCAGCGTAAAGACGTCGCCGGCTTGCGCGCGATGCGACGGCACCAGGCGCGATACCACGGATTGCAGAGCGTCGGTCTGGCCGGTGCGGAGCAGGTAGGGCATCGACTCCGGCAGCGAGCGCAGCACCAGCGGGACCAGCAGCACCGGCAGGCCGGCGGCGAGGAACACCGACTGCCAGCCATAGCTTTCGATCAGTCCCTTGCCCAGCAGCGCGGCCAGCATGCCGCCCACCGAATAACCGCTGAACATCAGCGTCACCAGCGTGCCGCGCAGCTTGCGCGGCGAGTACTCGGTCATCTGCGCCACCACGTTGGGCATCACGCCGCCGATGCCCAGGCCCGCCAGGAAGCGCGTGACGCTGAACGTCACCGGGTCGCTGGTAAAGCCCGCCGCCGCGGTGAAGACACTGAACAGCACGATGCAGATGGCGATGGCGCGCCTGCGGCCGATGCGGTCGGCCACGGTGCCGAGGAAGATCGCGCCGAACATCATGCCGAACAGCGCCGAGCTGACCATGAAGCCGGCGCTGGTTGCGGTCACGCCCATCTCTTTCATGATCGACGGCAGGGCGATGCCGGCCACGGCCAGGTCGTAGCCGTCGAAGATGATGATCAGCGCACACCAGAACAGGATGAGCGCATGGAAGCGGTTGAAGCGGGCCTCGTCGGCCAGCTTGTGGACATCGATCTGACGCATGGTTTGTCTCCGGTATGGTGGTATGACGGGGCGGGCGGCGTTGCCGCTCACGCCGCCGCGACGGCGCGCTCTGCGGCGGCCTTCAGTTCGCGTTCGCGCAGCATGAAGCGCTGGATCTTGCCGGTGGCGGTCTTGGGCAGCGTATCGACGAACTCGATCGCGCGCGGGTACTTGTAGGCCGCCAGCCGCTCCTTGACGAAGGCCTTCAGTTCGCCGTCGCCAAGCTGCGCGCCCGCCTTCAGCACCACGAAGGCCTTGGTCTTGACCAGTCCTTCATGGTCGGGTACGCCGATCACCGCGGCCTCCAGTACTGCCGGGTGCTGCACCAGCGTGGCCTCGACCTCGAACGGCGAAACGTAGATGCCGCTGACCTTGAGCATGTCGTCGCTGCGCCCGGCGTAGCTGTAGGTGCCATCCGGGTTGTGCACGTATTTGTCGCCGCTCTTGGTCCAGCCGCCGCGGAAGGTCTCGCGCGACTTCTCGCGGTTGGCCCAGTACATCAGCGCGGCGCTGGGGCCCTGGATATAGAGGTCGCCGATCTCGCCGTCGGGCACCGGGCGTCCTTCTTCGTCGCGCAGCTCGATGGCGTAGCCCGGCACCGGCCAGCCGGTGGTGCCGTAGCGCACCTGGCCGGGGCGGTTGGACAGGAAGATATGCAGCATCTCGGTGGAGCCGATGCCGTCGATGATCTCGCAGCCGAAATGCGCGGTGAAGCGCTGGCCGATATCGGCGGGCAGGGCCTCGCCGGCGGACGAGCACAGCCGCAGCGTGACCTCGGCGCGCTGCGGCAGCGCCGGCGAGGCGAGCATGCCGGCGTATCCTGTCGGCGCACCGAAGAACACCGTTGGCCGGTGTTGCAGCCAGCGGCGGAAGGTGGCCTCGGGTGTGGGCCGCTCGGCCATCAGCACCACGGTGGCGCCCACGCTGAGCGGGAAGCTGAGGCCGTTGCCCAGCCCGTAGGCGAAATACAGCTTGGCCGCAGAGAAGCAGACGTCCTGCTCCTGCAAGCCGAGCACCGGGCCTGCATAGAGCGCCGCGGTCCAGTACGGGTTGCCGTGGCTGTGCACCACGCCCTTGGGCTGGCCGGTCGAGCCGGACGAGTAGAGCCAGAAGCCGGGGTCGTCGCAACTGGTGGCGGCAGGCGCCTGCAACGGCGTTTGCGCGGCAAGCAGCGCATCCAGCGCCGTCATGCCATCGGGCAGAGGCTCATGCGCACGGGACACGAACACTTGCCCGACTTCATGCCCCGGACGGGCCAGCGCCTCCTGCAGCACGGGCAGCAGCGCGGCCGACACCAGCACAGCCTGCGCGCGGCTGTGCTGCAGCATATAGCTGTAGTCGTCGGCGGTCAGCAGCGTGTTGACGGCCACCGGGACGATGCCGGCGTACATCGCGCCCAGGAAGCAGACCGGCCAGTCGCTGCAGTCGTGCATCAGCAGCAGCACGCGTTCCTCGCGGCGGATGCCGGCGCCGAGCAGCGCCGCGGCCAGGCGCCGCACCTGCTGCGCCAGTTCGCCGTAGGTGAGCTGGCCGTCGTCATCGATATAGGCGACCTTGCCGGCGCGCCCGGCATTGCAGCCGAGCAGGTGCCCGGCAAAGTTGAAGGACGTGCCGGGTGGCCGGACGGGTGGTTCTGCGGGCGTGGCGGTCATGGGTGTCTCCCCGTTGCTGGTGTACGGTGTGCCGCGCGCCGCCATGCGGACGTGGCGGCGCGGTGAAGCGGGTTGGCTTGAACGGTCAGGCGAGTTCGTCGAGCACCGCGGTACTGGCCTGAATGGCGCTGCGCCGGTGATAGAAGTGCAGGGCGCGCAGTCCGCCCAGTTCCTCGCCGCCGCCGGCGCGGCCGGGGCCGCCATGCAGCGATTGCGGCATGACGTTGCCGTGGCCGGTGTGCAGCTGCGCCACGTCGGGCGAGATCACATGCACGCGGCCATGGCTGTCGGCCAGCTCGACGGCGGCCGCACCGAGCGCGGCCGCGTCGCTGCCATAGAGCGATGCCACCAGCGAGCCCTGTCCACGGCGCACGAGTGCCAGTGCGTGGGCGGTATCCCGATAGGGCAGCAGCGTGGCCACCGGCCCGAACACTTCGGTGTCGTGCACCGCGGCGGCGGCGTCCGCATCGGTCACGCCCAGCAGCGTCGGGCCGATGCAGCAGGCCACGGCCGGATCGGCATCGACCAGCGCCTGCTGCGTGCCGTCATGCAGCACCTGTGCGTGCTTGCGCAGGGTTGCCAGCCGGTCTTGCACGGCGTTGAACTGCGCACGGCTGACCAGCGCACCCATGCGCACCGTATCGTTGCGCGGGTTGCCCACGGTCACTTTCGACAGCCGTGCGCCGATCGCCTCGGCGGCCAGGCCATACAGCGCTTCAGGCACGAACACGCGCCGGATCGCGGTGCATTTCTGGCCGGACTTGACCGTCATCTCGCGCACGACTTCCTTCGCCAGCAGGTCGAAGGCGGCGGTATCGGGGCCGTCCTGCGGCAGCAGCACGGCGGAATTGATGCTGTCCGCTTCGATATTCACGCGAACAGAGCGTTGCGCGATGGCGGGATGCGAGCGGATCACCGCGGCCGTATCGGCCGAACCGGTGAACGACACCACGTCAAAGGGCTGCAACTGGTCCAGCAGGCCGGCCGAGCTGCCGCACACCACCGACAACGCGCCGGCCGGCAGCGCCCCGGCCTCGACCACGTCGCGCACCATGCGCTGGGTCAGCCAGGCGGTGGCGGTAGCGGGTTTGACGATCACCGGCACGCCGGCCAGCAATGCCGGCGCCGCCTTTTCCCACAATCCCCAGCTCGGGAAGTTGAAGGCATTGATAAACAGCGCCACGCCGCGCGTCGGTACCAGCACGTGCTGCGACTGGAACAACGGGTCCTTGCCCAGCCGCACGGCCTCGCCATCCGGCAGGTAGTGCCGGTCGCCGAGCGCATCGCCCAGCCTGGCGTAGGTGCCCAGCGTGAAGATGCCGCCGTCGATGTCGACCGCGGAGTCGTTCCTGACGGTGCCGCTGTTGGCCGTGGCGATGTCGTAATAGGCATCGCGATTGGCCTGCAGCACCTTGACGATGTCAGCCAGCAGCGCGGCACGCTGGCGATAGGTCAGCGCGCGCAGGGCCGCGCCGCCCTGTTCGCGGGCAAAGGCGAAGCCGGCAGCGAGGTCCAGCCCGGTGGCGTCAACGCGCACCAGTTCGTCGCCCAGCACCGGATCGAACAAGGGCGTGCCGGCACCGCTGCCGGCCTGCCACTTGCCGCCGAGGTAGTTGGATAGCAATTCAGTCATCGGGAATCTCAGCGCGTGAAGTCGATGCGGCCTTCCGGCAGCAGGTAGAGCACCAGCGCGCGGCCGTTGCTGACGGTGGGGCGGTGGGCGCTGCCCGGCGGGCATACCAGCCAGCCGGCGGGGCGGCCGTCGAACTGCGCGTCGCCCTCGAGCGGCATGATCAGGTCGATCTCGCCGTTGGGATGGGTGTGATGCGGGCCGGCAATGTCCTGCATCTCGACCACGTCGACGGAAAAGCCGTGCAGGTCGTCGGCCGGCTTGAAGATGCGGCCGTAGCGGATGCCGCCGCCTTCGCGGTCGCACAGCCAGCCTTCGGCCACGCCGGCCTGGCAGGCGTCCTTAAGTTGCTGGTAGGTGGGGCTGCCGGCGCCGTGCTCGGCATTGAGCCAGGCATCGAGTGCGGCATCCAGCGGACGGCCTGCCAGTTGCGCGGTGAACTGCGCGATCTGGCTGCGGAATTCTGTGGGGGACATAGTGGGGGGCTCCGTCTGGTTCGCCAGTTGCCATCACTGGCTTCATGCATTATTGTGCATGTATGAAAAATAGAGCCGCGCCGAAATCATGTCAAGCACTATATTGCATGAATCTGGGTTAACCCCGGAAGTCGACCTGCATCATGATTCAGATGCACGTGCTGCCAACGGCACTGACAAGAACCCGTTTCTGGTCGCGCTGGGCGAGCGTGTGCGCGAGTTGCGCGCCTGCCGCGGCCTGACCCGAAAGGCCGCCGCGCAGGCCGCCGGCGTGTCGGAGCGGCACCTGGCCAACCTGGAATACGGCAGCGGCAACGCTTCCATCCTGGTGCTGCAGCACATTGCCGATGCGCTGCAGTGCTCGCTGGCCGGGCTGCTGGGCGACATCACCACGTCGTCGCCTGAATGGATCCTGTTGCGCGAACTGCTGGAGCACCGCGACGAAGCCACGCTGCGGCGCGTGCGCATTGCCGTGGGCGAGATGCTCGGCACGGGTGGCGAGAATGCCGGCCAGGCTGCGCGCAGCCCGCGTGTGGCGCTGATCGGGCTGCGCGGCGCCGGCAAGAGCACGCTGGGCGGGATGCTGGCCGAAGACCTCGACTTCCCCTTTATTGAGCTGAGCCGCGAGATCGAGAAGTTTGCCGGCTGCAGCATCTCGGAGATCCAGGGCCTGTATGGCATGAACGCCTATCGCCGCTACGAGCGGCGCGCGCTGGAGGAAGCCATCCAGATCTATCCCGAGGCCGTGATCGCCACGCCCGGCGGCCTGGTCTCTGATCCGGCCACCTTCAACCTGTTGCTGGCCCACTGCACCACAGTCTGGCTGCAGGCGGAGCCGGAAGACCATATGGAGCGGGTGCGCGAGCAGGGCGACTTCCGCCCGATGGCGGCCAGCAAGGAGGCGATGGAGGACCTGCGCCATATCCTGGCCGGGCGCGCGGCCTTCTATTCCAAGGCGGAGTTCTCGCTGGACACCAGCGCTCAGCCGCTGGAACCCACATTTGCCGCGCTGCGCGAGCTGGTACGCCAGGCCTTGCGCATGCCGTTGTGACGGCAGGGGCGCAATAACCCGGCATCCGGAGCGGTGACCCGCATCTCTTGAAAGATCTGCACAATAGTGCTTGCAGGAAATCTGATTTATGAACTATAGTTCGTGTTACCAGATTCCTGTTCATGCATGATTGTGCAGTTTCGCAGAGGAGACACCGCCGTGACCACCGCCCCCCGCGTCGATTACCAGACCGCCCCCGCCCAATACAAACACCTGAAGCTGACGTTCGACGGCCCCGTCGCCACGCTGGCGGTGGACATCGACGAGAACGCCGGCCTGCGCCCCGGCTACAAGCTCAAGCTCAACAGCTATGACCTCGGCGTCGACATCGAACTGAACGACGCGCTCAACCGCGTCCGCTTCGAGCACCCGGAAGTGCGCACCGTGGTCGTCACCAGCGGCAAGGACAAGGTGTTCTGCTCCGGCGCCAATATCTTCATGCTGGGCGTCAGCAGCCATGCGTGGAAGGTCAACTTCTGCAAGTTCACCAACGAGACCCGCAACGGCATCGAGGACTCGTCGCAGCACAGCGGCCTGAAGTTCCTGGCCGCGGTCAACGGCGCGTGCGCCGGCGGCGGCTATGAACTGGCGCTGGCCTGCGACGAGATCCTGCTGGTGGACGACCGCTCGTCGGCCGTGAGCCTGCCGGAAGTGCCGCTGCTGGGCGTGCTGCCGGGCACCGGCGGCCTGACCCGCGTGACCGACAAGCGCCATGTGCGCCATGACCTCGCCGATATCTTCTGCACCACCACCGAAGGGGTGCGCGGCCAGCGTGCCAAGGACTGGCGCCTGGTCGACGATATCGCCAAGCCCGCCGTGTTCGCGCAGAAGGTGCAGGAGCGCGCGCTGGCGCTGGCCGCGCAGAGCGATCGTCCGGCCGATGCGCAGGGCGTGGCGCTCGAGCCGATCGAGCGGACGATCGAAGCGGATGCGCTGCGCTATATGCATGTGACGGTCGAGATCGATCGCGCCGGCCGTACCGCGACCTTTACCGTGAAGGCACCCGTCGGTGCGCAACCGCAAAGCATCGAGGAGATCGTCGCCGCCGGCGCCGCCTGGTACCCGCTGCAACTGGCACGCGAACTGGAAGACGCGATCCTGTCGATGCGCACCAATGAACTGGACATCGGCACCTGGCTGATCAAGACCAGCGGCGACGCCGCCGCGGTGCTGGCCACCGACGCCGCGCTGCTGGCGCACAAGGACCACTGGCTGGTGCGCGAGACCATCGGCCTGCTGCGCCGCACGCTGAGCCGCCTGGATGTGTCGTCGCGCAGCCTGTTCGCGCTGATCGAGCCGCAATCGTGCTTTGCCGGCACCTTCCTGGAACTGGCGCTGGCCTGCGACCGCAGCTACCACCTGGCGCTGCCGGACGACGAGGAGCGCGCGCCGAAGATCACCGTGGCGGAAGTCAATTTCGGCCTGTACCCGATGGCCACCGGCCAGAGCCGGCTGGGCCGCCGCTTCTACGACGAGCAGCCCGCGCTGGACGCGGTGCGCGCCAAGGCCGGCCAGCCGCTGGATGCCGATGCCGCGTATGCGCTGGGCCTGGTCACCGCCAACCCCGACGACATCGACTGGACCGACGAAGTGCGCATCGCGCTGGAAGAGCGCGTGGCGATGTCGCCCGATGCGCTCACCGGTATGGAAGCCAACCTGCGCTTCAACGGCCAGGAAAACATGTTCACCCGCATCTTTGGCCGCCTGACCGCATGGCAGAACTGGATCTTCCAGCGCCCCAACGCGGTGGGCGACAAGGGTGCGCTCAAGGTCTACGGCAAGGGCGACAAAGCCGCCTTCGACTGGAACCGCGTCTGATCCAGCCTTACACGACAACCGAATCGTCCCCTGAAGGAGACCACAATGTCCGGCATCAACTACAGCGACAAGATCCCCAACAACGTCAACCTGAGCGAAGACCGCACCCTGCAGCGTGCGCTCGAGCAATGGCAGCCCAACTACCTGAGCTGGTGGAACGACATGGGGCCGGAAGGCTCGCACAGCCATGACATTTATCTGCGCACCGCGATCAGCGTCGATCCGCAGGGCTGGGCCCACTTCGGCCACGTCAAGATGCCGGACTACCGCTGGGGCATCTTCCTGAACCCGGCCGAGGCCAACCGCAAGATCCATTTCGGCGACCACAAGGGCGAAGACGCCTGGCAGGACGTGCCCGGCGAATACCGCGCCAACCTGCGCCGCATCATCGTGACGCAGGGCGATACCGAACCGGCGTCGGTCGAGCAGCAGCGCCACCTGGGCCTCACCGCCCCCAGCATGTACGACCTGCGCAACCTGTTCCAGGTCAACGTGGAAGAGGGCCGCCACCTGTGGGCGATGGTCTACCTGCTGCACAAGTACTTCGGCCGCGACGGCCGCGAGGAGGGCGAGGCCCTGCTGGAGCGCCGCAGCGGCCAGCAGGACAATCCCCGCATCCTGCAGGCGTTCAACGAACAGACCCCGGACTGGCTGTCGTTCTTCATGTTCACCTACTTCACCGACCGCGACGGCAAGTTCCAGCTGTGCGCGCTCGCGGAAAGCGCCTTCGATCCGCTGGCGCGCACCACCAAGTTCATGCTGACCGAAGAAGCGCACCACATGTTCGTGGGCGAGTCCGGCGTGTCGCGCGTGATCCAGCGCACCTGCCAGGTGATGAACGAACTCAAGACCGACGATCCCGCCAAGCTGCGCGCGGCCGGCGTGATCGACCTGCCGACGCTGCAGCGCTACCTGAACTTCCACTACAGCGTCACCATCGACCTGTTCGGCGCCGATGAGTCGAGCAACGCCGCCACCTTCTACAGCACCGGCCTCAAGGGCCGCTACGAAGAAGGCAAGCGCATGGACGACCACGTGCTCAAGGGTCAGACCTACCGCATCCTGCAGGCGCAGAACGGCCAGCTGACCGAGAAGGAAGTGCCGATGCTCAACGCGCTCAACGAAGTGCTGCGCGACGACTACATCAAGGACAGCATGGGCGGTGTGGAGCGCTGGAACAAGGTCATCGAGAAGGCCGGCATCCCGTTCCGCCTGAAGGTGCCGCACAAGGCCTTCCACCGCAATATCGGCGCGCTGGCGGGTGTCAAGGTATCGCCGGACGGCCGCGTGATCTCTGACGCCGAATGGCGCGACTTCCGCGACCAGTGGCTGCCCAGTGAAGGCGACCGCGCCTTTGTCGCCAGCCTGATGGGCCGCGTGGTCGAGCCGGGCAAGTTCGCCAACTGGATTGCGCCGCCGGTGATGGGTATCAACCGCCAGCCGGTGGATTTCGAGTACGTGCGGTTCAACTGAGCCACGGCCTTACCCTTTGCTCCCTGTTTGCTCCCCTCTCCCGCTTGCGGGAGAGGGGCCGGGGGAGAGGGCAGGCGCGTCCATGAAGCGCCGCTGCAACAACGACCCTCACCCCGAACGCCCCTGATCCTGTGGAGACCGCCATGGACATGGCAGAAATTCAAGTCATCAAGCAGCACCTGATCGATCCCGAGATCTGCATCCGCTGCAACACCTGCGAAGCGACCTGCCCGGTGGGCGCGATCACGCACGACTCGCGCAACTACGTGGTCGATGCCGACAAGTGCAACCTGTGCATGGCCTGCATTTCCCCGTGCCCGACCGGCTCGATCGACAACTGGCGCGCCATGCCGAAGCTGCGCGCCTACAGCATCGAAGAGCAACTCAGCTGGGACACGCTGCCGGAAGAGCTGACGCCCGAGCAACTGGCCGACCTGGCGCCCGGCGCCGAGCTGCAGACCGCCGCGCCGGAGGTTCCCGCCGCGTCGCCGCTGGCCGGCACCGGCGAAGACGCCGTCAACAGCGCCCGCTACGGCGCCACCGTGCCGCCGTGGTCCGCCGCGCATGCCTACACCAACCTGTATGGCGCCAAGTCCGCCAACAAGACCATCACCGCTACCGTGACCGGCAATGTACGCGTGACCGAAGTGGGGCGCGAGTACGACACGCATCACATCGTGCTGGACTTTGGCGCGACCCCGTTCCCGGTGCTGGAAGGCCAGTCCATCGGCATCGTGCCACCGGGCACCGACGCCGGCGGCCGCCCGCACCATGCCCGCCAGTACTCGATCGCCAGCCCGCGCAACGGCGAGCGTCCCGGTTACAACAACCTGTCGCTGACCATCAAGCGCGTGCTGCAGGACCATGACGGCAACCCGGTGCGCGGCGTGGCCTCCAACTACATGTGCGACCTGAAGGTTGGCGACAAGGTGGAGGTGATCGGCCCGTTCGGCGCCAGCTTCCTGATGCCGAACCACCCGCGCTCCAACATCGTGATGATCTGCACCGGCACCGGCAGCGCGCCGATGCGGGCCATGACCGAATGGCGCCGGCGCTTGCGCAAGGCCGGCAAGTTCGACGGCGGCAAGCTGATGCTGTTTTTCGGGGCGCGCACGCAGGAGGAACTGCCGTATTTCGGCCCGCTGCAGAACCTGCCCAAGGATTTCATCGACATCAACCTGGCGTTCTCGCGCACGGCGGGGCAGCCGAAGCGCTACGTGCAGGACCTGATGCGCGAGCGCGCGGCGGACCTGGCAGCGTTGCTGGCGGGTCCCGATACCTGCTTCTATGTGTGCGGGCTAAAGAGCATGGAAGAGGGCGTGGTGCTGGCGCTCAGGGACGTCGCGCAGCAGGCGGGGCTGCAATGGGAGGCGCTGGCTGAAGGGTTGAAGCGGGAAGGGCGGCTGCATCTGGAAACGTACTAGATGCAGCCGCGGGCGCGAACCCCTCAATCCGTATCCTGCTGCGCCTTGTGTTTCGATGCCATCTTGTCCTGCTGCGCCGGCGGCACGTTGTCGTAGTGGCTGAACTGGATGGTATAGCTGCCGTGGCCGCCGGTGATGCTGTTCAGCCGTGACTGGTAGTCGTTGAGCTCGGACAGCGGCACCTGGCCGGCCACCACCACGGCGTTGCCGACCGCGGTGCGCGTGCCGTGGACCTGGCCGCGCTTGGTCGAGAGGTCGCCGATGATGTCGCCCATGGCTGTGCCCGGCGCCGTCACCTCGATGTCGACGATCGGTTCCAGCACGCTGGGCCTGGCCTTGAGCACCGCGTCGATAAAGGCCTTGCGCCCGGCGGTCGCGAACGCGACTTCCTTGGAATCGACCGGATGGCTCTTGCCGTCATACACGGTCACGCGCACGTCCTGCATCGGGAAGCCCGCCAGCGGGCCGCTGTCCAGCACCTGGCGGATGCCTTTTTCCACGGCGGGAATGAACTGGCCGGGAATCGCGCCGCCCTTGACCGCATCGACAAAGTCGAAGCCCTCGCCGCGCGCCAGCGGCTCCACGCGCAGCATCACTTCACCGAACTGCCCGGCGCCGCCGGTCTGCTTCTTGTGCCGGTGATGGCCCTCGGCCTTGCCGCCGATGGTTTCGCGATAGGCAATCTTGGGCGGGCGCGTCACCACCTCCAGCTTGTATTGCTCGGTCAGCCGCTCCAGCGCGCAGCGCAGATGGAATTCGCCCAGGCCGAACACCACGGTCTCATTGGTGCCAACCGGATGCTCGACGCGCAGGCACGGGTCTTCCGCGCTGAGCTTGTGCAGCACTTCGGCCAGGCGCTGCTCGTTGCCGCGCCGCGCCGGTTCGATCGCCAGCCCGTAGATGGGAGTTGGGAACTCCAGCGGCGTCAGGTGGATATTGCCGTCCTCGGTGGCGTCGTGCAGCACGGCATCGAAGCCCAGTTCGTCGACCTTGGCCACTGCGCAGATATCGCCCGGGCCGGCCCGCGGGATCTCCTGGGTCTCCTTGCCCTGCAGCCGCAGCAGGTGCGCCACCTTGAACGGCTGGCGCCCGTCGCCGATATAGAGCTGGCTGTCGCGCGTGACCGTGCCCTGGTGGATGCGGAACACCGCCAGCTTGCCGACATAGGGGTCGATCACCACCTTGAAGACATGGGCCAGCACGTGCTTGTCAGGCACGGGCTCGGCGCGCACGGCCTTGCGGTGTTCGCTGCCATCGCCCGTATCGCGATAGAACAGCGGCGGATTGCCTTCAGTCGGGTTGGGCAGCAGTTGCACGAACACGTCGAGCAGTTCCGTGATGCCGGCGCCGGTGGCGGCCGAGGTAAAGCAGATCGGCACCAGGTGGCCTTCGCGCAGCGCGCGCTCGAATGGCGCGTGCAGCTGCTCCGGCGTGATCGCCTCGCCTTGTTCCAGGTACAGCTCCATCAGTTCGGGATCGATCTCGATCACCTGGTCGATCAGCGCATCGTGGGCGGCGGGAACAGATAAAAAATCCGACTCGCCGGCCGGATTGAAGAAGCAGTCCACCACCTGGCTGCCGTTGCCGGCAGGCAGGTTGATCGGCAGGCATTCCTTGCCAAAGGCCTCCTGGATGTCCGCAAGCAGCGCGGGCAGGTCGACCTTGTCGCCGTCGATGCCGTTGACGATGATCATCCGGCACAGCTGGCGCGCCTGCGCCCACGCCATCGCGCGGCGCGTGGTCATCTCGATGCCGGTCTGGGCATTGATGACGATGGCGGCGGTTTCCACCGCCGCCAGCGCGCTGATGGCGAGGCCGGAGAAGTCGGGATAACCGGGGGTGTCAAGCAGGTAGATGCGGGTGTCGCGGTAGTGCAGGTGGGCGGCGGCGGTGGTGAGCGAGCGTTTGTACTTGCGCTCGAGCGGGTCGCTGTCGCACACCGTGGAACCGCGTTCGACGCTGCCGGGCGTGTGCAGGGCACCGCCCTTGTGCAACAGCGCTTCGACCAGCGAGGTCTTGCCGCACCCCGCGTGCCCTAGCAAGGCGACGGTGCGGATGGCATCGGGACTATCGTGCATGGTGGCTCTCGTCCGGCAATGGCTGTCCGGGAATTATTGGCGAAATTCGCCGGAAGCGACATACGCGGATGCCCGACTCGGTGCATTGCCTGACGCAAGATGGCCCGCAAGTGGCGAAGCCGGCGCTCGGTCGGCCTCGTTTCGCGTTTCGCACGGCATGCCCGCATTGCAGCAAACCGTGCGCTGGCGCGCTGCAGCAAGATCAGCGGCGCACGTCGTCGTGGTCGGTCGACACCGCCAGCGCCTGCCACGCGGCCAGTTCGCTTTCCACCTTGCGGTTCTTCTCGGTGATGCGGTAGACCGTGTCCGAGCCCAGCGGCAGCCGCACTGGCGGGGTTTCGCTGTCGGCCAGGGTCAGCAGGGCTGCCGCCAGCTTGGCCGGGTCGCCGGGCTGCTGGTGGTTGGCCGAAGCCATGTGCTCGCGCATTGCCCCGACCGTATCGGCATATGCGGCGATCTCGGTGCGCACGCGCACCAGCGAGCTGGCATCGAGGAAGTCGGTGCGGAAGAAGCCCGGCTCGACCACGGTGGCGCGGATGCCCAGCGGCGACAGTTCCGCATCGAGCGCTTCGGTCAGGCCCTCCACCGCGAACTTGGTGGCGCCATAGACGCCCCAGCCGGGATACGCGGCGTAGCCACCGATCGACGAAATGTTGAGGATGCGGCCGCTGCGCTGACGGCGCATCTGCGGCAGCACCGCACGCGTCACGGTCAGCACGCCGAACACGTTGGTGGCGAACTGCTGCTCGACTTCCTCTGCGGAGGCCTCTTCGACCGCGCCGAGCAGGCCGTAGCCGGCGTTGTTGACCAGCACGTCGATGCGGCCGAAGCGGGCCACGGCGGCCTCGGCGGCGGCGATGGCCTGCGCTTCGTTGGTGACGTCCAGCGCCACGCCCACCAGGTTATCGTGCTCGCCCAGTGCGGCGGTGATGGTTTCCGGGCGGCGCGCGGTGGCGACGACCCGGTCGCCGCATGCCAGCGCGGCACGGGTCAGTTCCAGGCCGAAGCCGCGCGAAGCGCCGGTGATGAACCAGACCTTGCTGGCAGCGTTGATGGCGGTGTTGGTGGTGTTGGCGGACATGGTGAATCTCCTTTCAGGGTGCTCGGTTTGACTGCGATGTCTGATGGCGGGGGCCACGGAGACAAATTTAGGCCGGCAACGCCCACAACACTAGGCGGTGCAATCGCGTTTCAATGACAACTATTAGTTTTGAATGGAAGTCCGGCGCGTCGATTGAGAAAGCCTCAACCGTATGGCAGACTCCCCGGCATGGACAAACTGCCCCCACTGAACGCGTTGCGCGCCTTCGAGGCCGCCGCCCGGCACCTCAGCATCACCACGGCCGCCGAGGAGCTGCATGTCACCCCCGGCGCCGTCAGCCGCCAGATCCGCGCGCTGGAGGACGGGCTGGGCGTGCAGCTGCTGCATCGCGGCCACCGCCAGATCTCGCTCACGCGCACCGGCGAGGACTACTACCGCGCCGTGACCAGGGCGATGGACGACCTGCGCGAGGCCACGCGGCGATTGAGCAAGCGCGCCAAGCGCAAGCAGCTGAAGGTGCGCGCCTACACCACCTTTGCCATGCGCTGGCTGATCCCGCGGCTGTCGAGCTTCCATGCCGCCAATCCCGGCATCGAGGTGCTGCTGACGGCGTCGCTCGATCCGGTCGACTTCCGCAAGGAAGACATCGACGGCGCGATCAGGCTGGGTGACGGCAAGTGGAGCGGCGTGAATACCTACCGGCTGGTGTCGAACATCCTGGTGCCGGTATGCAGCCCGGGGCTGCTGGAGGGCGGGCCGAAGGTGAAGAAGCCCGCCGACCTGCAGCACCAGACCCTGCTGCACTCGATCGCGCGGCCCGACGATTGGGCCCACTGGCTCAAGGCCGCGCGCGCCGACAAGGAGGTCGATGCGCGCAGCGGCATGACCTTCCAGAGCTCGGCCATGGCCTATGCGGCCGCGGCAGAAGGGCAGGGCTTCGCGATCGCGCAGCGCTTCCTGGTGGCGGCGGATCTCGACGCCGGCCGGCTGGTGGCGCCATTCCGCCAGACTGTGGACATGGGCGACTTCACCTACTACCTGCTGACGCCTGCCGATCGCAAGGAGAGCCCGAGCATGGCAGTGTTCCGGCAATGGCTGCTGGCGCAGTTTGACGCTCAGGGTTGAGCGCGCTCACGATGCCGCCGCGACCACGTGTCGCTTTTCCTCGATATCGCCGCAGTGGATAGCGCCCCGTGACGACAGCGCGGCGATTTCGTCGCGGCTGTAGCCAAGCTCGCCCAGCACCGCCTGCGTATGCTGTCCGCAAGCTGGTGCCGGCCGCGATGGCAACGCGTTCTCCTGAGCGCTGTTGATCGGGAATCCCGGCATGCGGATCTCGCCCAGCGTGTCGTGCCGGACGCGCTGCACCATGCGGTTGGCGGCCACCTGCGGATGCGCCATGACGTCCTCGTAGGTCGCCACGGGGGCGCACAGAATGTCGGCGTCCTGGAGCAACGCCAGCCATGTGTCGGTCGCGCGGGTGACGAAGGCACTGGTCAGCACCTCCACCATTGCCGCGCGATTGACCACGCGCAGCGGTGAAGTCGCAAAGCGCGGATCGTCGGCCAGTTCGGGCCGGCCCAGCACATCGCACAACCGGCGCCAGCGCTCGGGCATATAGGCGGCCACCATGACCCAGCCATCGGCGGTGCGGAAGGCCTGGTTGGGCGCTGAGTAGGGCGCCGCGCTGCCCACACGTTCCGGCAGTTGCCCGTCGGCGCAGTAGCTGGTGATGGACGACTGCTGCAGCGCCAGCGCCGCATTGAGCAGGTTGACGTCGAGATGGCCGCCCAGGCCGTCGCGGGCCCGCTGCGCGAGCTTCGCCAACACGCCCACGGAGGCCACGTAGCCGGTCATCACGTCGACGACCGGCGCCTGCACCTTGCACGGCTCGCCGTCGGGCAGGCCGATCAGGCTCATCAGGCCGGAATCCGCCTGCATGATGCCGTCGACGCCGGCGCGGCTCGCATATGGTCCCTCCTGCCCGTAGGCGGAGATCGAGCAGTAGATCAGCGCGGGGTGTTCGTCCGCCAGTTGCGCATGGCCAAGGCCGAGGCGTTCCATCACGCCGGGCCGCATGCTTTCCACCACGATGTCGGCACCCACGATCAGGCGGCGGGCCACGGCCACGCCGTCGGCGGACTTCAGGTCGAGCGCCACGCCCAGCTTGTTGCGGTTGAAGCCGTGAAACAGCGCGCTGTCGTTGCCGAGCCAGCCGGGCCCCAGCCCGCGACCCATCTCACCGCCCGGCGGCTCCACCTTGATGACCCTCGCGCCCATGTCGGCCAGCAGCATGGTGCAGGTCGGCCCGGCGCCGATCTGCGTGAAATCGATGACGGTCAGGCCGTCCAGTGCGTCGCGCAACATGTCATGCCTCCGGTAGGGTGCGGGATCGTTTGAACGTGCCTTGCGCGGTCGCCACCAGCACGCCGGCATCGGTGGTCAGCTCCGCCGAGGCGAAGTACAGGCTCTTGCCGGCGCGGGTGAGTTGCGCCGTGGCGCGCAGCCGGCCCGTGCTGGCCTTGCTGAGATAGCTGATCGTCAGCATGACGGTGACCGCGTGGCCGAGCGTGCCGTCCGGGCCGGCGGGCAACCCGGCGTAGCCGCAGGCGGCGTCGAGCAGCGTGGCGGTGACGCCGCCCTGCACGCTGCCCTGCCGGTTCAGGTGGCGTGGCTCGAGGTCGAGCTCGAAGGTGCAGCGGCCGTCGCCGACGCTGGCCAGGCGGATGCCGAGGTAGTCCAGCAGCGGGTTGTCGGTTGACGGCACCGTGGCGGGATGCATGTTCATAAGGCCACCTTGATGCCGTTGTCCTGGATCAGCCGCTGCCAGCGCGCCATTTCCTTGCCGATATAGGTCTTCAGCTCGGCCGGCGACGACGCCTGCGGCTCGAAGCCTTGCTTTGCCATCTGCTCGGCGATGTCGGGCGATTTCAGCGCGGCCACCAGTGCGGCGTTGAGCTTGTCGACCACTGGCTTCGGCGTCTGCGCCGGCGCCAGCAGGCTGTACCACAGCTCGGCGTCGTAGCCGGCGATGCCTGCTTCCGCAAAGGTCGGCAGGTCGGGCATGAGCGCGGTGCGCTTCTTGCCGGCGATGCCCAGCGCGCGCAGTTTGCCGGCGCGCACATACTGGATCGCCGAAGCAAAGGTCGCGAACGAGATCTGCACTTGCCCGCCCATCAGGTCGGTGATCGACGGCCCGGTGCCGCGATAGGGCACGTGCAGCAGTTCGGTCTTGTTGAGCCTGGCAAAGACTTCACCGGCCAGGTGCTGGGGCGTGCCGTTGCCCGGGCTGCTATAGCTGAGCTTGCCGGGATTGGCGCGGGTGTACTGGATAAAATCCTGCAGCGTGCGGAACGGCTGGTCGGGGTTGGCGACCAGCATGATCGGCACTGACGCGATCCGCCCCACCGGCTCGAAGTCGCGTTCGATGCTGAACGGAATCTTCGTGCCGAGAAACGGGTTCATCGTCACCTGGCTGGATGCGATCACCAGCGTATAGCCGTCCGGCGCCGCGTGGGCGACATAGTCGGCGCCGAGATTGCCGCCCGCGCCGGGCTTGTTCTCGATCACGACGGTCTGGCCCAGCAGCTTGCCCATCTTCGGCGCGATCAGCCGCGCGAGGATATCGTTGCCGCCGCCGGGGGCGAACGGCACCACCAGCGTAATCGGTTTTTGCCTGGGGAAGGGCGCCTGCGCCGCGGCGCCCAGCGCCGTGGCTGCCAGCATGCCGGCCAGCGCCACGCGTGCGAATCGGGTAATGCGGGTCATGGTCTGTCTCCTGTCTGTCTGTTTGCGAACGCTTAGCGCCCGGTGTAGCGGGGCTCGCGCTTCTCGGCGAAGGCCTGCCGGCCTTCGGTGCGGTCCGCGGTATCGCGCAGCACGCCCCAGTAGAGTTCGGTCAGTTGCTGGGCGTCGGCTTCGCTGAGGTGGCTGGTCTGGCGCGACAGCTTCTTGACGGCCTGCACCGCCAGCGGCGCATTGGCGGCGATGCGGGTCGCGATCGCCAGCGCACGGTCGAGCAGCGTGGCAGGCGCCACCGTCTCGGTGACCAGCCCGATGCGCGCGGCCTGCGCCGCGTCGATTCGCTCGCCGGTCAGCACCATCTGCATCGCATGCGCCGCCGGCACGGCCTTCAGCAGGCGATGCAGGCCCGAGACAGCGGGGATTGACCCGACCGCGGCTTCGGGCAGGCCGAAGCTCGCTTGTTCTGACGCGATCCGCGCATCGCATTGCAGCGCTATCTCAAGCCCCGCTCCAAGGCAATGGCCGTTGACCGCCGCGATCAGCGGCTTGAACAGGCCCAGGTCGGTCAGGTCCATCAGCCGGATATAGAGCCCCAGGTCGGCGGCCTGCTCCGGCGCGCGGAACAGTGCTTCCGGATAGGTCGCGGGCGAGCTGCGCGTGCCTTTCAGGTCGGCGCCCGCGCAGAAGGCGCGCGTGCCGGCGCCGGTCAGCACCGCCACGCGCAGGTCGTCGCGGTCGCGCACTTCGATGAGGTGCGCGCGCAGTTCGCGCAGCGCGGCCACGTCCAGCGCATTGAGTGCCTCGGGCCGGTCGATCGTTAGCACGGCGACCGCGCCTTCGGTGTGGAGTCGTACGGTCATGGCTTGCCTCCTTACACGCTTGGCGACGACAGGCTGCGGCCGCCACAGACATAGAGCACCTGCCCGGTCACGTAGGACGACTGCGGGTCGAGGAAGAAGCTGACCGCGTTGGCGATATCGTCGGCGGTGCCGATGCGCTGCACCGGGACCGACTTCTGCAGCCGGGCCTGCACGTCGGGCGCGAAGCCGCGGAACAGCGGGGTATCGACGATGCCCGGCGCCACTGCATTGACGGTGATGCCCTTGCTCGCAAACTCGATCGCCAGCGAGCGCGTCAGGCTGACTACGCCGCCCTTGGCCGCGGAGTAGTTAGCCTGTCCGAATCCGCCCAGCCACGCCCGCGACGAGATATTGACCACGCGCCCGTAGCCGCGCTCGACCATGCCGGGCAGCGCCGCGCGGCAGCACAGGAACTGCGAGCGCAGGTTGGTATCGATGACCAGGTCCCAGTCGTCGTCGGTCATCTTCAGGAAGCGCATGTCGCGCACGGCGCCGGCGTTGTTGACCAGGTAGTCGACGCGGCCAGTGCGCGCCTGGATTTGCGCGAAGGCATCGTTGACCGCGGCCGAGTCGGTCAGGTCGGCACTGGCGCCAAAGGCGTTGAAGCCCTCGGCAACCAGCGCACCGACGGCGGTATCGAGCGCGGCGGCGTCGCGGTCGAGCAGGGCCACGGCCAGCCCCTGGCGGGCCAGTTGCGTGGCGATGCCCAGGCCGATGCCGCGCGCTGCGCCGGTGACCACCGCCACATGGGAAGGATCGAAGCGTTGCGTGCCCATCTCAGACTCCCAGCAGGTGGACGGAAGAAGCGGCGTGGTCCACGCCCGCGATGCCGCCGCCGGTGCATTGCGTCAGGCCGATGCGGGTACCCGCCACCTGGCGTTCGCCGGCGCGGCCTTGCAGCTGCCACAGGATCTCGACCATCTGCGCCACGCCGGTGGCGCCCAGCGGATGCCCCTTGGCCAGCAGGCCGCCGCTCGGGTTGACCGGCACGCGCCCGCCCAGGCGCGTCGCGCCGGACTTGAGCATCGCCACGGCATCGCCACGCGGCGCCAGGCCGAGGGCTTCGTAGTAGAGCAGTTCGGCGATGGTGAAGGCGTCGTGCAGTTCGACCACGTCGACGTCCTGCGGGCCGAGCCCGGCCTGTTCGTAAGCCTGGCGCGCGGCGCGCGCGGTGATCTCGGCATCGAGGATATCGTCGTCGGCCTCCTCGCGCATGCCCGACACCACTACAGACGACAGCACCTTCACCGGCCGCGCCTGCGCCGGCCGGCGCGTGCTCAGCACCACCGACGCCGCGCCATCGACCTGCGACGGGCAGCACTGCAGCAGCGTCAGCGGGTCGGCGATCATGCGCGAGGCCAGCACTTCCTCGACCGTGGTGGTCTTGCGCTGCTGGGCATACGGGTTCAGCGAGCCGTGGTAGCGGTTCTTCACGGCCACTTCAGCGAGGTCGGACGGATTGGCGTCGCGCTCGTGCAGGAAACGCGTGCCGCGCATCGCATACACCGCGGGCAGTACCATGCCGGACTTCGCATAGAGGTCGGTCTTGTGGTCATTGCGCTGCAGCGGGATGGTGCCGCCGCCGAGCGCGGTCAGCTGCTCGATGCCGAAGACCAGCACCGTGTCGTATTGCCCGGCCAGCAGCGCGTGCCGTGCCAGGTGCACGCCGGTGGCGCCGCTGGCGCAGGCGTTCTCGACGTTGTAGACCGGGATGCCCTTGAGCCCCAGATCGCGCACGATCAGCTGGCCGAGGATCATGCCGCCCAGGACGTTGGCGCAGTAGACCGCCTGGATGCGGCCGGCCGGCACGTCGGCATCGGCCAGCGCCTTCAGGATTGCCTGTTGCGCCAGCTCCGGCGCCAGCACGCCGGGGTGCCGGCCGAACGGCGTCATCGCGCCGCCATGGATGTAGATGTCCTGCATCTTGCTTACCTCTCCTTCTCTCGATCGATCAGACCGTGACGGCCTCGAAGACATAGCCCAGCTCGGCGTCATGCCGCTGCGCGTAGCGTTCGCCGATGACCGGACGCGCCGCGCCCTGCAGGCGGCCGAAGATTCGCACCGGCCCGACGAAATCGACATAACCCAGCGCATACGGAGCCAGTCCGCTCTTGGGCGCGGGATGGATCACGGTGAAGCTGTAGAGCACGCCCGTGCCGGTGATGGCGACGGTCTCGTGGCCGTCCGCCAGCGGCGAGTCGGCGGGCAGCGCCGGGAAGATCCACTCGCCGGTGGCGCGGTCACGCGAGGCGAGCAGGTGGGGGACGGGTTCCGCGCTCCAGAGCGGATAGGGCTGGTCTGACATGGCTGTCTCCTGTGGGTTGGCCTTGGCGTAATAGTTGTCGTCGGCGGCCTGCGCGACAAACGATATTTCCGGCGTTTTCGGTTGAGAAAAAGTCAAACGAAAAGGCGAGGCAGGGCGTCTGGAAAAGCGCTTTGTCCGGGGATTGGAGTCAGCCGTTCAGGGCTCGTCCTGCCGCGTTGCGTCGACTTCGGACCGGGCGATCACACCCACGCCGATGCGCCATTCAAGGCCGTGCCGCGCAGGCGCGGATTGCCTTCGACCGCACGGGCACCCTCGGTGTACGGATCGAACTTTCGCCCCGGCGTGGCCGAGACCCCGCTGCGGTCGAGCCCGGCGACGAGCGCAGTGGCGCCACTGTCATGCGCGCCTTCGGAGAAGGTGTCGAAGCGGCCCTGCCGCTGGCCGTCGGTGAACACGTCATGCGTGCGCGCTGCCACGCTGGCGGGCGCGCTGTTGCCGGCTTGCGCGGCATTGGCGTTCTGGAGGGAGACGGCGGCCACCAGCGAGATGGCGGCGGGAACAAGGGTGCGTGCGAGTTGGGCAATCATGATGTCGCTCCTGGAGACTGGTCATCAAAGAAAGAGGCGGACGGTGGCTGCTGCGCGTTTCCCGGTGTGGTTCCGGGGATGGCGCTGTGCAGCCGCCGTTGAGACCAATTTAGGCGTGGAGCGAACGTCGCACTAGAGAGTGGAATGGCGTTTCAATAGCAACTTCTGGTTGTCTGTGCTGCGGGGTAGCAGGCTCAGGTCACGACCCCGACCAGCCGTGACAGCGACTGCTCCGCGCCCCGGCCCGCCTCCACCACGAAGTCGATGAAGCGCCGGACCCGCACCGGCATCTGGCTGCGATGCGGGTAGTACATGTACATGCCGACATTGCTGCTGCTGTACCCCGGCAGGATCGCCTTCAGCCGCCCGCTCACGAGGTCGGCGTGGATCATGTAGGCGGGCAGCTGGCCGATGCCCATGCCGGCGCGCACCGCTTCGACCTCGGTTTCCACGTCATTGAAGCTCGCCACGGCAGGCACCTCCTGGTAGATCAGGTCGCCGTCCACCTGCAGCTCCCACGGCACCATGCGCCCGGTCGCGGGGCGGCGGAAGCCGGTGCACTGGTGCTGCGGCAAGTCGTCGAGGGTGGCCGGCTCGCCGTGCCGCGCCAGGTAATCCGGCGCCGCGCAGATGACCAGCGGCAGGTCGCACAGCCGCCGCGCCACCAGGTTCTGGCCGGGGCTGGTGCCGACGCGGAAGCCGACGTCGATCTTGGCTTCGACCAGGTCGGTGAAGAGGTCGCTCAGCACTACATCGAAGGTGATGCCGGGGTATTGTTCGCGAAAGCCCCGCACCAGCGGGACCAGCACGCGGCTGCCGAGCGACGGCGGAGCGGTCAGGCGGATCAGACCGTCGTTGTCGCTCTTGCTGCTGCGGACCTGCTCGAGCGCTTCGTCGAGCTGGCGCATGCCCGGCGCGGCCAGCTCGAACAGGCGTGCGCCTTCTTCCGTCAGGCTGAGCTTGCGCGTGGTCCGGTGCAGCAGGCGCACGCCGAGATGATCCTCCAGCGTGCGCACGGCCTTGCTGGCGGCCTGCGGGGTGACGCCAGCTTCCACCGCGGCGCGGTGGAAGCTGCCGGCGCGTACCACGCCGAGGAAGAGGGTGAGGACACGGGCCTTGTCCATGACTGGCAACGGATGGTGGAGAATGCCGCCATCATAGTGCCGATTTGGGGACAACCGGCGGGCGTGGGCCGCCACAGACCCCGTGCCTGTGAATTGCGGATAGAGCGAACAGAGCGGATTGAGCGGGCAGAGGCGTCTACTTCAGCTCGCAATGCATGCACAGCCCTGGCGGTATGCCTGCAATCCTGAGCGTGTGCGACGCGCGGACTTCAGCGGGAAGGTTCTCCGCGGAGACCAGCTGGAAGCCATAGCGGGCGAAATGACTCGGGCAATTGCTGGTCGCCAGTACGGCGCGACGCACGCCCTGTGCGCGCGCCCGCATCAATACCGCGGAGACCAGGTGAGTCGCCACCCCGAGCTGGCGATATTCGGGAAGGACGGCCACAGACCGGATGACGACGAGATCGTCGTATCGTTCGGCGCCGGCGCATCCAACGATGCGGCCTTCCAGCACGGCAACATGGAAAGTCTCCAGATGCGCTTCGATTTCGTGCTCGTCCAAGCCGCATTGCGCGAGAACCTTCGAAATTGCCGGCAGATCTTGCGTGCCCGCAGAACGAATGCGTAGATCTTTGATCATGATGAAGCCTGTCGCCGGCGGTCCTTGACGCGTGGGCGGATACGGAGTGTTTTGGTGTTGGGGGGAGAAAAGTACCTTATCAATCCCCGGCAGCCTAGGTTTTCGTACACTAGAAAACCCTAGGTCTTCGGGTAAGCCCTTAGAGAAATACATTTCAAAATCGCGTCGAGCCTGCGGATCCCCGCCGACGCCGTCAGTTTGGGCGGCGTCGGCGGCATGTCTCGCACTTGCCGGACTAGTGCTCGACCAGGTGCTCGATGCGGATCGGAAGCTCCCGCACGCGCTTTCCCGTTGCGTGAAACACGGCGTTGGCCACGGCCGGCGCCACGCCCACCAGCGCGATTTCACCTAACCCCTTGACGCCCAGTTCGTTCACATGGGGATCGACCTCGTCGACAAAATGCGCTTCCAGCCCGTGGATATCCAGGTTGACGGGCACGAGGTAATCCGCCATGTGCGCATTCACCGGCCGGCCGTCCCGCGGATCCAGCGCGGTTCGCTCCATCAGCGCCATGCCGATGCCGCCGACCATCCCGCCCGTGCATTGGCTGGCTGCGAGCCGCGGATTCACGATACGACCCGCGCCATAGGCGCCGACCACGCGCCGGACACGGATCGTGCCGACATCGGGATCGATGGCGACTTCGACGAACACGGCACCGAAGGCATGCATGGAAAACCGGCTGCGCACCTCGCCATCCGGGCCTGCCGTGGCGCTCGCTTCGATGGCGCCGTCCGTGCGATCCGCGCGCGCCTGGCGCTGGTCCAGCGCGGCAATGCAGGCCGCGCGCACGGCCGAGCCGACGGACGCGAGGGTCATCGAGCCCCCGTGCGGCGGGGTAGGTGGGAAATCCGAACGGCCAAGGCTGAAGCGCACGCTGTCCATCGGCAGGCCCAGCGTCTCGGCGGCAATCTGCGTGATCGAGGTGTAGGTGCCGGGCCCCATGTCGCTGGCGGCGGCTTCGACTTCGGCCGTTCCGTCGGCAAGCAGGCGCACGCGGGCGCTGGCCTGGCCGTGGAAGACCGGGTAGCTGGCACAGGCCATCCCCCAGCCGATATGCAGGCGGCCGTCCCGCATCGAGCCGGGCGAGAGCGTGCGGCGGGACCAGCCGAACGCGTCGGCGCCGCGTTCGTAGCAGGCAAGCATGGAGCGACTGGAGAACGGCAGTTGCATGCCCTCGTCGAGCCCGGGTTCATTGCGCCGCCGCAGTTCCAGCGGATCCATCTCGAGGGCGTAGGCCAGCTCGTCCATCGCGCATTCCAGCGCAAAGACGCCGGTGGCCTCGCCCGGACCCCGCATAAAGGTCGGCGTGCCGATGTCCAGCGGCACCAGCCGGTAGCGAGTGCGCACATTGGGACAGCGATAGAGGAACGGCGTCACCGCAGTGAGTGCCTCGGTGAACTGCTCATGGCGGCTGGTTTCGCCGGTGCCTTCGTGCACGATGCCGGTCAGCCTGCCGTCGGGCGTTGCCGACAGCGCAATGCGCTGCACGGTGCGCGGCCGGTGCCCCGTCTGATGGAACATCTGTCGCCGCGACAGCACCAGCTTGACGGGCTTGCCCACTTCGCGCGCGGCGACTGCCGCCAGCGTGACATGCGGCCAGGTGCGCAGGCTGGTGCCGAAGGCGCCGCCGATAAACGGGCAGATGACGTGGACGTTCTCAGCCGGGATGCCGAGGATCGCCGCGATCTCGGCCTGCTCGTTGATCACGAACTGGCTCTTGCTCCAGAGCGTCAGCTGGTCGCCTTGCCAGGCGGCAACGGTGGCGTTCGGTTCGATCGGGAAGTGATTTTCTCGCGCGGCATCGTAGGTGGCGTCGATGCTGACGGCAGCCGCCGCCAGCGCGGCCTCGGGGTCGCCGCGGACCCGGTCCGCCGAATGGGGGCCTGGTTCGCGTCCCGCCTCCGGCACCACGGCTTCGGCGCGCTGGTCGAGCGGGTCGGAGACCGGTGATTCCTCGGCATAGCGAATCAGCAGCAGGCAGGCCGCATGCTCGGCCTGGTCCAGCGTCTGCGCCACGACCACGGCAACCGGCTGGCCATAGAAGCGGACGTGATCGTCCTGCAGGACATGCAGACGTTCGCCGTGTTCCGGATCGATAAAGCCCTTGTGTGGGGCGTACGCCAGTTTCGGCGCGTTTTCGTGCGTCAGTACCGCCAGTACCCCTGGCAGTCGGCGCGCGGCTTCGGCGTCGAGTGCGATCACGCGACCGAGTCCGATCGAAGCGCCCACGATCACCGCGTAGGCCTGTCCTGGCTGGTTGAAGTCGGCGGCATACCGCGCGCTGCCGGTCACCTTGGCGCGCCCGTCGACGCGGGCATGCGGCTGGCCGATATGGTTTGCGTTCATCTGCCTTCTCCTGCGAGTTCGAGGGCCCGTACCACCGTTCGTTGCAGCAGCGCGACCTTGTAGCGGTTGCCTGGCAGCGGGGTGGCGCCTGCAATCGTGGTAAGCGCTGCCGCCTCGAAGCTCGCGCGCGTGGGCGGCCTGCCTTGCAGCGCGAGTTCGGCCGCGCGCATGCGCCATGGCCGGGTGCCCACGCCACCGCATGCGAGGCGAGCGGCCTGGATCACGCCATCCCTGACCTCGAAGGCTGCCGCGGCAGATACCAGGGCAAACTCATACGAGGCCCGGTCCCGCACTTTCAGATAGCGCGCAGTCCGTGCATAGGCGAGCGGTGGAACTCGCACCTCGGCAATGAGTTCTCCGGCCTGCAAGGTGTGTTCGAGATGCGGCGTGGTTCCGGGCAGGCGGTAAAGGTCTTCCACGCGGAAATGGCGCGCGCCGTGCGGACCCCGTACGTGGACCACCGCGTCCAGCGCGACCAGGGCAACCGCAAGGTCGGACGGATGCGTTGCGGAGCAATGGTCGCTGGCGCCCAGGATGGCATTGCCCGCGTGCAACCCGTCGATGGCCGCGCAGCCGCTGTCCGGGGTGCGCTTGTTGCAGGCGGCATCGAGCATGCGGAAGTAAGGACAGCGCACGCGCTGGAGCAGGTTGCCGCCGATGCTGGCCATGTTTCGCAACTGGGGAGAGGCGCCCTCGACCAGCGACTCGGCGATCACCGGGTGGAGCCGGCAAACGTCGGGATGCGCGGCGACATCGGACATGCGGGCCAGCGCGCCGATGACCAGCTCGTCGCCCTCCATGCGGATATGGTTCAGCGGCAGCGCGTTGATGTCTACCAGTTGCGTGGGCTGTTCCACGTGCTCGCGCATCAGGTCCACCAGCGTGGTGCCGCCGGCGATGAAGCGGGCCCCGGCCGCGGCCGCCGCCAGCGCTTCAGCTTCCGAGCCGGCTTTCTGCAGTGTGAACGGGATCATGGCAGCATCCTCCCGCCGACCTCGGCGATCGCCGCGACGACCCCCGGGTAAGCCCCGCAACGGCAGATATTGCCGCTCATCCAGAAGCGCACATCGTCGGCGGAGGTGGCATGACCCTCATTGATGCAGGCGACGCCGGACATGATCTGGCCTGCGGTACAGAATCCGCATTGGAAGCCATCGTGCGCGATAAACGCGGCCTGTAGCGGATGCAGCTCGCCGTCGGCCGACGACAGGCCTTCGATCGTGCTCACGTGGGCGTCGTTGTACATGGCGGCCAAAGCCAGGCAGGCGTTGATCCGGCGCCCGTCCACCAGCACCGTGCAGGCCCCGCACGCGCCCTGGTTGCAGCCCTTCTTCGTGCCCGTGAGGTCCAGGCGCTCGCGCAGTACGTCAAGCAGGGATTCGCGCGGATCGATATCGAGGCGATGCAGCGTGCCGTTGACCGTCAGGCACAGCGGCATGCGGGTTGAGCCGTAGCTATCGCCAGGCTGTGGTTGGCTTGCGTCGGAACGAACAGAACTGGACATAGTCGACATTCCTCTTTGCATAGCCCGGATGATTCGGGCGGTTGGGGACAGGGACTTCGCCCGGGCCTGCGCCAGCTTCGGCAGCGAACTGCCGGAACGACTGGGGGCGCATTCTGCAAGTCTCTGCAGGTTCGGCCTGACACTGGCCTGCCTCGGGACCGGAAGGTGTGTGGCTGCCTCGGACTGGTGGGACAGTCGTTGAAACGCTACAGGCACCGGCGGTCATCGCAATAGAACGTGGTTGCGCTGCGGTGGACGATTCTTGCGCTGACTCGTTGGATGATAGGTATGAAAAGGAGGACCAGCCGGCATGGCTTGCGTCAGGTCCCGCGGATTGTGCGGGCCGCTTTACTTCAACCGGATAAATTCATATGCTTTCATGCGCAGCGGGGACCTGGCCCTTGCCCCGACGCTACCGTCGTGGGCCCTTGCGGGGTATGTGCCTATGCGATCGCCGACGAGACATGGCGTGATCGATGCGGAGTTGCCGGTTCGTCCCGATGTCAGCAGCAGCGGACGCCCGTGGGCTGGCATCACCGTGCAGATCCATCACTGGCGCTCGGCCGGATCGGTGTCCTCTCCGGAGCTGGACCACGACATGCTTGCGATGCGACTCGCGGGACACGCCAGGCTTGAGCAGCGGCGACTGGGCCAGGTGCATCGCGGCATCGTCGTTCCCGGCAATATCAGCCTGCACCCGCGGCTGGTCGAATCCAGCTGGAGTTGGGACAGGCCCGGTTCCATCGTCATTGCGAGGATTCCGCAAAGCCTGCTGGCCGAAGCCGCTGATGCCACGATCCGCCAGCCACGCGCCGCGCACAGGCTCCGCAATTGCTTCGGGCAGCGCGACGGCTTCGCCGAGACCATTACCTTTACGCTGGCGCGAGAGATCCAGGCGGTCGCGCATCCGGCGCAAATGCTGATCGCCGAGTCCCTTTCCTGCGCGCTGTCGGCGCATCTAGTGCATCGCTTCAATGTCAGTGACCCGGGCGCCTCGTCACTTCCCGGCGGGCTCCATCCGCAGGCCCTCAGCAGGGTCCTGGACTATATCCACGGTACACCGGAGGCGGTGAAGCTGCAGGCGCTGGCGGATATGGCCAATGTCAGCCGCTTTCATTTTGCGCGCATGTTCAAGCGCAGCATCGGCGAAACGCCGATGGCGTATGTCGAGCGCGTTCGCTTGCTGCGCGCGCGCGAGATGATCCGCTCGGGAGACTATTCGTTGGCATTGGTTGCCACGCTTGTCGGTTTCGCCGACCAGTCTCACTTTGGACGGCGGTTCAAGCGGCATTTCGGATGTACGCCGGGTGAATTTGCCGGGCATAAGGATGCCAGTCAGGGAGCCGCTCTTTAGGCTGTCATGGGGCGGCGGTGGCCATGGCCGGTCCGGCGCCCGTCACCTGCCTCGGGGATTTCATCCATTCCGACGACGCCTTGAACCCTTCGCCATGTGAACAATGTCCCACCCCCCAAGGAGACAATCACATGACAAAGCATCCATTCGACCTGAGCGGCAAAGTGGCACTGGTGACCGGCGGCAACGGCGGCATCGGCCTGGGCATTGCCGAAGGGCTGGCCGCGGCCGGCGCCGATATCGCGATCTGGGGCACGAATGCCGACAAGAACGCTGCCGCTGCCGACCGCCTGGCCCAGCATGGGCGCAAGGTGCATACCGAGCTTTGCGACGTCGGCGACGAGCAGGCGGTCGATGCTGCAATGCGGCGCACGGTGGCGGCGCTGGGGCGCATTGACGGCTGCTTTGCCAATGCCGGCGTGGGCAGCGGCAGCAAGGGGCCGTTCGACCAGATGCCGACCGAGGCCTGGCGCAGGACCATGCGCGTCAACCTGGACGGTGCCTTCTTCACGCTGCGCGCCGCGGTGCGGCAGATGCTGGTGCAGGGCGAGGGCGGGGTGCTGTGCAGCACGGCCTCGGTCGCGGCGATTGAAGGCGCGCCGCGCTCCGAGCACTATGCGGCCACCAAGGGCGGCGTGATCTCGATGATGCGGGGGCTGGCGGTGGAGTACGCGCGCAAGGGCATCCGCGCGCACTCGATCCTGCCGGGCTGGATCAGGACCGAGATGACCAGCGTGGCCCAGGGTAACGATGCCTTCCAGGAAATGGTGCACAAGCGCGTGCCGATGCGCCGCTGGGGTGAGGGTAGTGACTTCGCCGGGATTGCGGTGTACCTGATGAGCGCGGCGTCGGCCTACCACACGGGCGATACCTTTGTGATCGACGGGGGCTACACGCTGTTCTGAGGCGGGCCAGAAGCGTGGGCGCGCCAGGCGGCACGCCCACGCGCGAGTTACAGCACGTCGTCCTTCAGGTGATACCAGTGGTACAGCACCCGCTGCCCCATCCTCCGGAACGGCGCGAACATCTGCGATTCCACCATCTCCCGCACATTCGGGAACGGCAGCGGCGAACGGAAGATCGGCAGTTCTGGCAGCGCGGCAGCCTTGCCAGCAATCAACGCCGCCAGCCGCTTGCCAGCCTGCGCGGAGTACATCACGCCATTGCCGCCGTACCCCATTGCGTAATAGATCGACTGCGCCGGATCCGGCTGCGTGATACGCGGCATCATGTCGTGGCTGACATCGACCCAGCCCCACCACGAGTAATCGACCTGGATCCCCTGCAGCGCCGGGAACTTGCGGTGCATGTCGCCGATCAGCTTCTGCTTGTACTGCTCCTGCGGCGCGTCGTTGCCGGTGATGGCGCTGCGGCTGCCGATCTGCAGGCGGCCGTCTGGCATCAGGCGGTAGTAGTGGCGCAGGATGCGGGTGTCGGTGATGACCTGCGTGGTGCGGAAGTTGCACGCGGCCAGTTCGCTGGCCGTGAGCGGGCGCGTGACGATGGAGTTCGACAGGATCGGGAACAGCCGGTTCTTGAGCTCGCGGTGCAGCGTCTGCGAGGTATAGCCGCCGGTGGCCACACCCACCGCACGGGCGCGCACGATGCCGCCGGGGGTGCGCAGGTAATGCACGCCGTTACGCGTTTCCCAGCCGGTCACCGGGCTGGACGGATGCACCCTGGCGCCCAGCTCGCGCGCGCGGCGCAGGTAGCCGAAGGCGAGCTTGCCGGCGTGGATGCCGATGCCTTCGGGCTCATGCATGGCGCCCGCGGCTTCCTTGTCGTCGACATACTCGCGCCGCACGGTGTCGGCGTCCATGATCCGTGCGTCGTACTTGAAGACTTCGCGCAGGAGCTTGGCTTCCTTCTCCAGCGCCGGCATCACCTTGGCGCGGTGCGCGATATACAGGTGGCCGCCGGGCTGCGGGTCGCAGTTGATGTCTTTGATCAGGCCCTTGAAGGTCTCCATGCCGTCGCAGACTTCCTCATGCAGGCGCAGCGCGGTATCCAGGCCGTAGCGCTGGATCCACTGCGAGCGCTTGAGCCGCCCGGACGCGCATTGCGCCTGGCCGCCGTTGCGCGTGCTGCAGCCCCAGCTGACGCGGTTGGCTTCGAGCACGGTGGCCTTGATGCCGTATTCCTGTGCCAGGAAGATGGCGCAGGTCAGGCCGGTGAAGCCCGAGCCGATGATCGCCACATCCACGTCGATGTCGTGCGTGATCGGGCCGTCGTCGGCGGGCGGCTCGCCCGCGGTGCCGATCCAGTAGGTGGGCGCGTACTCGCGGCCGTGGCCGGGATTGGGGGTGTGCAGCGGGTCGTAGGCGGGGTCGTACGGGCGGGCGGGAGCGGTGGACTGCTCGCCGGCAAGGAGGCTGCGGGGGGCTACGGCTTGCATGGCGCGTCTCCTCGGTCAGGCTGCGGGCGCTACGACGGGCGGGCGATCCTTGCGGTACGCGTTCTTGACCGCGATCTTGCCGTCGCGGAAGGTGAAGACGTCCACCATGCGCGCCTCGATGCGGGCGCCGTCGGCACGGGTGCCGCGGAAGGTGGATTCGCTCACGCCGCGGTCGCCCACGACAAAGTGGTCGCCATCGACCCACTGCGCGTCAGGGAAAGTCTGCCAGGCCAGCAGGAAGCCTTCGCGCACCGCGTCGTGGCCGATAAAGCTGCGGCCCAGCAGCTCGGGCCCGGCCACGCCGTGGAAGGCGCAGTCATCGGCCATGAAGCCCATCAGGGCCTCGATGTCGTGGCGGTTCCAGGCGTCGTTGAAGGCCTGCAGCAGTTCGATGCCGGCGGCGGTGTTGTCCTTGGACATGGGTTGGTCTCCTGAGTGTTGTCTGCCGGTCCGTGGGGAACCGGCCATGACTCGAGGATAGGGAAGCCGCGCGCGGCGCTGTAGCGCCAGTTCGGGACAATCGCTTGGGCCAGCGGCGGCAGACACCGCCGCGGGCCGGCTCAGGCCGCGGGACGGACCCGGGAAGTGACGGCGGCGATGGTTGTGGCGCCGCTGGCGGTGGCCTGCAGCTCACGCGCCACGCCCGCCAGCACGCGGATGCCGGGCTCGATGCGGTCCAGCGAGATCGACGAGTATCCCAGCCGGAAGCCATTGCGCGGCGCGGGCTCGGCCATGAAGAAGACGCTGCCGGGCTCTATCAGCACGCCCTGCAGCTCGGCCAGCCGCGCCAGCGCATCGGCATCGAGCCAGGACGGCCCCTCGATCCAGCATGAGGCGCCGCCGGCGATCGGCACCGCGCGGAAGTCAGGCATATGCGTGGCCAGCGCCGCCAGCACGGCTTCGGCGCGCTCGCGGTGCGCGGCCGCCAGCCGGCGCAGGTGCGCGTCATAGTGGCCCAGCGACAGGAACAGCGAGAACGCGCGCTGGATATACGCCGACGGATGCCGCAGCATCAGCCGCCGCGCGCCGCGCAGCTCGGCGATCAGTGCCGCCGGCCCGACGATATAGCCGATGCGCAGCCCCGGCGCCAGGCTCTTGGACAGGCTGCCGACATAGATCACGCGGTTGCTGCGGTCCAGGCTCTTGAGCGTGGGGGTGGGGTCGCCTTCGAAGCGGCTTTCGCTTTCGTAGTCATCCTCGATCAGCACGAAGTCAGCTTCCTCGGCCTGGCGCAGCAGGGCCTGGCGGCGCGCCAGCGGCATGGTGACGGTGGTGGGGCACTGGTGGCCCGGGGTCACGTAGACGTAGTCGCAGGCGCGTTGCGCGTCAGACAGGGTCAGGCCGTCGCCGTCGACCGGCAGCGGCACCAGGTGGGAGGTGTGCGAGCCAAAGATATTGCGTGCGTCCGGATAGCCGGGGTCCTCGATCCCCACCGGCGTGTCGGGGCTGACCAGCAGGTCGGCCAGCAGGTACAGCGCCTGCTGCGCGCCCACGGTCACCACGATCTCGTCGGCGCCGGCCCACACGCCGCGGCGCGGCAGCACGCGGGTGCGGATCTGCTGCACCAGCGATTCGTCGTCGCGCAGGATCATGTCCTGGGCCCAGTCGTGGATGTCGAGCACGCTGAGCGCCTTCAGGCAGCATTCTCGCCAGTCCGCCGTGGGGAACAGCACCGGGTCGTACTGGCCGTAGATGAAGGGATAGGGGTAGTCGCGCCAGTTGGCGCGCTTGACGATATTGCGCTGCTGCGTGGGGCGGAACACAAAGCGCCGCTCCCAGTCCGGCTCGCCTGAGCGGGCGGGCACCGCCTCGCCGCGCAGCGAGGCCACGCCGCTCACGCGCGTGCCCAGGATCTCCGGGTTGACGAAGTAGCCGCTGCGCTCGCGCGCCACCAGGTAGCCTTCATCGACCAGCTGCTGGTAGGCCAGTACCACCGTGTTGCGCGCCACGCGCAGTTGCGCCGACAGCTCGCGGCTGCTGGGCAGCGGCTCGCCCTGCGGCAGCTGCTCGTCAAGGATGGCCGAGACCAGCATCTGGCGGATCTTGCCCTGCAGGCTCAGGCCCGAGTGGGCATGCTGCTGGAACAGCTGGGACCAGAGGGTGGTGGGAGACTTCAGGCTCATGGGGCAGGGGCGTTGCCTAGACGGCGAAGCGCGCCAGCATACCGCACCGGCGCGCCACGTCAGTCATGGTCAGTCATCAATACTCATGCAGGTCCGGGCGCGGCATCTCCGCCAGCGGCACTACCGGATCCACGCTACCGCGAAACAGTTGCCGCGCGGCGTAGGCCACCAGCAGGATGCCCAGGCTCACCACACCCAGCGCAAGCGGCGTGCGCTGGTCGGGGATGAAGGCCATCGCCACCACGATGCCGATCATGCCGACGATCGCCAGGTAGGTGAGGTACGGGTAGCACCACATGCGCACGCGCAGCTGGCCCGGCGCTTCGCGCTCCAGGCGGGAACGCAGGCGCAGCTGCGAGATCGCGATCAGGATGTAGACGAAGATCGCCACCGTGCCGTACGAGTTCACCAGGAAGGCAAACACCGTATCAGGCGAGACATAGGACATCACCACCGCACCGTAGCCGAACAGGGTCGCCACCAGGATGGCGCGCACCGGCACGCCGTTGCGGCTCACGCGGGCCAGCGACTTGGGGGCGTCGCCACGGCGGGTCAGCGCGAACAGCATGCGCGACGAGGCATAGAGGCCCGAGTTAAGCGCCGACAGCACCGCGGTCAGCACGATCGCGTTCATGATCTGCGCGGCCGCCGGCACGCCCATCACGTTCAGCGCGCTGACGTACGGCGTGGCGATGCTGTTGGAGTTCCACGGTACCAGGCAGACCACCAGCAGGATCGAACCCACATAGAACACCAGCACGCGCGTGATCACCGAGCTGGTGGCCTTGGCCACTGCCTTCTGCGGCTCGGCGGTCTCGGCGGCGGCGATGGTGACGATCTCGGCCCCGAAGTAGAAGCCCGTGGCGGCTACCGCTCCGGTCAGCACCGGTACGATGCCGTGCGGCATGAAGCCGCCGTTGGCGGTCAGGTTGGCCACCTGCATGCCATGGGCACCGGGCGCCAGGCCCAGCACATAGACGCCGGCGACGAACAGGAACACGATGATCGCGGCCACCTTGATCGACGCGAACCAGAACTCGAACTCGCCGAAGGACTTGACCGACACCAGGTTGGTCAGCGTCAGCATCACCAGCAGCACCAGGCTGATGATCCAGTTGGGCACGTCGGGCAGCCAGTAGCGCACCAGGTCGGCACCGGCCACGGCTTCCAGCGCCACCACGATGACCCAGAAGTACCAGTACATCCAGCCGGTCAGGAAGCCGGCCAGGTTGCCCACCGCCGGGCGGTCGCGCCAGGCTTCGCGCGCATACTCATAGAAACCGCCGGTGCCGGGCATGGCGCAGGCCATCTCGCCCAGCATGCGCATCACCAGCACCACCAGCAGGCCGGTGATCAGGAAGGAAAGGACCGCGGCCGGGCCGGCGGACTTGATGACGACGCCGCTGCCGACAAAGAGGCCTGCGCCGATCACGCCACCCAGCGCGATCATGGTCATGTGGCGTTGCTTCAGGCCGTGGGATAGCCCGTTGCCGGACTCTGGTTGTTGGATCATGTTGTGTCTCCTGTGCTGCGCTAGCTGTCGGTACTGCGTTGCAGCCAGTACAGCGTTTAAGGCAGGCGCCACGGCTTCTCTTCGGTATAGATGGCAGGGCAGTAATTGCCAGCCTGGGGCCGTGGTCGTTCAGTATTTGCAATCCCGGGGAGGGATGGCCTATCCGTACATGTCGACTTGTCTCCGGTGATCGCTTAAAAACTGGAACCAGAAGTTCCGAAAAATTGTTCTTTCACTGGAATGTAGGCCGTTCGCAGGGGAAGGTCAACCAGAAGTTTCGATAATTGATATGATTTGACTCTGAAAATGAAACTTACCTATGATGGAGCCAGGCATGAACGATATGCGCCTCGCCAAAAGTGACGCCAAGCCGGATGGAGACACGCCGGCACTGCGTTTGTTCGGCCTGCTCGAAGTCATCGCGGAGAAGGACCAGTCCTTCAACCTGCAGGCGCTGGTGGAAGAAACCGGACTGCCCAAGCCCACGCTGCACCGCATGCTGCAGCAGCTGGAGGCGGCGGGCCTGATCCAGCGCAACGGCGACGGGCGGCAATACGGCACCGGCCTGCGGCTGCGCCGGCTGGCGGAGAACCTGTTGCTCAACAGCACCTCGCACGGTGCGCGCCACATGGTGCTGCGCCGGCTGGTGGAAGAGGTGGGCGAGAGCTGCAACCTGACCGCGTTCTCCGGCGGCGAGGTGCTGTACCTGGACCGCGTGGAAACGGCGGCGCCGCTGCGCTTCTACCTGCATCCGGGCTCGCGCGTGCCCGCGCACTGCTCAGCCACGGGCAAGCTGTTCCTGGCGCAGCTGGCGCCGGCGCAGCGCCAGCGGCTGCTGGCCAACGTTGAGCTGGAACGCTACACGCAGAACACGCTGACCGACCACGCGCAGCTGGAAGCCGAACTGGAGCGCGTGAAGCGCGACGGCTACGCGATGGACGATGAAGAGTTCCTGCCGGGGCTGGTCTGCATCGGCGTGCTGGTGCCGGCCGTGGACGGCGGCAAGTCCAACCTTGGGCTGGCGCTGCAGGCCCCGGTGATGCGCGTGACGCGCGACAAGGTGCTGCAATTGCTGCCCGCGCTGCAGCGTGCGGCGGGCGCGCTGGCGGCGATCGAGGCCGACAGCGCCGGCAGCTGGCAGGGCGGCGCGGAAGAGGACGAATAGCGCGCACGGCGTCACGCGGATTGCTCCGCTTGCCGCAGTGCCGATGGCATGGCAGCAAGCAACAAGGAGCATGAGGTGACGCAAGACCAGTTTGGCAAGCCGGACCGGATGATTCCGGTGCGCAGCGCGTTCGGCATCGATTCCGGCCTGATGGTGCCGGCCTTCAGCCAGCGCGACGACCACGTGCCGGAGATCGATCCGGCCTACCGCTTCCAGCCCGAGGTGACGCTGGCAATCCTGTCCGGCTTCATGCGCGACCGGCGCGTGATGGTGCAGGGCCTGCACGGCAGCGGCAAGTCGACCCATATCGAGCAAGTCGCCGCGCGGCTGAACTGGCCTTGCGTGCGCGTCAACCTGGACGGGCATATCAGCCGGCTGGACCTGGTCGGCAAGGACGCCATCGTTATCCGCGACGGGCGCCAGGTCACCGAATTCCAGGAAGGCATCGTGCCGTGGGCGCTGCAGCGCCCGGTGGCGCTGATCTTCGACGAATACGACGCAGGCCGGCCTGATGTGATGTTCGTGATCCAGCGCATCCTGGAGCGCGACGGCAAGTTCACGCTGCTGGACCAGAACCGCGTGATCCGCCCGCATCCGTCTTTCCGTTTGTTTGCGACCTCCAATACCGTCGGCCTGGGCAACGTCAACGGCCTCTACCACGGCACCCAGCTGCTCAACCACGCGCAGATCGACCGCTGGAACGTGGTCGCCACGCTGGACTACCTGCCGCATGAAGAGGAGGCCGGCATCGTGCTGGCGCGCGTGCCGGAGCTGGACCACGACGCCGGGCGCGCGCTGGTCGATGCGATGGTGGCGCTGGCCGGGCTCACGCGCCGCGGGTTTGCCGCCGGCGATGTGTCGGCGCTGATGTCGCCGCGCACGGTGATCAGCTGGGCCGAGAACTGCCAGATCTTCCGCGACCCCGCGCTCGCCTTCCGGCTGACCTTCCTGAACAAGTGCGACGAAGCCGAGCGGCCGGTGGTGGCCGAGTACTACCAGCGTTGCTTTGGCCACCTGCCGGGCGAAGCCGCCGGCGTCAGCTCCGAGTCGGAGCCCGCGCGATGAGTGCGGCCACGGTCGCGCAGCAGTTGCGCCGGCGCCAGCGGCAGGATGAGCTGTCCGGTGCCGCGGTGCGCGCGATCACTGGCGATGCGGCGCTGCATTTCCGCGACGGCCAGCTCTGGCGCGCGATGCGCCCGGTGCCGCAGCATGCGCCGCACTTGCGCACGGACCTGGAAACTGACACGGCCACCTGCCTGCGCGGCGCGGCCGATGGTGCCGCCCTGCGCCAGGCGCATTCCGACGCCGCGCTGCATCGGCAGCTGTGCCCGGCAGATGCGGTCGAGCGCCTGGTCTTCGAACTGCTTGAGCAGCTGCGTTGCGAGACCCGCCTGCCGCGCGGCATGGCCGGCGTGGCGGCCAACCTGCGCCACCGCTTCATGGCGTGGTCGCGGGCCTTCCATCGCTCCGGGCTGACCGAGGGGCATCTCGGCATCCTGCTCTATACCGTGGCGCAGGTGTCGTGGTCGCGCCTGACGGGTGAGCCGGTGCTGGAAGAGACCGAAGACCTGATCGAAGCCACGCGCGCCGCCATCGTGCCGGTGCTCGGCACCGCGCTGGCCGGCCTGCGCGCGCAACGCCACGACCAGGCCGCCTACGCCGCGCACGCACTGGCGCTGGCGCGCGCGGTGGCGCAGATGATCCGTACCGAAGCCCCGCTTGCCGGCGAAGACGACGACAACGCAGCCTCGGCTGCGCGCGCCGGGTTTGCGCTGTGGCTGGATTTCGACGAACCGCCTGCGGAAGACTTTGCACTGGCCGACAGCGGCCACAGCCGCGTGCTGGCCGACGCCACCGACGGCTACCGCGTCTTCACCACCTGCTACGACCGCGAAGTGCGCGCCGCCACGCTGGTGCGCCGCGCCTTGCTGGACGAGTACCGCACGCGGCTTGACGCACGCATCGCGCGCGCTGGCGTGAACATCGCCCGGCTGGCGCGCCGGCTGCGCGCCGCGCTGTCGCAGCCGCGCGTGGACGGCTGGTCCTTCGGCGAGGAAAGCGGCCGTATCGACGGCCGCCGCCTGGCGCAGCTGGTCTGCTCCCCCTCCGAGCGCCGGCTCTTCCGCCTGGAAGCGCACAAGGCTCATGCCGACTGCGTGGTCGGCTTCCTGATCGACTGCTCCGGCTCGATGAAGGCGCAGGCCGAGCCGCTCACGCTGCTGATCGACATGCTCACGCGCGCACTCGACCAGGCCGGCGTGGCCACCGAGGTGCTCGGCTTCACCACCAACGCCTGGAACGGCGGCCGCGCCCGCGCCGACTGGCTCGCGCGCGGCCGCCCGCAGCACCCTGGCCGGCTCAACGAGACCTGCCATATGGTGTTCAAGGACGCGCAGCGAAGCTGGCGGCGCGCGCGCACCGACATCGCCGCACTGCTCAAGGCCGACCTGTTCCGCGAAGGCGTGGACGGCGAGGCGGTGGAGTGGGCCTGCGCGCGGCTGCACGCCAGCGGCAAGGCGCGCCGCATCCTGGTGGTGGTGTCCGACGGCAGTCCCATGGATACCGCGACCGGGCAGGCCAACGACGCCTGCTACCTCGACAACCACCTGAAGGCCGTGGTGGCGCGGCATGAGGCGCTGCGGGATGTGGAAGTGCTGGGGCTGGGGGTAGGGCTGGACTTGAGCCCCTACTACCGGCACACGCTGGCGCTGGACCTGTCGCAGCCGGTGGACATGGCGATGCTGGATGAGGTGGCGGGTCTGGTGGGGGCGAGGCGGCGGTAGCGGCAAGACTAGCGTTCGGAAACGCTGGCGCGAAGGCGCACCCGCCTGCCCCGCGCGGTATTCTTTCAGCCGCTCCTCAGCGCCCGCTCACCCGCGCATCGTCTCCCTGGGCTGCCATGACACCGCGATATCCCCATCGATAAAAGTCTGGCAGGCCAGCCGGAACCCCGTCGCCAGCTCCTCCTCGGTCAGCAGTTTCTTTTCCTTCGGCTTGACCGCGTCTGTATGCTCGTGGCCCTTTTCGATGCGGCATTTGCAGGTGCCGCACAGGCCGCCCCCGCACTTGAAAGGGATGCCGCCCTGCTCGCGCAGCGACACGCGCAGCAGATTGCTGTTGACGGGCGCGCTGACCGTCTTGCCGTGGTTGGTGAGGAAGGTGATCTGGATCATGGCGAAGATTGACTGAAGGTCAGGCGTTAGTAGTCAGGAGCGCCTGCCATGGCGACCGGGGCGGGCACCAGGGCGATGTCCATGCTGCCGAAGCTGGCCAGCTCGCGCAGCGCGACGCGGGCGGCTTCCAGCGTGGCGTACTTGTCGAGGAACTTGGTCGACACCAGGTTGACGATGCCGGGCGGCGTTTCTTCCATCACCCGCACCTTGGTGTCGGCGGCCAGTTCCGCGATGACAAAGCGCGCCGTGCGCTTGCCATAGAAGACGTAGTCGTATGCCTCGACCGCGGTCATGCCCGCGGTGGGCTCGGTGCGGAACTGACCGGGGCGGCTGGTGAGAAGGACGAACATGTCAGACATCCGCGCCGGCCGTGGCCACGATGGCAGGCGCCTGGGCGGGCAGGTCGTCCTGGGCCAGTTCGATGTCATGCTCGATCCAGAGCTGGCAGGCCAGCCGGTAGCCCTGTTCGAGCCGCTCGCCGAGTTGCTTTTTCTCTTTCCAGTTGGGCGGCGGCAGGTGTTCGGCGCCGGCGATCACGCGGCAGGCGCATTTGGAGCACTTGCCCATGCCGCACTCGTAGCGCAGGTTGGGGTAGGGGAACTGGCGGATCCCGGCGCGGACGACCAGGTTGGTCTGGGGTTTGACCTCGTCGACGAAGGTCTGGCCCTGCTTGTGGAAAGTGACTGTCGGCATGGCGCGGTTCCTGCCGGGCTGGCCGCCCGGCCTCATGAATTGTCGAAAAAATCGGAGGGGCCTGGCTGTTGCTTGCGGCCGCCTACGACCACAACACCATCGCGGCGACGGTGGAGCATGCCAGCCCGATCAGCACCGGGATCAGCAGCGCGCGCACCGCGTCCAGCACCGGCACGCGGGCGAAGCCCGCCACCGCGATCAGCGACGACCACGCCACCAGCGTGCCGCCGCCGGTCCAGACCGCGCCCATCTGGCCCACCGCGGCCAGCGTCGCGGGGTCGAAGCCGACCACCGGGCCGAGCGCGCCGGCCAGCGTGCCGGTCAGCGGCAGCCCTGCGAAACCGGAGCCGTCGATGCCGGTGATCATGCCGACCAGCAGCACCCCGAAGGCGACCAGCACGTGGTTGTCCGGGATCATGTGCTGGTAGGCCTGGATCAGCTCGAACAGCAGGCTCGGCGCCTTGCCCGGCGGCAGGCCCAGGATCTGCGCGGCGGTTTCGCCGGCGCCGACGAAGAAAAAGCCCGCGATCGGCAACACCGAGCCCATCGCCTTGAAGGCAAAGACAAAGCCGTCGGTGATGTGCTCCGGGCACACGTCGAGCATGCGGCGCGGGCCTTCCGCGGCCAGCGTCGCCAGCATCATCAGCACCGCCGCGACGCCGCCGACCAGCGCAGCCGCATCGCCGCCCTTGAGGTCCTGCACGCCGGTACCCAGCTTGGGCAGCACCATGACGGCGACCACTGCGAGGAAAGCAATCGGCGTTACGATCGCGAAGCATTTCGACCACTTCACCCGGCGCCGGGCCACCATCGCCAGGCTTGCCTCGATATTGCTGTCGCTGGCCAGCGGCTCGGCGTGGGCGGTGCCCCTGGCGATCTCGGCCTTGTCGAAGGTACCGCCGCCTTCCAGCGCCTCGGCGCTGCCGCTGGCGCGCGCCTGCCAGCGGTCGAGCAGGGTGCCGCAGGCGGGGACGATATGCTTGCGCATCGACAGATAGGCCAGGCACAGCGCAATCGTGCCGGTGATGATCGACAGCGCCAGCGCGCGATCGGCCACCACCGCGGCGCTCACCGCCGCGCCGGCCGCCTTGGCGCTGATGCCGGGCGCGACGCCGATCACATAGTCCGATGACAGCGCCATGCCCTGGCCGGCGATGGCGATGGCCATCGCGCCCGCCAGCGGCGGCAGCCCCGCCGCGATAGCGGCCGGCAGCAGGATCGCGGAGACCAGCGGCACGGCCGGGGTTGGCCAGAAGAACAGCGAGATGACGTAAGTGATGCCCGCCAGGATAAAGAACGCCGAATGCCCGTTCTTCATCACCACGCGGAAGGGCTCGACCATGCGGATGTCGGAGCGCAGCGTTTTGAGCGCATTGAGCAGCGCCGTCATGAACGCGATCACAAGGAAGATATTGAACAGCTCCTTGGCGGCAACCAGGCTCGCGGAAAACACCCCGCCCAGCGCCGAAACCGGGCTGCCGGTAAGCGCAAACACGACCAGGGCGGTGCCAACGATCGACGGCACGACAACATTGGCGCGCAGGATCATCGTCAGCACGATGACTGCTACCCCTGACAGATAGATCCAGTGCGCGGCACCGATCACGACTTGTTGTGACATGAAGACTCCCTTGGGGCGGAGGGGTTGTGGGGCCCGGATTCCCTCTCAGCTTCGGAATCCGGTGTTGGTATACTATATTCCGATGCAATCTCGCGACAACAGGTTTTTCATCCGGAATTACGCCTAGCCCAGACTGGTGCAAGTTGCCCGAACGTCGCACATTTATTGGGCCTGCGGCGGTATGTGGCGTCCTCCAAGTGGTGCGCGGACAGGTGAGTGATTTGCAAGGTCGCCGCCGCGACATGTAGACTGTATACCGTTAAGCGCAGCTTCCTCGCGAAGTGCGAGCAATATGAGCAGGAGGCATGCCCGCATAAGGCCGTCCCTCCAACCCGCTTCGTATGCCCTCCAAGCTGCTGTCCCGACTTGCTGCCATGACCTCTGCCTTGCCCGCCACGTTGTACTCCCTGCTCCCCACAGGCCTCTCCGTCTCCACTTATCTATGGATGGGTGCGCTCATCCTGGTGGGCGCTTGCCTGCAAGGCGTGGGCGGGATCGGCTTCGCGATGCTTTCGGCGCCGCTGGGCGCAATCTTCTTCCCGGACCTCGTGCCGGGACCGCTGCTGGCGATGGGCTGCTGTCTCTCTTTGATGGGCGCGCTGCGTGAGCGGGAGGCGATCGCGTGGCGCATCGCAGGCTTCGCCCTGATCGGGCGCGCGCTTGGCGGGGCGGCAGCGGTGCTGACCATGGCGTGGCTGGCGCCGGGGCCGCTGGGGGTGCTGTTCTCAGTGTCGATACTCGCCGCCGTGGCGCTGAGCCTGCTGGGCTGGCGCCTGCTGCCGACCTCGCCCAATGTGGTCATCGCCGGCACCGTGTCGGGCTTCATGGGAACGATCACCTCGGCCGGTGCGCCGCCGTTCGCGCTGGTCATGCAGCACATGGCGCCGGCGCCGATGCGCGCGACGATGGGTTGCATCCTGTCCGGCGGCGCGGTGCTGTCGCTCTCCATGCTGGCGCTGGCGGGGCGCTTCGGTTTGCCGCAGCTGGTGCTGGCGGCGGCCCTTGCGCCATTCCTGTTTGCGGGTTTCGCGCTCTCGAACCGGTTGCGCGGGTACGTCTCGCCCGGGGCGGTGCGCCGGCTGCTGCTGGGTCTTTGCGCTGCCGGGGCACTCGGTGTCCTCGGCCGCACTGCCTTTTCGTGACGCTCTGGCCCGCAGAGATCACTGTCTTTCCTGTCTCCATCCCAACCAGCGGAGTTCCCATGCAGCACATTACAGACGCGATGATCGATGCCCACGTCAGCCCGGACGATGCCCGGCAAGTCATGGAAGCCGCTTTTTCCAGCTTCGGTCGCGGCGACGCCGCGATGCAGGAGCGCATTCGCACCGAGGCGGGCGGCGTCAAGCTGTCCACGCTGGGTGCGGTGATCCCGCAGCAGGGCGTGGCGGGCGCGAAGGTCTACACCACCATCAACGGCCAGTTCTCCTTTGTCATCCTGATCTTCTCGACTGACGACGGCCGGCCGCTCGCGTCGTTCGACGCCGGCGCCATCACGCGCCTGCGCACGGCCGCCTGCACCACGCTCGCGGCGCAGCGGCTGGCCCGGCCCGGCGCGCGCACGCTGGCGCTGTTCGGCGCCGGCACGCAGGGTGTGCAGCACGCGCGCCAGCTCAGCGAGACGCTCGGGCTGGCGCGCATCCTGGTGTCCGATCCGCACGCCGATGCCGGCATGCCGGCGCGGCTGTCGGCGCTGTGCGGCATCCCGGTCACGCTGGCGGAGCCCGATGCTGCCGTGGCCGAGGCCGATATCGTCGTCACGGCGTCGCGCGCGACCACGCCGCTGTTCGCGGGCGTGTCGCTCCGGCCTGGCGCTTTCGTCGCCGCCATCGGCTCCAGCCTGCCGCATACGCGTGAGCTGGACGATACCGCGCTGCGCCGCGCCGCCGCCGTGGTGGTCGAGTGGCGCCCGCAGTCCGTGCGCGAGGCGGGCGACATCGTGCTGGCCGATTCGCAGGCTCTTCCGCGCGAGAAGATTGTCGAGCTGGGCGAGGTGGTCCTTGGCAAGGTGTCGCCGCGCCAGCGGGACGACGACATCGTGATCTACAAGTCAGTCGGCGTAGGGCTGGAGGACGTGGCGCTGGCGGGCTTCGCCTGGTCCCGCATCGCCGGCGCGGCGGAGCGTCGCGCGGCCTGAGCGCCATTGCCCGCGACACCGACGGGTAAACACTTACATGATTAGTCAACGAAGCCCTTGTCGTCGCTGCCTGGCTGTATATAGTATACAACCATGCAAGGGCTGATCGATTTGCGAAGCGACCCCGGCATCCAACCCACTTAATCGCCCCACCTCGCCAACCAGGAGCCTCCGCCATGGCCGAACTGATGAACCGCGAAGCATTCCGTGCCGCCCTCGAAGAAGCCATCAAAGGCAAGAGCGCCAACAAGGCGCCGTTCAGCGTGGCCTGGGCCAGCGGCAAGCTGACCCGCGCCCATCTCGCACGCTGGGCCGAGAACCACTATCACTACGTAGGCCCGTTCGCGGATTACCTGGGCTACATCTACGCCCGCACCCCGGACCGCTATACCGAAGCCAAGGATTTCCTGCTCGCCAATATGTATGAGGAAGAGATCGGCGGCGACCGCCATACCGACCTGCTGATCCGCTTCGCCGAAGCCTGCGGCACCACCCGCGAGCGCGTGATCGACCCGGACAATATGTCGCCCACCACCCGTGGCCTGCAGAGCTGGTGCTACGCCGTGGCCATGCGTGAAGACCCCATCGTCGCGGTAGCCGGGCTGGTGGTCGGGCTGGAGTCGCAGGTGCCGTCGATCTACCGCAAGCAGACCCCGACGCTGCGCGACAAGTACCAGTTCACTGACGAGGAAGTCGAATTCTTCGACCTGCATATCGTCTCGGACGAGATCCACGGCGAGCGCGGCTACCAGATCGTGCTGGAGCACGCCAACACGCCGGAGCTGCAGCAGCGCTGCCTGAAGATCTGCGAGATCGGCGCGCAGATGCGGCTGCTGTACACGACGGCGCTCTATCACGACTACGTCGAGAAAGAGCTGCCGCTGCCCGAGCTCGACATGGCCGCCTGAGCGCTGCCTCGTTTCCGCCTCCCTACCGGATCGACGATGACCGTGTTCCTCAACCATATCGACGGCGAATGGACGGCCTGCCAGTCGGGCCGCACCTTCGACAACGTCAACCCGGCCGATACCGCCGATATCGTGGGGCGCTTCCAGGCGTCTTCCGCGGTGGACGCGCAGGCGGCCGTCGCCGCCGCGGCGGCTGCGTTTACCGGCTGGAAGAAGACCCCGGTCGGCAAGCGCGCCGCCATCCTCAACCGCGCCGCCGAGCATCTCGAGGCCAACGCCGATAGCATCGCCGCCGAGCTGACCCGCGAGGAAGGCAAGGCGCTGGCGCTGGCCCGCGACGAGGTGCTGCGCTCGGCCCAGACGCTGCGCTTCTATGCAGTGGAAGGGCAGACCTTCACCGGCGAGGTGTTCCCGAACGACGACCCCGACCAACTCGTCTACAGCCAGCGCGAGCCGCTGGGCGTGGTGACCGTGATCGCGCCGTGGAACTTCCCGGTATCGATCCCGGCCCGCAAGATCGCCCCGGCGCTGGTGACCGGCAACACAGTAGTGTTCAAGCCGTCGTCCGAGGCGCCGCTGTCGGGCTACCGGCTGGCCGAGGCGCTGGTCAAGGCCGGCCTGCCCAAGGGCGTGCTGAATTTCATCACCGGCAGCGCGGCGGAAATCGGCGCTGCCATCACCGAGGCGCCGGCCGTGCGGGCGATCTCGTTCACCGGCTCGTCGCGCGCCGGCGAGCAGATCCACCGCGCCGTGCCGCTGACCACGCGCACGCAGATGGAGCTGGGCGGCAAGAACCCGCTGATCGTGATGGAAGACGCCGACCTCGACCGCGCCGTCGACCTGACCATCAAGGGCGGCTTCTCGCTGTCGGGGCAGGCGTGCACCGGGACCAGCCGCGTGCTGGTGGCCGAGTCCGTCAAGGCGGCATACACAGAGCGGTTGCTGGCGAAGGTCGCCACCCTCAAGGTCGGCAGCGGCATGACGGCCGGGATGGACCTCGGGCCGCTGGCGTCGCACAAGCAGCTGGAAACGGTGCTGCGTTACATCGATATCGGCAAGTCCGAGGCGACGTTGCTGTGCGGCGGCGCGCGCCTTGCCGGCGGCGACTTCGACAAGGGCTACTACGTGGCGCCGACCGTGTTTACCGACGTGACCCAGCAGATGCGGATCGCGCGCGAGGAGGTCTTCGGGCCGGTGATCGCCATCCTGGGCTTCACCGACTACGCCGACGCCATCGCCAAGGCGAACGACACCGAGTACGGCCTGGCGGCGGCCATCGTCACCAGCAACCCGCGCTACATCCACCACTTCGCCACGGACATCGAGGCGGGCACGGTCAAGGTCAACCGCACCACCACCGGCAACCTGGTCAACGCGCCCTTTGGCGGGGTAAAGCGGTCGAGCACCTCGACCTTCCGCGAGTCGGGCCGCACCGGCCTGGAGTTCTATACGCAGGTCAAGACGGTCTACCGCGGCGCCTGAGCCCGGCCGTCACAAGGAGTCATAGAGACATGAAAAAAGCCATCAAGCTGGAACTGCGCGAGGCGCGCCATATGGTTGCAGCCGCGATCCGGCGCTCGGAGGAAATCGGCGTGCTGGAGTCGATCTGCGTGGTCGACGAGGGCGGCTATCCGCTCGCGCTCGAGCGCATGGACGGCGCCCGCATCACCGGGCCGCAGATCGCATGGAACAAGGCCTTCACGGCCGCGGGCCACAAGCGCTCCACGCACCTGTTCACCACGCCGCCCAACGGGCCGGCACTGCCAGGCAACGAGGCATTCGGCATCCAGTGGAGCTTCGAGGGCAAGTTCGCCGCGTTCGTGGGCGGCTTCCCGATTGTCGTCAACGACGAGGTGATCGGCGGCATCGGCCTGTCCGGCGGCAATGGCGAGCAGGACACGCAGGCCGGGCTGGCCGCGCTGCTGGCGCTGGCCGAGCTGCTGGCGCCGCAGGACCTCAAGGTGTTGGTGCAGGCCGATATCAAGAAGTAGGAGGCGCCATGTCGTACCGCATCCAGATCGCCGAAACGCAGCAGGTCTTTTTTGTCGAACGCGGCGAGACCCTGCTGCAGGCCGCCGGGCGCGCCAGTATCGCCTTGCCGCGCGACTGCCAGCTGGGCGGCTGCGGCACCTGCCGTATCCGGCTGCTGGCCGGGCAGGTGCGGTATGACGAGGAACCGTTCGGTCTGGCCCCGGACGAGGCCGCCGCCGGCTACGCGCTGGCCTGCCAGGCGCAGCCGCTGGGCGACCTGGTCATCAGCACGGCGTGCGAGGACGAGGCCTGCGCCGAGCCGGCGCGTTATCGGGCGCTGGTGCAGGCCGTGCGCGCGTTGTCGGCTGACGTTTTGCATATCGAACTGGAAGTGCCGGACGCTGGTGCGCTCGACTATCGTCCCGGCCAGTACCTGAAGCTATTGAGCGAGGATGGGCGCGCGCGCAGCTTCTCGATGGCATCGGTGCCGCGCGACGGACGGGTCGACCTGCATGTGCGGCGCATCCCGGGCGGCGCCTTCACCGACGGCATCCTGCCGCAGATGAAAGCGGGCGACGCCGTTGACGTCGAACTGCCGCTCGGCAGCTTCTTCTACCGCGCCATGGATTACCGGCCACTGCTGATGGTGGCCACCGGCACCGGGCTGGCGCCGATCAAGGCCATCCTCGAATCGCTGATGGACGATCCCGACTGCCCACCGGTGTCGCTCTACTGGGGCATGCGGAAGCCGGAAGACCTGTACCTGCACTCCGATATCCCCGCCTGGGGCGAGCGGCTGTATGACTTCCAGTACGTACCGGTGCTGTCCCGTGCCGGCGCAGGATGGCAAGGACGGCGCGGTTACGTGCACGATGCGGCGCTGGCTGACCTGGGTGACCTGAGCGAGCACGCCATCTATTTGTGCGGTTCTCCCAATATGATCCGAGACGCGCGCACCGCTTTCCTGGCGAGCGGCGCCAGTACGGATCACATTTATGCGGACAGCTTCACCTTCCAGCATTGTTAAGACATGGTACAGGGAACGGCTGGTATACAATGATGCCAGCCTTTCCGCTTACGCCTTTGCCGACCCATGTCTCTCACTCCATCTCCTGCCGCGCCCGCCGAGCCGCTGAGCCTCGGTGCCAGCCACTCGCCGCTGTTCGCCCTTGTCACCGACAAGCTGCGTGAAGGCATCCTGAACGGGAAGTACGCGCCAGGTGAACGGCTGGTGGAAAACAAGCTGTCGGCCGAACTGGGCGTGTCGCGCATCCCGGTGCGCGAGGCGCTGCGCGCGCTGGCCAGCGAGGGCCTGGTGGTGATCGAGCCGCGCCGCGGCGCAACCGTTGCCAGCCTGTCGCCAGTGATCGCGCGCGAGATGGTGGAGGTGCGCGCGACGCTGGAAGGGCTCAACGCCAAGCTCGCCGCGCAGCGCCGCGACCCGGCGCTGGTTGCTGAGCTGGAGAGCGTGCTGCGCCAGGGCATGGATGCCGCCGCCCAGGGCCGCGCGGATGAGTTGCTCGCCCTCAATACCCGCTTCCATGAGGTGCTCGGCACCATAGCCGCCAACAGCGTGCTGCAGGAAATGATGCGTTCGCTGCGCGAGCGCACCGCGGTGCTGTTCGGCCCGGCCAACGTGGTTCGCGCCCGTCAGAACTGGGATGAACACGCCCAGATCCTGCAGGCAGTCATCGCCGGGGATGCCGACCTTGCCGCCTTGCTGGCCGCGCGCCATGTCTACAGTGCCGCCAAGGCGGCAGACTTGCCGGTGGACGGGCAGGGCAGGGCAGAGGCGGCCTGAGGGCGTTGGGCCCCGGTTTTTCCTCTCCCGTTTCCAGCATTTCGTTGCATGCCCGGCAACTGGGCATTGCATGCGCCACCATGGCGCGTTGCACCAATTTAGGTATACTGTAGGCATTCCAGATCAATAGGGATTTACCATGCAGTCGCCTGAGCAACGCTATCTTTCGCAACCCGTCGGCCAGCAACTGTTGCACCACTTTGCCGCGCGCAATGCCGTCCGCCATGCCACGCCGCTGCTGCCGCTGCGCCTGCGCGATATCGGCCGCTTCTTCCTGGCGCTGGGCGGCCGCGCCCCACGCCGTGGCCATTGCTGATCCAGCCTGACTGAGAGCCGGCGGCGTCAGCACGCCGCCGCTGCCTCCTGGCAGGCGTTCTGCCTGCCGACCATTCACCTTCTACGCTTTCCACTGCTGGCGTGCTTCAGCGCGCTCGCGCGTGACACTTTCGCTTGCGCTCCGTTCAATACGGAATATAGTATACCAACGCATTCGCAGCACTTCCCGAAGCTTGTCCTATACGCCCCCACCGCGCCGCTGCCGGCTCGGATAATGACAAGGAGTCGATGTGAACCTGTCCGACCGGGCTCCCGGCGGTTTTCCGCCGTTGTGGGAGGTGGCACAGCGGCTCGCCGCCGGCGAAGTCTCCGCGGTAGAACTGGTGGATGGCTGCGAAGCCGCGTGGCACGACTGGCACGGCATCATCAATGCGCTGGTGCTGTCAGATTTCGATGCCGCCCGCGCCGCGGCGCTGGAAAGCGACCGAAGGCGCCGGGCAGGGCAAGCGCGCGGGGTACTCGACGGCGTGCCGTTCTCGGTCAAGGAGTCGTTCGACGTCGCCGGCTGGCCGACCACTTGCGGCAATCCGGCCATGCAGGGCCGTGCGGCCCAGCACGACGCCGCGGTAGTGCAGCGCCTGCGCGATGCCGGCGCCGTCCTGCTCGGCAAGACCAACGTTCCGCTCGGCCTGCGTGACTGGCAAAGCTACAACGCCATCTACGGCACCACCCGCAATCCGCACGATCCGTCGCGCACGCCGGGCGGCTCGTCCGGCGGCAGCGCGGCGGCGGTGTGCGCCGGCCTGTCATATTTCGATGTGGGCTCCGATATCGGCTCCTCGCTGCGCAATCCGGCCCACTACTGCGGCATCTTCTCGCTCAAGCCCAGCCATGGCCTGGTGCCGCTGGCAGGCCACGGGGTGGGTCCGGCGCGCTTCGGCGAACAGGACATCAATGTCGCCGGCCCCTTGGCCCGCAGCGCGCGCGACCTGGAACCGGTGTTGCGCGCCATTGCCGGCCCGCACGGCGACGAGGCGCTGCCCTACCGCCTTGATCTGCCAGAGTGTCCGCACCGACGGCTGGCCGACTTCCGCGTCGCGGTGTTGCCCACCCATGCGCAGGCTGAATCCGACGGCGAGGTTGCCGCGCAGATCGAAAAACTGGGCTACTGGCTGGCCGGGCAGGGCGCGCGCGTGGACTGGCATGTGCGGCCGGATTTCGATGCGGCCGAACTGTGGCACGTCTACGTGACGCTGCTGCGCGCAACCACCGCGGTGCACATGGACGATGCGGCCTATGCCGACGCGTTGAACCGCACCGCCACAGCCGCCGCGGACGACCATGCCTACGCCACCCTCCAGTACACCGGCGCGACCCTGAGGCATCGCGACTGGCTGCGCCTGCAGGTGGCCCGCGAACGCTTTGCCACCGCGTGGCGGCGCTTCTTCTCCACCTATGACGTGCTGCTGTGCCCGGCCGCAGCCACCACGGCCTTCGCGCTGGACGAGGCCGGCCAGCCCTGGCAGCGCAGCCTCACCGTCAACGGCCGCGCGCAGCCGATGACCACGCAATTGTTCTGGGCCGGCCATTCCGGGCTGTGCGGGCTGCCTTCAGCGGTGGCGCCGATCGGGCCGGGCACCAGTAGCCTGCCGGTCGGCGTGCAGATCGTCGCCGGCCGCTACCGGGATCTCACCGCGCTGCGCTTTGCCAGCCTGCTGGAAGGCGCGGGCTACGCGTTCCGGCCCCCGCCGCGGCCGTCTGTCCTGCCGGCGGATCACAACAACTAAGCCACAACACCACACACACCACAGGGAGGGATCATGTTCGACTGGTTCCGTGATTTGTCGTGCATGGAGCGCAAGGGCTTCTATGGCGCGTTCCTTGGGCATGCGGTCGATGTCTTCGACTTCATGATCTATTCGTTCCTTATCTCCACGCTGCTGGGGCAGTGGAGCATGAGCAAGTCGACAGCGGGCGCCATCGTCACCTGGACGCTGGTGTCGTCGCTGGTTGGTGCGATCGGGGCCGGCATCCTGGCCGACCGCTACGGGCGCGTGCGGGTGCTGCGCTGGACCATCGTGGTGTTCGCGGGGGCCTGCTTCCTGTGCGGGCTGGCGCAGTCGCCGGAGCAGCTGATGCTGTTCCGCATGATCCAGGGCCTGGGGTTTGGCGGGGAGTCGTCGCTGTGCATGGTGCTGGTGACGGAGATGATCCGCAATCCGGTCCATCGCGGCAAATACTCGGGCTTTACCGCCAGCAGCTATTCCTTCGGCTGGGGCGCGGCGGCCATCGTGTACGCGATCGCATTCAGCGTGCTGCCGGCGGAGACGGCGTGGCGGGTCTGCTTCTTCCTCGGCATCCTGCCGGCGCTGGTGGTGGTCTACCTGCGCCGCAACCTGGAAGAGCCGGAAATCTTCCTGAAGAGCCGGGCGGCCGGCCGGCAGGGGGCGGCGCTGGCAGGCCTGGGCCGGCTGTTCCGTGGGCCGCTGCTGTCCAAGACCTTGTTGTGCAGCCTGCTGTCGGGCGGGATGCTGGGCGCGTACTATGCCATCGCCACGTGGTTGCCGACCTTCCTCAAGACCGAGCGCGGCCTGTCGGTGTTCGGCACCAGTTCTTACCTGGCGGTCACCATTATCGGCTCACTGATCGGCTACGTGGCGGGCGCCTACGCCACCGACCGCTGGGGCCGGCGGCTGACCTACATCGCCTTCGCGGTCGGGGCGTTCGTGGCCGCGCTGGTCTATATGGTGATCCCGGTGTCGAATACGTCGATGCTGTTCCTTGGCTTCCCGCTCGGCATCCTGATGCAGGGCGTGTTCGCGGGCATCGGCGCGACCATCTCCGAGTCTTATCCCAACGATATCCGGGCAACGGGGTATGGCGTTTCGTATAACGCCGGCCGGGTGATCGGTTCGCTGTTCCCGCTGTCGGTGGGGTGGCTGAGTACGGGGCGCACCTCGCTGCCGATCGCGATCGCCATCGTGGCGGGAGTCGGCTACGCGATGGTAGTGGTCGCCGCGGTGCTGCTGCCCGAGACTACCGGTATGGACCTGGGGCAGGCGGGCGGCGGCGGGGAGAAGGAAGAGACCGCGCCGCTGGCGCAGCCCGCAGGCTCAATCGCCTGAGGCCCGTCCCGGTTCTAAGGGCGCGCGCGCCCTTAGAGCACCCACGCCGAAATCGCCGGCAGCATCAGGCTGGCCCCGATCCCGATCAACACCCCGAACGCCACCCTGCGCGTCGTGGCCGGCGAGAACGGCGGCGGAAAACGCCGCCCCAGCAACGTGGCGATCACCACCACCGGCACGGCAATGGCGGCCTGCACGCACACGGCGGCATCGAGCTGCCCCTGCCAGGCCGAGAACAGCGTGCGCACGGTGGAGGTCACGGTAAAGACCAGGATCAGCGCGCAACGGATTTCAACCGGCTTCATCGGCTGGCGGTAGAACTGGAAAATCAGCGGCGGGCCGGAGACGCCGAACATGCCACTCAGCAGTCCGCCGAATACCCCGCTGACGAAGAAGGTGCCATCACCGGAGCGTTGCGCCAGCGGCGCGGGCTTGAGTGCGGCGCTGAGGCCGCCATACAGGATCACGGCGCCCAGCAGCAGTTGCAACAGGGTGGCTGCGCTGGAACTCAGGTACTCCAGCACCAGCACGCCGACCACTACCGACGGCAGGATGCCGATGGCTGCCGCGGCGACGGCGCGCCAGTCGATATGCTGCAGCTTGCCTGGCAGCGCGCAGGCGCTGTTGGCCAGCGTGACCAGGCTCACCACCGCGGCCACGGTGGCCACGGGCGCCAGCCCCAGTCCGCTGGTGACGCCCATCACGATCATGCCAAGGCCAAAGCCGGTCACCGTCTGGAAATAGGTGCCGGCACCGAGCAGGGCCTGCAGGCCCAGCAGCGGCAACAACAGTTCTGCCTTCATGCCGCCGCCTGCTCGCCCTTGCTGGCCTGTTCCGCGGTGGCTTGCGCCTGGACCACGGTGACGGCGATGACATGGAACACATCGTCCGCGCTGCAGCCGCGCGAGAGGTCGTTGGCGGGCTTGTTCAGCCCCTGCAGCATCGGCCCGATGGCCTTGGCGCCACCGACCCGCTCGGCCAGCTTGTAGCCGATATTGCCGGCTTCCAGGCTGGGAAACACCAGCACGTTGGCGTGGCCGTTCACCTGCGAATGCGCGACCTTGCGCGCGGCGATCTCGGCGACGATGGCGGCATCGAGCTGCACGTCGCCATCGATGGCCAGGTCCGGGCGTTGCGCGCGCACGCGCTCGGTGGCGGCCACCACCTTGTCCACTGCCGCATGGCTGGCGCTGCCGCTGGTCGAGAACGACAGCATGGCCACGCGCGGCTCTTCCATCAGCAGCGTGCGTGCGCTGTCGGCCGCGGCCATGGCGATATCGGCAAGCGCATCGGCATCCGGATCCACCACCAGCCCGCAGTCGGAGAAGATCAGCCCGCCCTTGAGCGTGTGGAAAGGCTCGCACAGCATCATCAGGAAGAAGCTCGACACCAGCCGGAAGCCGGGTGCCAGCCCGATCAGCTGGATCGCGTTGCGCACCACGTCGGCGGTGGTGTGGTCGGCGCCCGCCACCGAACCGTCGGCGTGGCCAAGGCGCACCATCAGGTTGGCGAAGCACAGCGGATCGAGCACGGCGCGCTTGGCTTCATCGAGCGTCATGCCCTTCTTCTGGCGCAGCGCAAAGAGTTGCTGCGCGAACGAGGGCGTGAGCGCCGAGGTCGATGGGTCGACCAGCGTCATGCCGTCCAGCCCGATGCCGTGGATGGCCGCGGCGGCGTTGATCTGGCGCGTGTTGCCGACCAGCACGATGCGCGCGATGCCTTCCTGCGACGCGCGCTGCGCGGCCTGCAGGATGCGCGGGTCTTCGGCCTCGCACAGCACGATGCGGCGAGGCGCGGCGCGGGCGCGGTCGATGATGCGGAGGATGGCTTTCATGGTGGTTGGCTCGGTAAAACTGAAAAAAGGGCCAGCGACCTGCGCTATGCCCTTGGTGTTCTCCCCTCTCCCGCAAGCGGGAGAGGGAGCACGCCGTCAGCTGGCGGTGTGCAGTACTTCGATCAGACGTAGTCCTTGTACTTGTCCAGGTAACGCACCGGCTTGGCCAGCGCATCGCGCCGGAACGGGTCGCCCAGTTCACGCGTGCACATGATCTCGATGATCGTGGTCTTGCCATGATTCATCTGCAGGTCGATGGCGCGCTTCAGGGCCGGGCCGACATCTTCCAGCCGATCCACCACGATGCCTTCCGCACCCATCGCCTTGGCGATGCCGGCAAAGCTCTGGTTGTCCAGCTCGCCCGCCACAAAGCGGCGGTTGTAGAAGTCCACCTGGTTCTTCTTCTCCGCGCCCCACTGGCGGTTGTGGAACACCACCGCGGTCACCGGGATGTTGTGGCGCACGCAGGTCATGGTTTCCATCAGGCTCATGCCCCAGGCGCCGTCACCGGCGTACGACACGGCCGGGCGGTGCGGTGCCGCGACCTTGGCGCCGATGATGGTCGGGAAGGCGTAACCGCAGTTGCCCCAGCTCATCGCCGCGAAGAAGCTGCGCGGCTTCTCGAAGCGCAGGTAGCTGTTGGCCACCGAGTTGATGTTGCCGATGTCGGTGGACACCATCACATCTTCCGGCATGGCCTTTTCCAGCTCGCGCAGCACCTGGCGCGGATGCAGGTAGTGGCCGCCAGTGGGCGTGCGCTCCTGCTTCTGCTCTTCGATCATGTCCAGGCTGTACGGGTCGCGCTCATGGGTCCAGTCGTCCAGCTCCTTCTCCCACGCGGCCTTTTCGTTGGCGATTTCGGTGGCGCGGGCCTCGCGGCTGGCGTCGCAGGCCAGCGTGCGGCCGGCCAGGCGCTGGCTCAGCGCGACCGCGGCGGCCTTGGCGTCGCCGCAGATGCCCACCGAGATCTTCTTCACCAGGCCCAGCATCTTGTGGTCGGCGTCGATCTGGATGATCTTGGCGTTCTTCGGCCAGTAGTCCATGCCGTGCTGCGGCAGCGTGCCGAACGGCCCCAGGCGCGAGCCCAGCGCGATCACCACGTCGGCGCGCGAGATCAGCTTCATCGCCGCCTTCGAACCCTGGTAGCCCAGCGGGCCGCACCACAGCGGGTGGCTGGCCGGGAACGAGTCGTTGTGCAGGTAGCTGTTGACCACCGGTGCGCCCAGGCGCTCGGCCAGGGCCTTGCACTCTTCGATCGCATCGGCCATCACCACGCCGCCGCCCGAGATGATCACCGGGAACTTGGCGTTGGCCAGCAGCTCGGCCGCATCGTTCAGGCTCTGCTCGCCGCCGGGGCCGCGGTCGAGGCGGCGCGGCTGCGGGATCTCGACGTTGACCTTGCCGTAGAAGTGGTCACGCGGGATGTTCAGCTGGGTCGGGCCCATTTCCGCGGTGGCGCGGTCGAAGCAGCGGGCGGTGAACTCGGCCATGCGGGCCGGGTTGGTGACGTGGCCCTGGTACTTGGTGAACTCCTGGAACATCGGCAGCTGGTTGGCTTCCTGGAAGCCGCCCAGGCCAATGCCCATGGTGCCGGCCTCGGGCGTGACGATCACCACCGGGCTGTGGGCCCAGTAGGCAGCGGCGATCGAGGTCACGCAGTTGGAGATGCCGGGGCCGTTCTGGCCGATCACCACACCGTGGCGGCCCGACACACGGGCGTAGCCGTCGGCCATGTGGCCGGCGCCTTGTTCGTGCACCACCGGGATCAGGCGGATGCCCGCCGGCGCGAAGATGTCCATCGCATCCATGAAGGCCGAGCCCATGATGCCGAACATGTCGGTCACGCCATTGGCGGCCAGCGTTTCAACGAAGGCTTCCGACGGGGTCATGGTCTGCGGGCCGGCCGGGACCTGGCTCTCCTTCGCGGCGGCCGAGCCACCGGAAACGGCGGGATTCGAGGTGGTATCGAGGTCGCGCATGGCGTTGTCTCCTGATGAGGGTCTTATAAAGTGGAACAGGACGTTCCGGAAAATTGCTTGTTGGAGGAAATGTAGGCGGAAGACTTCGGTTGGTCAATAGGAGGTTTTGTTTTACGGAATGAAATTGATGAAAAATTGAGACAAGATGCGGTTTTGAGTGCCTCATACGGCATTTATAGGGGTCCGTTGGCCGTTCCAGAGCGGCGACGGAAGGTGCGCCGCGGGCGAGGGCTCACCCGCGGTGGCGGAAACAAGGGGGAGGAGGGTCAGGCGTGCGGCACTCGGATGGCTGCGTGCCGGCCTGGGGGCGGTTCAGTGAATGAAGCCGCCCTTGACGAAGCGCACCGGCTCGGCGTCCATGCGCAGGAGCAGCGCAGTCAGCCCGTCAGCCGCGGGCGAAGGCGCGCGCTGTGCGCCGGCGTCCGGTCCCGAGACGCAGACCAGGTCTGCGTCGGACCATTGCCGCCCCGGCGTGCCGCGGGCGCGCAGCCAGCCGCCGCGGTCGGCCAGCAGCTGGGTGCCGGCCAGGCGCGAAGGCGATTGCCCGGCGATTGCCGCCACGGCCTGCCAGGCATGCGAGGAGACCGCGGCGCAGCCGGCACGGAAGCGCGGCACCTGCGCCGGCGGTTGCCCGTCAGGCGTGACCAGCACGGTCAGGAAGCGGGGATCCTCGAACGGCAGCGATGCCATCCCGTCCACCGCCACCAGCCGCACGCGCTGGTCGCCGCGCCATTGCGACAGCGCCAGCGGCGCGGCATCGGCGCAGCGGATTGCCATCTCCGGCAGCCGCAACGGCACCGGCCAGTTGCCCTCGGCACCACCGCCGGCCGACAGCGCTTTCATGTAGTCGATCACAGCCCAGGCCTCGCGGAGGCCGAGCACATTGCCGAAGGCCGGCATGGTGGGCTGGCCGTGACGGTCGCGCATGCCGGCCAGCACATGCCAGAACAGCTCGCCATCGACGCGGCGCGCCAGCAGCGGGCTGACCAGCGTGGGCGGCCACTGCGCCAGGCTGGCGGCCAGCGGCCCTTCTCCGCGCCCGTCCGCGCCGTGGCAGCTGGCGCAATGCTGCGCATAGACCCGGGCGCCGAGCGCGATGGCATCGACGGAGAAGCGGGTAGGGCTGGCGTGGAAGCTGGTCGGCGCAGCCGGCACCAACAGCAGCGCTGCGCTGGGCCAGGGGGCCGCCACCAGGGCGAGCGCACCGGCGGCCAGCAGCACGCCGCGATGGCGTCGCCAGGCCAGCGCGGCGGTAATGGCCAGCACGGCAAAGACAAGGGCGCACAGGCTCAGGCCGACCTGGCGCGCGAGGCCCAGGTCGATCAGCAGGGTTTCGCCCGCCACGCGCCGTGCCCACGGCCAGGCTGGCTGGCCGTGGCTGTCGCCGGTCAGGCCAAGGGCATGCCATAGCGACAACAGGGCCAGCTGGAATTTCTCGATCAGAACCAGCAGTGCATTGAGCCATGCCTGCGGCGGCGGGCCGTTCATCTGGCGGCCCGCGAGGTGAAGCGCAACGCCATTACCAGCTCGCGTCCAGCCCCAGGTGGCGCAGCGCTTCGTGCCGCAGCCCGGTCAGCCGCGGATCGCCGCGATGGCGCGGGTAGGGCAGGTCGACCCGGATCTCCGCCGTGATGCGTGCCGGACGCTGGCTGAAGATGATCACGCGCTGCGCCAGGAACAGCGCTTCCTCCACGTCGTGCGTGACCAGCAGCGCCGAGAAGCGCGAGCGTTGCCACAGTTCGACCAGGTCGCTCTGCATTGCCAGCCGCGTCAGCGAATCCAGCTTGCCCAGCGGCTCGTCCAGCACCAGCAGGCGCGGATCGTTGACCAGCGCGCGCGCCAGCGCCACGCGCTGCGCCATGCCGCCCGAGAGCTGGTGCGGGAAGGCGCGGGCGAAGGTCTCCAGCCCTACGCGCCGCAACGCATCATCCACGCGCGGGCGCTGGCTTGCCAGCACGCCGCGTGCCTGCAAGCCCAGCGCGACGTTGTCCCAAACGCGCCGCCACGGGTACAGCGTGGGGTCCTGGAACACCACGATGCGCGACGGGTCAGGCTCGGCGATCGAGGTGCCGTCCTGCAGGATCTCGCCGGAGGAGGGCTGGTCCAGCCCTGCCACCAGCCGCAGCAGCGTGGACTTGCCGCAACCGCTGGGCCCCAGCAGCGCGACGAATTCGCCCGGTGCGACGCTCAGGTCGACGTCGTCCAGCACCTGCAGCCCGTCGCTGCCGCTGCCGAACCAGTGGCTGACCTGATGGATGTCGATGCGGGCACCGGTCTGGGCTTCCGCGGTGTCGTCTGCCGCCGCGTTAACTCCCCTCTCCCGCGTGCGGGAGAGGGGAGCCTTCTTCACATGCGTGTAGGGTCTCGATGCTTTCAACCGCTCAACAACACTCACCATTTCACCGTCCCCTTCTGCCACGACAGCACCCGGTCACGCGCCACGAACAGCAGCGTGATCACGCCCGAGAACAGCAGCGCCATCACGATCAGCGCCGCATACATATTGACGTAAGAAGCCCAGCCCTGCGCCCACGTCAGGTACCAGCCCAGGCCCGACTTCACGCCCATCATCTCCGCCGTCACCAGCACCGAGAACGAAGCGCCCAGACCCATGAACAGGCCGACGAATACCTGCGGCAGCGCCGCCGGGATCGCCACGCGCAGCACCAGGAACCAGCCCGAGGCGCCCATGGTGCGCGCCACGTCGTAGTAGCTCTTGTTGACGCCGGCCACGCCTGACCAGGTCAGCACCGCCACCGGGAAGGCGGTGGCCAGCGCGATCAGGAACACCGCGGCGGAATAGCTCGACGGGAAGAAGTAGAAGGTCAGCGGCAGCAGCGCGGTCGACGGCAGCGGGCCCAGCACGCGCAGCACCGGATGCACCCAGTAGCCGATGCGGCGCGACCAGCCGATCGACACGCCCACCAGGAAGCCGGCCAGCCCGCCATAGGCCACGCCCAGCCCGAGCAGCCTGAGCGTGTTCAGCACGCTGTCGCCGAGGCGCCGCCAGTCGTCGGCATAGACCTCGATCAGCGCCTGTGGCGGCGCGAAGAAGGGCGTGGGCAGGATGGCGGTCTTGGCGGTCAGGATTTCCCACGCGGCCAGGGCCACGGGCAGCGCCACCAGCCACGGGCCGGCGGCGCGCAGCGTGGCCAGCGCGCGTTGCGCGGCCCGGACCCGCTGGCCGGCCAGCGCAACCAGTGCCAGCAACGCGGCGCCTGCCAGCGCCGCAATCCCCAGCTCTGTCGTATAGGCCCAGTCGCCGAAGCCCACCGCCTGGTTGGGCCACAGCCATGTCAGCGCGCCGAACGCGGCCCACGCCAGCGCGGCGAGGATGCCGGTGGCCCAGACCGGGCCGGACGCGCGCGCGCTTGCGGCGGCATGCGGCACGGGGGCCGCGGCTGGCTTGCGCGCAAGCCCGGCGTCGAATGCAGGTTGGCTTGTCGTCATGGCATCACCCCAGCACATTGGCGTAGACGTGCTGCGCCAGGCGTTTGGCATCGGTGGTCTTCTTCAGCACGCCGATGCGGCGGAAATCATCGGCGTAGAAGGCGATCTCGTCGCGCAGGTCGACGCCGGTCGGGTGGTGGGTATAGGTCAGCGTGGCGTAGAGCTTGCGCAGGTCTTCCGGATTGATCTTGGGCGAGTACCTGGCGAAGACCCTGGCGGCCTCGTTGGGGTTCTCGTTGACATAGTCGGTGGCCTGCACGATGGCGCGCGCCAGCGACGTGGCCGCGGGGCGGTCGTTGCGCACCAGTTCGCCGCGGGCGCCGACCACGCAGCAGACCTTGCGTGCGTACTCGCCGGTGAGGTTGGTGGCCAGTTCCACGTAGGCGCCGTTGGTGCGCTTTTCCAGCAGGTAGAGGTTGGGGTCGCCGTCGGCGATCGCCTGGATCTCGCCCTTGTCCACCGCCACGCCCAGCAGGTCGGCCGGGTACTGGCGCCAGGTGATGTCCTTGTCCGGGTCGATACCGTTCTTGGCCAGCAGGATGGTGAAGAAGTGTTTGCCCGGTGCCGCCAGGTCGCTGACGCCGACTGTCTTTCCCTTCAGCTGCTGCAGGCTGGTGACCCCCGCCGCTTTCGATCCCACCAGCCGCACGCAGCCGCCGTGCGAGCTGCCGATGATCTTGACGTCGAAGCCGGCTTCCAGCGGCTTGAGCCAGCGGTGGATCATGCCGACCGCGGCATCGGCCTTGCCGGTGGCGATCGATTCCAGCAACTGGTCGGTCGAGCCGCTGTAGTTGATCAGGTCGACCTGCAGGCCGTTCTTCTCGAAGAAGCCCTTCTCCTGCGCCACCACGATCGGCGTCAGGCAGAAGGAGTTCTGGTTCCACGCGAAGGTCAGCTTGCGCGGCGCCGACCAGGCCTGTCGGCCCAGGATCAGCGACGGCGCGGCGATGGCCGCGGCACCGGCCAGCCGCAGCACGCTGCGCCGGCGCGGGTCGGCGTGATTGTTGTTGTCCTGGCTCATGGCGAGACTCCCCGTCTTCGTTGTGTGGTGTGGCGAGGCCATCAGGCGGCCTTGCGCTCCGCCTGCTGCGTGGCGTCGTGCTGCGCCACCAGCTCGCGCACGCGCGGGATCAGCTCGCGGCCATAGTCGATGGCGTCTTCCAGCGGATCGAAGCCGCGGATCAGGAAGGTGGTGACGCCCAGTTCGTAGTACGCGAGCAGGGCCTGCGCCACCTGCTCCGGCGTGCCGATCAGCCCGGTGGAGTTGGAGCGCCCGCCGGTCTCGCGCGCGATCGCGGTCCACAGGCGCTGGTCGACCCGGTCGCCTTGGTCGGCTGCAGCGAGCAGGCGCCGTGCGCCTTCGCTCTGTTGCGGGCCGCCGCGGCTGTAGCCGGCCTGCACGCGCAGGGCGCGGGTGTGCTCCAGGATGCTGTCGGCGCGGGCCCAGGCTTTTTCTTCGGTCTCGGCCAGCACCGGGCGGAACGACACCGAGAAGCGCACCGTGCGGCCGTGCTGCGCGGCTTCGGCACGCACGCGGCCGGTCAGCTCGCGCACCTGCTCGAGCGACTCGCCCCACAGCGCGTAGACGTCGGCATGCTTGCCGGCGACGGCCAGCGCCGCTTCCGAGGCGCCGCCGAAATAGATCGGCACATGCGGCTGCTGCGCGGGCTTGACCTCCGAGAAGCCCTGGGTAAAGCGGTAGAACCGGCCTTCATGGTCGAACGGCGCGGGCTCGGTCCAGATGCGGCGCAGGATGTGCAGGTACTCGTCGGTGCGCGCATAACGCTGGTCATGGTCGAGGAAGTCGCCGTCGCGCTGCTGCTCGCTGTCCGAGCCGCCCGAGATGAAATGCACCCCGAGGCGGCCGCCGCTGAACTGGTCGAGCGTGGCAATCTGGCGCGCGGCCAGCGTCGGCGCGGTAAAGCCGGGGCGGTGCGCCAGCATGAAGTGGATGCGCTCGGTCACGCTGGCCGCGTAGGCGATGGTCAGCGTGGCCGACGGGCCGGTGGAATGGTGCGGCACCAGGATGCGGTCGAAGCCGGCCTGCTCGTGGGCCTGGGCAAACGCGCGCACATAGTCGCGATCGATCACCGGGCCTGACGGCGGATGGATCTCGGACTGCTTCTGGCTCTGGATCATGCCGATGAAATCGACGCTCATGCGCGTTCTCCTGTATTCGGTGAGGGCGGCAGCGTGACCGCCCGGATGGTGTTGGGCTGAGGCAGAAAGTACGACAGGCGCGCGCGCTCGCTAACGAATAAAAACGACGGTCCATATTCAATAAGCGTCGTTTTCGTAATGCGGTGCCGGCGCTACGCTAGGCGGCATTCGGTGCGGGCCGCGCGCCGGCAGCGCGCCTCGTCGTTGTCCTTCCCGGAGTCTTTTTCCATGTCATTAACGTCCACCCTGCGCAGGCTGCCCAGCAGCGAAGCGCGCCTTGGCGAGGTGCTGGCCGGGCTCTGCGCGCGCTTTGCCGCCAGTGCCGGCGCGCACGATGCCGCTGCCAGCTTTCCGCACGACAACTTTGCGCAGTTGCACGCCAATGGCCTGGTTGCGCAGGTGGTGCCGCACGCGCAGGGCGGCGGCGGGGCAGGCCTGGCGCAGGCGCGCCGCATCGTGGCCGCGGTGGCGGGCGGCGATGCCGCAACCGCGCTGGTGCTGACCATGACCTACCTGCAGCACCGCGCGATCGCCCGCGCCGATTCGCACTGGCCACAGACCGTGCGCGACCAGGTCTTTGCCAGTGCGGTGCAGGACGGTGCGCTGATCAACGCGCTGCGGGTGGAACCGGAACTGGGATCGCCGGCACGCGGTGGCCTGCCGGCCACGGTGGCCACGCGCGTGGCCGACGGCTGGCGCATCAGCGGGCGCAAGCTGTACAGCACCGGCATCCCGGCGCTGCGCTGGCTGGCGGTCTGGGCGCGCACCGATGAGCCTCAGCCGCGCGTGGGCGTGTTCCTGGTGCCCGGACCGGCGGCCGGCATCGCGGGCGTGCGCATCGTCGAAAACTGGAACCACCTTGGCCTGCGCGCTTCAGGCAGCCATGAGACCGTGCTCGACAACGTCTGGATCCCCCCTGACCACGCGGTCGATATCCGCCCGCCGTCAGCATGGGCGCCGACCGGTGCCAGCCAGGCCGACATCGACGCCAACGCCGACCAGCAGGGCTGGATGATCGTGCTGCTGGGCAGCCTCTATGACGCGGTGGCACGCGCTGCCGCCGCATGGATCGGCGATTTCGTTCGCGAGCGCGCGCCCGGCAGCCTGGGCGCACCGCTGGCCACGCTGCCGCGCGTTCAGGAAGCCATCGGCGAGATCGCCGCGTTGCTGCGGGCCAATCAGGTGTTGCTGGACGATGCCGCCGCGCGCACCGACGCGGGCGAGGCGCCCACGCCGGCCGACAGCGGGCTGCTCAAGTACACGGTGACCGGCAATGCGATCCGCGCGGTGGAACTGGCACTGCAGCTCTCCGGCAACCACGGCTTGAGCCGGAACAACCCGCTGGAGCGCCACTACCGCGACGTGCTGTGCAGCCGCATCCATACGCCGCAGAACGATTCCATCCTGGTCGCCGCCGGGCGGGCGCAGCTTGGCCTGTAAGCGCGGGCCTGCCTGGCCGTGCTATGTTTGCAGTAGCACCGCCCCGCGGAGGGCCGCAGCGCAGGCGCCCGCCGCGCCGGCAAACCAGAACGAGACACTCCGGAGTCATTCCCATGGGCAGCACCCCCACCCCCAACCCGCTCGCGCCGCTGCGCGACTTCATCACCGGCCTGGCCGCGCTGCTGGACCAGCAGCCGGACGAGCCCCGCATCCTGCGCGAAGGCGGGGCGCTGCTGGCAAGGCTGGTTGCGCGCGACAACTGGCTGCCCGATGCCTGGGCCCAGCCGCATCCCGAGTACTACCAGCAGCACCTGCTGCATTGCGATTCCGCCGAACGCTTCTCGGTCGTCAGCTTTGTCTGGGGACCGGGCCAGCGCACGCCCATCCACGACCACACCGTATGGGGCCTGATCGGCATGCTGCGCGGCGCGGAAGACTCGCAGCCATTCGTGCTCGACGCCGGCGGCCGGCCCGTGCCGCATGGCGACGCCGTGCGCCTGCTGCCCGGGCAGGTCGAGGCCGTGTCGCCCACGGTCGGCGATATCCACCGTGTCAACAACGTGCATGACGACCGCGTCTCGGTCAGCATCCACGTCTACGGCGCCAATATCGGCGCGGTGCGCCGTTCGGTCTATGCCGAGGATGGCACGCGCAAGCCCTTTATCTCCGGCTATTCCAACCAGACCCTGCCCAACCTGTGGGACCGCTCCCGCGAAGTTGCCCAGTCATGACCAAGATTACTGCTACGCAAGCTGCATCGGTTTTCCCGACCTATTCGCCCGAGGACGTGCGCAAGGCCCTGCTCAACCACGACGAAATCGCACTGATCGATGTGCGCGAGGAAGACCCCTTCGCGCAGGAACACCCGCTGTGGGCGGCCAACTTCCCGCTGTCGAAGCTTGAGATCGAAGCGTGGGCGCGTATCCCGCGCCGCGACACGCTGATCGTCGTCTACGGCGAATACGCTGGCACCGACCTGGCGCCGCGCGCCGCGGCCGTGCTGCGCGAGCTGGGCTATACGCGCGTGCATCTGCTGGAAGGCGGACTGCGCGCCTGGATCGACGGCGGCGGCGAGGTGTTCCGCGACGTCAACGTGCCGAGCAAGTCGTTCGGCGAAGTCGTCGAAGCCAGGCGCCACACGCCGTCGCTTGCCGCCGAGGAAGTGCAGGCATTGATCGACACCAAGGCCGATGTGGTGATCGTCGATGCGCGCCGCTTCGACGAGTACCAGACCATGAGCATTCCCACGGCGACCAGCGTGCCGGGCGCCGAACTGGTGCTGCGCGTGCGCGAGCTGGCGCCCGATCCGAACACGCGTGTGATCGTCAACTGCGCCGGGCGCACGCGCAGCATCATCGGCACCCAGTCGCTGGTCAACGCGGGCATTCCCAACCCGGTGGCGGCGCTGCGCAACGGCACCATCGGCTGGACCCTGGCTGGCCAGCAACTGGACCATGGCGCCAGCCGCCGCGCGCCCGCCGCGGTCAGCGATGCCAACCGCGACAGTGCCCGCCGTGGCGCGCGCGAGATCGCCGACCGGGCCGGCGTTCGCCGCATTGCGCTGGCCCAGATCGAAACGCTGCAGCAGCCCGGGCGCACTGTGTACCGCTTCGACGTGCGCACGCCTGAGGAATTCGCAGACAGCCACCTGCCGGGCTTTGTCAACGCGCCGGGTGGCCAGCTGGTGCAGGAGACCGATCATTCCGCTCCGGTGCGCGGTGCGCGCATCGTGCTGGCGGATGATGACGACGTGCGCGCCAGCATGACCGGCTCATGGCTGGCGCAGATGGGCTGGGACGTCTGGGTGGTGGAACCGGCGACAGCGGCGGAACGTAGCGAAACCGGCGCGGTCAGCGCACCGGTGCCGGCGTCAGCGCCGGTATCGACCGTCACTGCAGCCGAACTGGCCAAATGGATTGACGCAGGCGATGGCAGCACCGCCGTCCTCGACTTCACCACCAGCGCCAACTACGTCAAGCGCCATATTCCCGGCGCCTACTTCGTCATTCGCGCGCAGCTTGCGGACGCGCTGCCGCGCATCCCGCAGCCCAGGCGCTACGTGCTCACCTGCGGATCGAGCCTGCTGGCGCGCTTTGCCGCGGCCGACCTGCAGCGCCTGACGGATGCGGAAGTGCTGGTGCTGGAAGGCGGCACCCAGGTGTGGATTGCAGCGGGGCTGCCGCTGGAAAGCGGGGAAACGCGCCTGGCCTCGGAACGCACTGACCGCTACCGCCGGCCGTATGAGGGCACTGACAACCCGCGCGAGGCGATGCAGGGCTACCTGGACTGGGAGTTCGGCCTGATCGCGCAACTGGAGCGCGACGGGACGCATGGGTTCAGGGTGGCGTAGGGCGCGGTGGCAGGTCATGTCTTGAGCATGCCCGGGTAGTGCTCTTGCAGCCAGTTGTGCATGGCTGCCTCCCCATCCATCGCTGCATATCATGCACTGTCACTGCATGATATGCAGTGGTGCAGAGGCGAAAGGGAGTTCAAAGCTTAAGGAGGAGTCGCAATGCCTCCTCCACTTCACTCATGTAATCAGTCCCCAATCTCGCGACCGGCCGCCGATGAGCCGGCGATTGGACACCGCTCGGACCTGATCGATCAGCAGGTCCGTCTCATAGGCCAGGCCAGGCAGCTTGCCCAGCGCGACCCGCAACGGAAAGCAATCCTCGCGCTCGATTTGTGATGTGCCCGGCACGATGATCGTGGTCGGGTGGCCGGCGTCGTTGAGCAAATCCGTCTGGATGACCAGCGCCGGCCGGTTGCGCTTGGCCGGCTCTTCCCGATGGGTCTGTGGGTTGAGGTCGACCTCCCAGATCTGCCCGCGCTTCAGCTCAGTCAAGCCCGTCTCCGGCCGATGCGTCATTTCCTCGCTGGCGGCCAGGTGCTTTGCCGAGAGCTTGCGGGAAAGCACGGCGATACGGGAGGCCATTTCCCGTTCGTTCTTCTCGCGCACGGCGTCGCGGATGTAGTCGGAGGCTTTTTGTCCCGATGCCTTTGCCAGCGCGCGAGTCTGGTCGGCCAGTTCTTCGCCGGCGCGGAAGGACAAGGTCGTTCCTTGCAAGCCCTTTCAGGCGCCCGATCTCTCTACAGCAAGGGAACGAACGTAACGATTCCCTGTCAATCGTAATCGTTCAGTTACAATGCTGTCCTGCAGCATCCTGCCGGCCAGGCCCCCGACTGGGGACGGCCGGCGGATGCCGTCAATGCCCCCGATTCAATGCGACTGTTGTTCCTGCTGCTGACTGCCATGTGCCTGTCGCTGCTCTCCTTCGGAGCAGTGGCGGACGCGCGCGCGGCGCTGCAGGCGCAGGCCAGCGTTGACCTGGTGGACCTGGCGGCGGCACAGCCTGTCGACGACCTGGGCCGCATCATCGTGCCCGGCGACGACGGCTTGCATGACGACGATATCTGCGACGACCCGCCCCCCGGGTATTGCAATATCTGGTCGGCGGACCTGCTCGACCCCCTCGACCTGCTCGACGAGATCGAGGAATCCAGTGCCCTGATTGCCTTGCCGCCAGTGAAGCTGCTGCTGCCCTCCGGCGATGTCGCCCAGCATCCGCCTGGCCGCGCCGAGCCGCCGCCTTCGGCCTTCTTCCGGCCACCCATTTCCCGCGCCTGAGCGTTTCCTGCGCCCGCACCGCACGCGCTGCAGCATGCCGCCTCCGTGCCGCGGGCCGCGCCCCCTTGCCTGATATCGCCAGCCTGCCTGTTGCCTGACCGCGCGGGCAAGCCGCTGCCGTTGTGCGTCCTGCCGTGATCGCGTCCAAGCGACCGCTCGCCCGGGGCGGGCGGCAGCATGGCGACAGGCAGCCGTATTGCTTGCTTTCCCGACTCATGACAACAACCAAGCTGACCCTGATCGCGTCGCTTTCGCTGATCGCGCTCGCCGCTGCACCGACCCATGCCGGCGCACAAGGCGGGGTGTCCCCGAAGCCAACGGACGCGGCCGGTGCCGCGCCAGCCGCCCCCGCGCCCCTGACCAGACCTGCTGCCGCACCCATGCCGGGCTCCGCCATCCTGGCGGCTGCGGCGGTGCCGAAGCCCGCATCCGCCGCAGCGGCCGGCGCCCAGGCGGGACCCGCCTACTCGCTGCCCCAACTGCTCGAGCTGGCCCAGTCCACCAACAAGGGCGTGGCCGCCGCCGAGGCCGGTGTCGATGCCGCCAGCGCGGCAATCAGCAGCGCACGTGCCTATCCCAACCCGCAGGTGGAAGTGATGTACGGCCGCTTGTCCGGCAAGCAGCCGGGCGTGACCAGCGGCAATGCGCCCAGCTACGCCGTGGTGCAGAAGCTGGACTACCCGCACCAGCGCAGTCTGCGCGAGGCCATGGCCACCCGCGGGCTGGAGTCGTCGCAGGCCATGCGGCAAGGCTTCCGGGCCGACCTGGCCGCCCGCGTGAAGACTGCCTACTACGACGTGCTGCGCCGCGAGAGCGAGCTGCATGCCGCCGAGGAAGACCTGGCGATGATGCGCCAGATCCATTCGCGGGCGCGCCTGCGCGTGGAGGTGGGCGAGGCGCCGCGCTATGAACTGATCAAGGCCGAGACCGAACTGCTGGCCTCGCAGAAGAGCCAGCAGACTGCCGGGCTGCGTGTCAACCAGGCCAAGGCAGCGCTGCGCCAGCAGGTGGGCGGTGCCATGCCGGGCCAGTTTGCGCTGGCCGGCACCCTGGGCCAGTCGCCCGACGTGCCGCCGCTGCCGGTGCTGCGCGACACCATGACCGCCAGCAATGCCGAGCTGGTCCAGCGCCGCATGGAGCTGGAGCGCGCGCAGCTGGGCGTGAACTACCAGAAGTCGCTGCGCTGGCCCGAGGTGGCGGTGCGCGCCAGCACCGACCGCCAGCCTGACAACAACGTCTCGCAGATCGGGCTGGTCCTGACCATCCCGCTGTGGGACCGCCGCAGCGGCCCGGTGGGCGAGGCCACGGCGCAGGCCACGCAGGCGCGCAGCGCCCTGGAAGCGCGCGAGTTCGAGCTGACGCAGGAGCTGGAAGCCGCCTACCGCCAGTACGAGATCAACCAGGCCCAGGTGACGGCGCTCGAGTCCGGCATCGTGCGCGAGGCCGAGTCGGCGCTGGGCGTGGCCGAGTCCGCCTACCGCTTCGGCGAGCGCGGCATCCTGGACTACCTCGATGCCCAGCGCGTGCTGCGCGGCGCGCGCAATGACCTGATTGCCGCCCAGTACGACCTCCAGGTGGCCGCCATCCAGATCGAAAAGCTCATGTCGACCGCCCCGGGCGCTACCGCAGCGCCGGGCCTGCAGCCGACCTCCACCATCGAACAGAAATAACCATGCGCCCCAATTTCCTGCTTTCTCTGACGGCCGCTGCCGTCCTGACGTTCAGCCTGGCGGCCTGCTCCGACAAACCTGAACCCGTCGCCGAAGCGCCCAAGCTGCCGCCTGGCGTGATCCAGCCCGAGGGCAACCTGCAGAAGGGGCTGAAGGTGGCGCCGGTGGCTACTTCCCCGTTCAGCGAGATGCTGCGCGTGGCCGGCCGCGTCGACTTCGACGAGCAACGCGTGGCCCGCATCGGCGCCAGCGTGACCGGCCGCGTGACCGACCTCTATGCCACCCTGGGCCAGGAAGTGAAGGCCGGCCAGGTGCTGGCGCGCCTGCACAGCAGCGAGCTGGGCGCGGCGCAGATGGCCTTCCTGAAGAGCGAGGCCCAGACCGAGCTGCAGGGGCGCAACGCCGAGCGCGCGCGCCAGCTGTTTGCCGCCGACGTGATCGGCCGCGGCGAGCTGCAGCGCCGCGAGAGCGAACTGGCGATTGCCTCGGCCGAGATGCGCGCCTACCGCGACCAGTTGCGCGTGCTGGGCATGTCGCAGGCATCGATCGCCGAGCTGGCCAGGAGCGGCAGCATCAACTCGCATTCGCCGGTGTTTTCCAGCATCAGCGGCACCGTGGTCGAGCGCAACGTGGCGCAAGGACAGGTGGTGCAGCCGGCCGATGCGCTCTACACCGTGGCCGACCTGTCGCGCGTGTGGGTGGTGGCCGAGGTACCCGAGCAGCAGGCCGCCCAGGTGGCCGAAGGGCAGAGCGTCGACATCGAGGTGCCTTCGCTTGGCAACGGTGCGGGCAGCAAGAGCATCACCGGCAAGCTGATCTACGTCGGCCGCACGGTCAACCCGCAGTCGCGCACGGTGCTGGTCCGCACCGAGCTGGAGAACCGCGAAGGCCGCCTCAAGCCTGCCATGCTGGCCAGCATGCTGATCGCCGGCAAGCCGGTCGACCAGCTGGTGATCCCGGCCGCCTCGGTGGTTCGCGACGGCAACGACGAGCTGGTCTATGTCGAGATGCCGGGCAACAAGTACCGCCTCACCAAGGTCAAGCTGGGCGCCGAGAGCGACGGCATGCGCGTGGTGCAGAACGGTGTGAAGGCCGGCGACCGCATCGTGGTCGATGGTGCCTTCCATCTCGACAACGAGCGCAAGCGCCTCGAGCAAGGGTAATCGGCCATGATGAAATCCCTAGTCGAAGCCGCCATCAAGCAGCGGCTGGTGGTGTGCGTGATTGCCGTGGTGCTGTTCTTCTTCGGCCTGCGCGCTGCCACCAGGCTGTCGGTGGATGCTTTCCCCGATGTCACCAACGTGCAGGTGCAGATCGCCACCGAAGCCGCGGGCCGCTCGCCCGAGGAAGTCGAGCGTTTTGTCACCGTGCCGGTGGAAATGGCCATGACCGGCCTGCCCGGCCTGGAAGAGATGCGCTCGCTGAACAAGGCGGGCCTGTCGCTGATCACGCTGGTGTTTACCGACGCCACTGACGTGTACTTTGCCCGCCAGCTGGTGATGGAGCGCCTGATCGAAGTGGGCGGGCGCATGCCGGAAGGCGTGTCGCCGGTGCTGGGCCCGGTTTCCACCGGCCTGGGCGAGGTCTACCAGTACACGCTGGACCGTGCCGACGACGGCAACCGCGAACTGACGCAGGAAGAGCTGGCCGAGCGCCGCATCGCCCAGGACTGGGTGGTGCGCCCGCTGCTGCGCTCGATTCCGGGCGTGGCCGAGATCAACTCGCAGGGCGGCTACGTGCGCCAGTACCAGGCGCTGGTCAACCCGGAACGCATGCGCCACTACCAGATCTCGACCCAGCAGGTGTATGAGGCGCTGGCGCGCAACAACGCCAACTCCGGCGGCGGCGTGCTGCCGCATTATGCCGAGCAGTACCTGATCCGCGGCGTGGGCCTGGCCCGCGGCGTGGATGACCTGGGCAGCATCGTGCTCAAGGAGATCAACGGCACGCCGGTGTACCTGCGCGACGTGGCCAACGTCACCATCGGGCATGAGGTGCGCCAGGGCGCGCTGGTCAAGAACGGCCAGACCGAGGCGGTCGGCGGCATCGTCATGATGATGCGCGGCGGCAATGCCAAGGAGGTGGTCAGCCGCGTGAAGGCGCGCGTGGCCGAGATCAACGAGCGCGGCATGCTGCCGGGCAAGCTGCAGATCGTGCCGTACTACGACCGCAGCGAACTGGTCGACTCCGCACTGTGGACCGTGACCAAGGTGCTGCTGGAAGGCGTGGTGCTGGTGGTGATCGTGCTGTTCCTGTTCCTGGGCGACGTGCGCTCGTCGGTGATCGTGCTGGCCACGCTGGTATTGACGCCCTTGCTGACCTTCATGGTGATGAACGAGGTGGGCCTGTCGGCCAACCTGATGTCGCTGGGGGGGCTGGCCATCGCCATCGGCCTGATGGTGGACGGCTCGGTGGTGGTGGTCGAGAACGCGTTCGAGCGGCTCGGCCACAAGGAGCCGGGCCTCACCAAGACCGAGATCCTGGTCAAGGCCGTGCAGGAGGTGGCCACGCCGGTGATCGTGGGCGTGGGCATCATCATCCTGGTGTTCCTGCCGCTGATGACGCTGTCGGGCATGGAAGGCAAGATGTTCGCGCCGCTGGCGTTCACCATCTCGATCGCGCTGGCGATCTCGCTGTTCCTCTCGCTGACGCTGTCGCCGGTGCTGTCGTCGTACCTGCTCAAGGGCGGCGCCGAGCACGACACGCATGTGATCGCCTTCATGAAGCGCCACTACCTGCGCCTGCTGCACTGGGCGCTGGGCAACAGCCGCAAGACGGTGATCTGCGCGGTGGCGGCCTTCGTTGCCACGGTGGCGATCGTGCCGCTGCTGGGCACCTCGTTCATTCCGGAGATGAAGGAAGGCTCGATCGTGCCCGCGCTGGACCGCGTGCCCAACATCTCGCTGGAAGAGTCGATCAAGCTGGAGAAGGAAGCCAACAAGCTGGTGCTGAGCGTGCCGGGCGTGAAGTCGGTGGTGTCCGGCGTGGGCCGCGGCGAAAGTCCGGCCGACCCGCAGGGCCAGAACGAGTCGACTCCGATCGCCAGCCTTAAGGACCGCGGCGAGTGGCCCGACGGCTGGACCCAGGACGATATCGCCAACGCCATCCGCGAAAAGCTCAAGGCCATTCCCGGCGTGCAGATCGTGATGGCGCAGCCGATCTCGGACCGTGTCGACGAAATGGTCAGCGGCGTGCGTTCTGACGTGGCGGTGAAGGTGTTCGGCGACGACCTGGACAAGCTGCGCGAGCTGGCGGGCGAGATTTCGCGCGTGGCCGGCGGCATCCAGGGCTCGCAGGATATCCGCATCGAGCGCGTGTCGGGGCAGCAGTACCTGTCGATCGAGATCGACCGCCAGGCGATTGCGCGCTACGGGCTGAACGTGTCCGACATCCATGACGTGATCGAGATTGCCATCGGCGGCAAGCGTGCCACGGACATCTTCGAAGGCGAGCGCCGCTTTGCCGCGGCGGTGCGCCTGCCGGAGGAGTTCCGCAACAACGAGCAGGCCATCCGCCAGCTGCTGGTGTCCACCCCCAACGGCACCCAGGTGCCGCTGCAGAGCGTGGCCAAGATCGAGGTCAACGACGGTCCGGCCCAGATCAGCCGCGAAATGGCCAAGCGCCGCGTGGTGGTGATGATCAACGTGAAGGACCGCGACCTCGGCGGCTTCGTGGCCGAGCTGCAGCAGGCCACCGACGCCAAGGTGAAGTTGCCCGAAGGCTACTACCTGGAGTGGGGCGGCCAGTTCCAGAACATGGAACGCGCCATGGGCCACCTGAAGATCATCGTGCCGGTGACCATCGCCGCGATCTTCTTCCTGCTGTTCCTGCTGTTCAACTCGCTGCGCTTTGCCACGCTGATCATCACGGTGCTGCCGTTTGCCTCCATCGGCGGCATCATCGGGCTGTTCGTCACCGGCGAATACCTGTCGGTGCCGGCCTCGGTGGGCTTTATCGCGCTGTGGGGCATGGCGGTGCTGAACGGGGTGGTGCTGGTGTCGTATATCCGCACGCTGCGCGACTCGGGTTTGTCGCTCGATGAAGCGGTGGTGCAGGGCGCGACCCAGCGTTTCCGCCCGGTGATGATGACCGCGACCATTGCGATGCTGGGCCTGGTGCCGTTCCTGTTCTCGACGGGGCCGGGCTCGGAAGTGCAGCGTCCGCTGGCGGTGGTGGTGATCGGCGGGCTGATTACGTCGACGCTGCTGACGCTGGTGATGGTGCCTACGCTGTATCGCTGGTTTGACGATCGCAAGCCGGATCCGACCAGGGATGTGCCGGTGTAAGGCAGCACAGACCTTCAAGTCCCGCTGGTTTGCTCCCTCTCCCGCAAGCGGGAGAGGGAGCACGCAAGTGGTCATTCAGAACCCTGCGCGCTTGCCAGCCGTTACAAGACAAACGCCCCATGCTTGGCATGGGGCGTTTCTTTTTTGCACAGCCGCCTTATTCAATAGCCGTAATACGGCTGCTGCTGTTCGTAATACCCCGACGGCTGCGGGCCGCAAGGCACATAGGCACGGTCGTAGTCGCGGTAGCAATACCCCGGCGGCGCTGCCGGCGGTGCGTATGAGACGGGAGCCGGCGCGTAGGTCACCGGAGCCGGTGCGTACGTGACGGGGGGCGGTGCCGCCATGACCGGCGTCGAGGCCAGGGCCGCGCCAAAGGCCAGGCCGACCAGCGCGCCGACAGCCAGCACCGCTCCGGCATTCGAGCCGCCGTGGTGGTGGTGGTGGTGGCGGCCGCGCGCGGACGCCGGGCCGGCTGCCACCAGCGCCACGCTCAGGGCAACCGCTGCAACGATTCGGGTGGAGGGGCGCATATCGGACTCCTTCTGATGCAGCTTGTGTGCATTCATGATGCACGCAAAGCGCCCCTCAAGGTGTTTCTGCGCGGCCGGCGACTTGTTAGGGTTGTAACGGCTGCTTTAATGCCGGTCAGCCGGCGGCCAGCGCGCGCTCGGGCTCCTGCCCGAATGGCGGCATGTTTTCCAGCCGCAGCGATTGCGGCACCGACAGCGAGATGTCCGCGGCGCGCAGGCGCTTGAGGATTTCGAACAACAGGTCGCTGCGCGTGTTGGCGGCGATGCGCGGGCTGCCGACATAGCCCGTCACCGACAGCGTGATGCCGTTGGGCGCCAGCTGGCTGAACATGACCGAGGGTGCCGGCACGTCCAGGATGCTCTCGTTCTCGCGGTAGACGTCCAGCAGCAGGTCGCGCAGCTGTTCGGGGTCGGTATTCAGGGGGAAGGTAAGTTGCAGCGACGCCACTCCCTGGGTGCTGTTGCTCATGGTCACGTTGCGCAGGTTCTGCGAGATCAGCTGCGAGTTGGGCACGATCACGGTGGAGCGGTCGCCCAGCTGGATTTCGGTAGCGCGCACGTTGATGCGGCGGATATCGCCCTCCACGCCGGCAATGCTGACCATGTCGCCCACCTTGACCGGACGCTCGGTCAGCAGGATCAGGCCGGAGACGAAGTTCTTCACGATCTCCTGCAGGCCGAAGCCGATACCCACCGACAGCGCGCTGACGATCCACGCCAGGTTGTCCCAGCGCACGCCCAGCAGCGACAGCACCAGCAGCACCAGCAACACGTAGCCGACATTGCTGTACAGCGTAATCAGCGAGGCGCGCAGGCCCGGCTCCTTGCAGACCTTGGGCAGCAGTTCTCCATCGAGCCAGCGCCGCACCGAGCGCAGCAGCCAGATGCCGACCCCGAGAGCGACCAGCGCATTCAGGATGCGGTCGGGCATGATGTTGAGGCTGTGCAGCTTCTCGCCGCCCAGCACCATTACCAGGCTGTTGAGCAGGTCCGCGGGTGTGGTGCCGAAGCCGCCGGTCAGCAGCGCCAGCACCGCCACCAGCAGCAGCACGCTGGCGCCGATGCCTGACAGGATGGTGGAGGCCTGCTCCAGGTGCGAATCGTCCACGCCGAACAGCTGCTTGATGACACGGCCGCTGGCGTAGTTGGTCGAGAGCAGGCTTTCGCAGACGTCGCGCGTGACCTGGGTCAGCAGGTACAGGCTGCACAGCACGATGTCGAACCAGACCAGCTCGTAGGTCAGGAAGCGCGCAAAGCTGATGTAGCCGGCCAGCAGCGCCACCACCGACACCAGCACGATGACCGACACGCCGGCGTGGATCATGCCCGCCAGCGTGGCGCGCGCCTCGGGCCGCTCGCCGGCGGCCGCCAGCAGGTTGCGCACGCGGTTGGCGCGCAGCAGCGCGGCGCCGATGGTCAGCACCACCACCAGCGAGACCAGCCCGCGTCCCAGCAGCGTGACCTGCACGCTGGTATCGGCAATGCGGTTCAGCTGCTCGAGCGTGCCGGCCAGCAGCAACAGGCCGGCCAGCACGGCGGGGAACGGCTTCATCGCCAGCGCCACCGGATCGGCCAGCGCCGGCAGGCGCCAGGAGGGATGGCGCGTGCACAGCAGCGCGCGCCCCAGGCCCGCGATCAGCGCGCTGGTCAGCGTCAGCTTGAGCAGCTGGCCGTACAGCTCGACCAGGTCCGGCGGCAGTTCATAGCTGCGCGTGAAGGCGTTGTAGACCAGCTGCACCGCCAGCCCGGTGGTGCACACGGTGGCCAGCGTGGTGGACAGTGCCAGGGCGCTGCGGCGCAGGCGCGTCTCCGGCAGCTTGTGCAGGCAGAACCACGCCAGTGCCCGTTCCGCCAGGCGCCGGCCCAGGGTCCATACCGCCAGGGCCAGCAACAGCAAGGCGATGGTGGCGGCGCGCTGTGACGGCTGCCAGGCCAGTTGCGCCATCGGCACCACCTGGTCGGTAAAGGTGGCCAGGCGCGCCTGGTCTTCCTGTGTCGGGCTGACCAGCGGCTTCCAGAACTGCGGGTTCAGGATGCTCTCGGAGCGCAGCGCGAGCTGGTCCTTCATCTGGCCGCGCTGCAGCCGCGCCAGCTGGTCGCTCAGGTTGGCGATGTTCGCCTTGCTCTCTCCTGCCTGCTTGAGTTGTGCGTCAAGCTGGGCACGGCGCGCATTCAGATCGGCGCGCTGCCTGACCACCGCCGGCGCTTCCTTGGTGGTGGCGGCCGCCGGTGGCGGGCCCAGCACGTCCAGCTGCGCCTGCAGCTGCGCCCGCTGCGGCGTCAGCGCCGAAGACAGCTTGTCGACGTCGGCATCGAGCTTCTGCAGCGTTTCTTCGAGTTCATGCAGCCTGGTGTTGCCTTCCGGGTCGGAGGCCTGCTGCTTGATGCGGTCCTGCTCGGTCTGCAGGCGCTTGAGTTCGGCGGCGGCCTCGCCGTGGCTGATGGCGGGCGCCTGCTGGGCGCCGGCCTCGGAAGCCGCTTCTGATGCCGGGGCGGCCAGTGCGGCCGGCGTCAGGTGGCATAGCGCAGCGAGCGCAAGGCCCAGTGCGAGCCGTGAAACTTTGCTCATGGCGGAATCTCGTCGGATGGTGACTTGCGGCGGCCCCGGCATCGGCAACGGCATCGCGCTGGCACGCGTCGGGTGCGGCGGCGATGGGATGCGGGAACGGCCGGAGCACCGGCAATGAACACGGGAAGGGAGCCGCTCGCTGGCGCTCCCTTCAGCGAAGTCTGGTCAGGGCACGAAGCGCGGCGGGCTGCCTGGCAGGCCGGTGTGCGGGACACGGGACGTGCTGACCGATGGCGGCGGGACCAGAGGACACGAAAAACGGCCTTGCCGCGGTTCGCGAAATTATACGAAAGCGGATACGCCACCCAGCCGTTCCTTGTGTCGGATAGCGCACGGGGTGACATTTTGATACGGATACGCGCGCGGTGGCGCGTGGTCTGCGGGAATCGCATTACCATCACGGTCTTTCGGGCCGCAGGCGGCCCATTTCATTACCAGGAGATGGCATGGCTGTTCCGTCAGGCACGGAAAAGGCGCAGCTCGGCGGCGAGGCCGGGCAGATCGAAATGTTGGTGGACCGTCCCGCCGGCGCGCCGCGAGGCATCGCCGTGGTCGCGCATCCGCATCCGCTGCTGGGCGGCTCGGCCACGCACAAGGTGCCGCACCAGTTGGCCAAGGCGCTGGTGGCACGCGGCTTCCTGACCGTGCGGCCGAATTTCCGCGGGGTCGAGGGGTCCGCGGGGCAGCATGACCAGGGCAGCGGCGAGGCGCAGGACATGCTCGCCGTGGTCGCCCATCTGCGCGAGGCCCATCCCGGCCTGCCGCTGGCACTGGCCGGCTTTTCCTTTGGTGCGTTCGTCATGGCCAATGCCGCCGCCACGCTGGCGGCGCGGTCCGTGCCGATCCGCCACCTGGTGCTTGCCGGCACGCCTTACGGCACCGTCAAGGCGCACCGCAGCTATGACACGCCGGCCGTTCCCGCCGATTGCCTGGTGGTCCACGGCGAGCGTGACGAGCGCGCGGAACTCGGCGCGCTGTTCGACTGGGCGCGCCCGCAGGGGCTGCCCGTGGTAGTGGTGCCGGGGGCGGACCACTTCTTTACCGGCAAGCTGCCGCTGCTGGTCCGTATCGTCGGCGGCTACCTGGATCGTCCCGAGGCCGGGGCGGCCGCCTGACGGCTTAAGGGCGCCAGGCCTCAGGCGTTCGGCATCGCCGGTGCGCCGCCGATCGGGTCGGGATGGATCTGCATCAGCGCGGCGCGCTTCTCCAGCAAGTGCTGGCGCAGGATGGCCGCCAGCCGCTTGCCGTCGCGGGCTTCCAGCGCGTGGATCATCTCTTCGTGATCGTGCACGGCGCGGTCCCATTTGTCGGTCTGGTGGTTGGAGCGGAAACGCATCGCCTTGAGCCGCCGGTTGAGCGTCAGGTAGGTCTGCTGCAGCGTCTGGTTGCGCGCGGCACCGGCGATGCGGTCGTGGATCTCCTGGTTGCGGGCGTAGTAGCCGGGCAGGTCGTTCTGCGCGCGGCAGGCCAGCATGGCGTAGTGCAGCGCCTTGATCTCGGCCAGCTCCGGCGGCGTGATGCGCTCGCACGCCAGCTCCCCGGCAAACGCCTCCAGGCCGCTCATCAGCTCGAAGGCTTCCCGGGCCTCGGCCTCGCTCATCCGTGACACGCTCGCGCCGCGGTTGGGCGAGATCTCGATCAGCCCCTCGGCGGCCAGCACCTTCAGCGCCTCGCGCAGCGGCGTGCGCGAGATGCCCAGCGTTTCACACAGCTCGCGCTCATTGAGCTTCATGCCCGGCGGCAGCACCCCCTCGACGATAAAGTTGCGCAGGTGGTCGACCACGGTGTCGTGCAGCCGCTGGCGCACGACCCTGGGCAGGAGCGGGGCGGCGGCTGCACCGGTGCCGTCCGGAGTTTGCATGCAATGTCCCTGTCATTGGCGTTGCGCCATTCTAAGACATTGCCGGCGGGCGGCGGCCCGCTGCGCGCCTAGCGTGCCGGACCGCGCAGCGGCATGCCGTTTTCGCGCGGTGCCTGGGAGCCTTCGCCCCGTCCGATCAGCGCCACCGACAACGCCGACACCACCCCCGCAAAGGCAACGTAGGCGCAGATCTGCCAGGGCTTGCCGCCGCCCGACTTGAGCAGTGCCGTGGCGATGATGGGCGTGATGCCGGAGGCGAAGATTCCCGAGAACTGGTAGACGAACGAGATCCCGGTGTATCGCACCCTGGCATCGAACAGCTCGCAGAACAGCGCAGCTTCCGGGCCATAGACCGCGGCGTAGAGGATGCCGAACGGCACCACGATGGACAGCCACAGCAGCATGGTGTTGCCGCCGCTGTTCAGCATCAGCCAGAACGCCGGGAAGGCGGACAGCGCCGTGATCAGCGAGCCCCAGAAATACACGCGGGTGCGGCCGATGCGGTCGGACAGGTGGCCGAAGAACGGAATGAAGAAGCACATCGCAATGGCCGCCGCCATTACGCCGACCAGCGCTTCAGTCCGGCTGATATTGATGGTCTGGGTCAGGTAGGTGATCGAGAACACGCCGAAGATGTTGAAGAAGACCCCGTCGATATAGCGTGCGCCCATGCCCTTGAGGATATTGCCCGGGTAGCGCCGCATCATGTCGACAAAGGGAATCTGGGTCTCGGCATTGCGCTGCTTGATCACGGCGAATTCAGGTGTCTCCTTGACGTTGAGGCGGATATACATGCCCACGAACACCATCCCCGCCGAGATCAGGAAGGCCACGCGCCAGCCCCACGCCAGAAACTGCGTATCGGTCAGGGTCAGCGACAGCAGCGCCACCACGCCGGATGCCAGGCACAGTCCGATCGCCAGCCCGATCTGCGGCAGCGACGCATAGAAGCCCCGTTTGCCCGGCGGTGCGTACTCATAGGCCATCAGCACCGCGCCGCCCCATTCGCCACCCAGGCCGATGCCCTGCAGCACGCGCAACAGCAGCAACAGGATCGGCGCCAGGATGCCGATGCTGTCATAGGTCGGCACCAGCCCGATCAGGAAGGTGGACACGCCCATGATCATCAGCGTGATCACCAGCATGCTCTTGCGGCCGACCTTGTCGCCAAAGTGCCCGAAGATCACGCCGCCCAGCGGCCGCGTGACAAAGCCCACCGCAAAGGTGGTGTAGGCCAGCATGGTGGCCACCAGCGGGTCATTGCCGGGGAAGTACAGCTTGTTGAAGACCAGGCCGGCGACCACGCCGTACAGGAAGAAGTCATACCATTCGATGGTGGCGCCGATCACGGACGCCAGCGCGACCTTGCGGATCGCCTGTTCGTTGGGGCTTGTCATGCTTGTCTCCTCTGGTGATGGGCGGCGTCCTCTGGAAGGATGGTTATGGACGCCGGATGCACTGCAGGGTTTGGCCTTGTTATGGATGCCTGGCCTTGGTTGTTCGCAATCAGGATTGGCGCAGGCCGCTCAGGCGGCTGCTGCCATCTTGGTTGCCACGTCGACGGGATGCACTTCCCGCCGTGCGTCTTCGCGGATGAAGTCGGCCGCGCGCTCGGCCATCATCACCACCGGCACGTTGGTGTTGCCCGAGACCAGCGTAGGCATCACCGAGCAGTCCACCACGCGCAGCCCGCCCACGCCATGCACGCGCAGGCGCGCATCGACCACTGCCAATGGATCGGCGGCGGGCCCCATTTTCGCGGTGCCCGACGGATGGAAGATGGTGGCACCGTACTCGCGGCAGAAATGCAGGATCTCGTCGTCGCTGCGCACCTCGTCGCCCGGCCGGAACTCGCGCTTCATCAGGCCGCGCATCGGTTCGGCCTGCGCCACGCGCCGGGCGTAGCGCACCGCTGCCACGGTGCAGCGCCGGTCCAGCTCGGCCGACAGGTAGTTGGGCTGCATCGACGGCGGCTCATACGGATCGGTCGAGCGGATCCGCACCGTGCCGCGCGACTCGGGCCGCAACTGGCATACCGAATAGGTGCAGCCGGAGAAGGGATGCACCGTGCCGCCCGCCATGTCGGCGGACAGGGTCGAGAAATGGAACTGCGTGTCCGGCGTGGCGCTTTCCTGCGGCAGTGCGCGGCAGAACATCGCGCCCTGGTTGATGCCGATCGCCAGCGGCCCCTTGCGCATCAGCAGCCATTCCAGGCCCATGCGCGCCTTGCCCGTCAGCGAGCGCAGCTGGTCGTTGGTGGTGATCGGCTTGGCCACCTCGTAGATCAGTCGCACCTGCAGATGGTCCTGCAGGTTCTCGCCCACGCCCGGCAGGGCATGCACCACCGGTACGCCCAGGTCCTGCAGCAACGGCGCCGGGCCGATGCCCGACAGCTGCAGCAACTGCGGCGACTGCAGCGCGCCCGCGCACAGGATCACCTCGCGCCGCGCCCGCAGGATATAGGGCTGGCCATGCTGGGTGTAGCGCACGCCCACGGCACGCTTGCCTTCGAACAGGATCCCGGTGGTGTGGGCATCGGTCTCGACGCGCAGCTTCGTGCGCCCGCGCGCCGGGCGCAGGTAGGCCACCGCGGTGGAGCAGCGCCAGCCGTTGCGGGTGGTGAGCTGGTAATAGCCCACGCCCTCCTGGTCGCCACCGTTGAAGTCGGTCTTGCGGGGCAGGCCCAGCGCCTGGCCGGCGCCGATGAAGGCATCGACCAGCGGATGCTGCCGGTCGATCGAGGTCGCGTTCAGCGGGCCGTCGGTGCCGCGCGTGGGGCCGGCGCCAAGGTCGTTGTTCTCGAGCTTGCGGAAGTAGGGCAGGCAGTTGTCCCAGCTCCAGCCCGGATTGCCCAGCGTTTCCCAGTGGTCATAGTCCTCGCGCTGGCCGCGTACGTAGATCAGGCCGTTGATGGCGCTGCTGCCGCCCAGCGTGCGGCCGCGCGGCCAGTAGATGCGGCGATCGAGCATGTTGGGATCGGGATCCGTATAGAAGCCCCAGTTCACTTGCTTGTGGAACATGGTCTTGCCATAGCCGATCGGGATATGGATCCACGGGTAGCGGTCGGGCGGGCCGGCCTCCAGCAGGCAGACCGAATAGCGGCCGTCTTCGCTGAGCCGGTTGGCCAGCACGCACCCGGCCGAGCCGGCGCCTACCACGATGTAGTCAACGGTTTGCGACATCGTCGCTGTCTCCTTTTTTGGCCGGCAGGCACGTAACCACCCGGCTTGGATCTATAATCTGAAACATTCTGTTCCGGATTTTATTTTTCAAAGCCGGAATGGAAAGCTCAATCGCGAGGAGACGCCGGTTGTGAAACAGAACGTGCAATTCCCGTTTCAGAATCGCACTGCAGCAGAAGACGGGGCGGTGGAGGACGATGCACGCAGCCTGCGCGTGCTGATGGTGCTGTCCAGCCTGGCCAGGGCGCAGCACCCACAGACGTTGTCCCAGCTTTCGCAGCGGTTGCATGTGCCCAAGGCGACACTGATGCGCCTGCTGGCCGCCATGGAGCGCACCGGCTTCGTGGTCCGCATGCCCGCCGAGCGCGGCTATGTGCCCGGCCCGGGCGCCGCGTCGCTGGCACTGCAGACCCTCAGGAGCCCGCCGATGCTGCGCGAGTGCCGCGCCATCCTGGCCAGGCTGGTGGCGAGCCTGGGCGAGACCTGCAACCTCACCGCGCTCGACGGCGACCGGGTCCTCTATGTGGAGCGGGTCGAGACGCACGAGCCACTGCGCCTGCAGCTGTCGCCCGGCATCCACGTGCCGCTGCACTGCACCGCCAGCGGCAAGCTGTTCCTGTCAGTGATGAACCGGCTGGAGCGCCAGCACATGCTCAGGCGGCTGGACCTGGCCCCGCACACGCCGCGCACGCTGTCCGATGTGCCGGGACTCAACACCGAGCTGGACCGGCTGGGCGCGCGCGGCATCGGCGTGGACCACGAGGAATTCGTGCGCGGCATGTGCGCGGTGGCAGTGCCGGTGCGCGAGCCGGATGGAGAGGGTTCAGGCCGGGTGGTGGCCGCGATTGCCTGTCATGCGCCGACTGCGCGGGCTTCGCTTGAGGCGCTGCTGCAGGCGGTGCCGACGCTGCAGGGCGCGGCGAGGGAGATGGCTGCGGTGCTGTGCGCGCACTGAGCCGGGCCGGCTTCCCGTTCAGCGCTTGCGAACGCCGGCCGCCGCCACCGCGCGCGCGGCCAGCAACGGCACTGGCTCGGCCACGAGGGTCTCGCCGGCGCGACGCATGACGAGCTCGCGAAACAGGCGCGCCGGCGTGCGTGGCGTGAGTTCGTCGTTCCAGACCGCGACCACCGGCTCCACGCGGCTGCCGAGTTCGAAGCGAAGCACTCGCGCCACCTTGGCCAGGGTGAGCTGCGCGGCAATGCGCTCGGGGAACACCGCGAGGAAATGACCCGCCTGCAACAAGCTGGCCGTGGCGGCCACATCGCTGGTGCGGATGCCCAGCGAGGGCGCCGGCGCCCCTAGGGTATGAAACGCCGTGTGCAGCAGGTGAAGCATGCGCGAGCCGGCCACCGGAATGCACCATTGCTGCCCGGACAGTTCCCGCGCCGCCAGCTTGCGGCGCGTGAGCAGCGGATGGTCCAGGCTGGCGACAATCACCACCTTCTGCGCCGGGACTACCGGTGCCGTGCGCAGCGCGGGTAGCGACAGGCGCGGATCGTCATAGGCGAACAGCAGGTCCAGCGAGCCATCCACCAGTTGATCCGCCAGTTCGCCGATGCCGCCTTCGATCACGCTGATCTCCACGCGCGGATGGTCACGGTAGAAGTCGCTCATCGCCCGCGCCAGGAAGGGCTGCACCGACATCGTCCGGAACGCGATGCGCAACGCCCCCTGGCTGCCGGCACGCACTGCCTGCAGCGATTCGGCGAGCCGTTCGAGCTGCGCCAGCAAGACCGCCGCATGGGCTGCCATCTCCCGTCCGGGCTCGGTCAGGTGCAGGCCGCGGCGGCTGCGCTCGAACAGCGGCATGCCCACGATGTCTTCGATCTCGGCCAGGGTCTTGGACACCGCGGCGGGGCTGACATGAAAGCGCGCGGCGACGGCTGCGGCGGTTGGCATCTCGCTCAGCGCCAGCATGATGCGCAGGTGGCGCAGCTTGAGGCGGCCAAGCAGGGTATGGGCGAAGGCTTCGGCGGGCATGGGGCAGGCGACGATCGGCGGGGCCGGGTGGCTCATTCTACAAGTTAACCATTTGCTCAACAAACAGCGATTTTTATTCGCTTTTGGTATCGGAACCGATCCCATATAGTCGGCGCATCACCTGATTCATTCCAAGCCATCACGAGGCAATCAGACCTCAGGAGGAGACCCATGGAAACCATGAGCCATTTGCGCTCGATCATGCGCGGCATGCTTGCCGGCGCAGCCTTGCTCGCAGCCACTTGCGCAACTGCCGCACCCGCGTGGCCCGACCGGCCGCTGCGCCTGGTGGTGCCGTTCCCGGCCGGTGGTTCCTACGACATCATCGGCCGCACACTCGCGCGCAAGCTGGAACAGCGGCTGGGGCAGCCGGTGATGGTGGAGAACATCGCCGGTGGCGCGACCGTGCCGGGTGTGTCGTCGGTGCTCAAGGAGAAGGCCGACGGCAACACGCTGCTGCTGGCCAGCGACGGCACGCTCAGTATCAATCCGTTCACGATCAAGGGCCTGCGCTATCGCCCCGAGACCGACCTGACGCCGGTGACCATCGTCAGCACCGTGCCGCACTGGATCATCACGCGCGCCGACCGCAAGGAGATGACGCTGGGCGAGCTGAAGACGCATATCCAGCGCAATCCCGGCAAGGTGTCGATCAGCATCAACGTCGTCGCGGGGGCTGCGCACCTCGGCCTGGCCGACTGGAAGCGCCGCAATGGCCTGGATTTCACCATCGTTCCATACCGCGGCTCGCCGCCGGCCATGGCGGACCTGATCGGCGGCCAGACCTATGCGCATGTCGATGTGATCGGCTCTTCGGTCAATTACGTCCAGGATGGCAAGGCCAGGCCCCTGGCCACGCTGCAGGCGGAGCCCGTCACGCAGTTTCCCAGCCTCGAAACGCAGAAGGCGGGCGGCACGGATGTGCTGCAGGTACGCGGCAACCTGGCGCTGGTGGTCAAGGCGGGTACGCCGGCCCCGGTCATCGACCGGCTCTACAGGGAAGTGAAGGCCAGCGTGCAGGAAGCGGACTTTGCCGCGCGCCTGCAGACGCTTGCCTATGAGCCGGTCCTTTCCACCCCCGAGCAGGCCCGCCGCTTCCTGCAAGCGGAAACGATCCGCTACGGCGCCATTGCGCGCGCAGTCGATCTCGAATCCAACTGAACCCTTCACGCTGTCGGAGCCAGTCCATGCGTTTTGTCATTGCCCTGATGCGGCATGAAACCAATACCTTTTCGCCGATTGCCACGCCATTGAGCGCGTTCAACCGCGGCAGCACCGCTGGCCCGCTCTACGGCGACGACGCGGTGCGTGCGTGCCAGGGCACCAACAGCGCCGCGGCCGCGTTCATCGACCTGGTACGCCGCCAGGGCGACGAGTTCGTGATGCCCCTGATGGCGAACGCGGTGCCCAGTGGCATGGTGACCGCACAGGCATTCGAGTCGATGGCGGCCAGCATTGTCGAGGCGGTGGGCGCGGGCTGCGATGCCGTGATGCTGGACCTGCACGGCGCCATGGTGGCCGAGGGCTATCCGGATGCCGAAGGCGAACTGCTGGCACGCATCCGTGCCGCCGCGCCCGAGGTGCCGATCGCGGTATCGCTGGATTTCCACGCCAACTTCAGCGCTGCGCTGGTTGACAATGCGACCGTGATCGCCGGCTACTGCACCTATCCCCACGTGGACGTGTACGAGACCGGCGCACGCGCCGCCCGTACCCTGATGGCGGCGCTGCGAGGCGAGGCCCGCCCGGTCCTGTTGTGGCGCACGCTGCCGATGCTCACCCACATGCTGCGCCAGACCCCGCGCGCGCAACCCATGAAGGACATCATGGAGCGTGCGATGGCGGCCGAGCGCGATGGCGAGGTGCTCAACGCCTCGGTGTTTGGTGGTTTTCCGCTTGCCGATATCCCGCATACCGGCCTGGCCGTGGTGATCGTGGCGGATGCCGCCAGGGTCGACGCAGGGCGGCGCCTGCTCGACGAGCTCTGCGGCATGGCGTGGGAACGCCGGGCTGATTTTGTTTTTCCGATCGAGCCGATGGAGGAATCCATCGCGCGCGCCAAGACGCTCACGCAGGGCCCGGTCGTGCTGGTCGACCATGGCGATAACTGCGGCGCTGGCGGGCCGACGGATGAAATGACGGTGCTGGGCGAAGTCCTGCGCCAGGGGCTCGAAGGCGTGGTCGCCGGGCCGTTCTGGGACCCGGGCGCGGTGGCGGAACTGATTGCCGCCGGCGTCGGGCAGTCCGTCACACTGGATGTGGGCGGCAAGACCGACATGCCCGCGCTGGACCTGAAGGGCCGTCCGCTGCGGCTGAGCGGCCGGGTGCAGTGCATTACCGACGGCAACTACCAGGTCACCGGCCCGATGTTCACAGGCATGAAGCTGAGCCTGGGCCGCACCGTGGTGCTGGATGTCGCCGGCACGCTGGTCGTGATCTGCGAGAAGCCGCAGGAGCCGTTCGATACCGGCGTGTTCACGCATGCGGGCATCGACCTGTCGCGCCGCAGGTACATCCTGATCAAGTCGCGCCAGCACTTCCGCGCAGGGTTCGAGCCGATCGCCAGCGAGATCGTGCTGGTGGCCGGCCCCGGCGTCTGCAGCTCTGACTACAGCCAGTTTCCGTTCCGCAACCTGCGCCGCCCGATCTATCCGCTGGAAGCGCATACCGTGCTCGAGGCTGCCTGAGCGCATCCGCCGCCGTCAACCGGAGTGACCGCATGACCTATTCGACCCCCTTGCGACGGCTGGCCGCCGCGCTGGCATTGGCCCTGGGTGCCAGTGCCGTTCCTGCCATGGCTGCCCCCGCCAGCGGCGACGCGCCCGTGCGCATCGTCGTCGGCTTCGCGGCCGGTGGCGCGCTGGACATCTTCGCGCGCGCGCTTGCTGAAAAGCTGCGTGTTTCGCTCGACACGCCTGTCCTGGTCGAGAACCGCCCCGGCGCATCGGCGCGGCTGGCGCTGGAGAACGTCAAACGCGCGCCGCCAGACGGCAAGACGGTGCTGATCTCGCCCGCGCCGCCGTTCACCATCTTTCCGCTGACCTACAAGCGCCTGGCCTATGACCCCGACAAGGATCTGGTTCCGGTCGCCTACCTGGCCGATGTGCCGCTGGTGGCGTCCGCCAGCGTCAACCAGCCCTATCGGACCATGCCGGAATACCTGGCATGGGTGAAGCGCAACCCGGACAAGGGCGGTGTCGGGCTGGTCACGCTCGGCGGCAGCATTCATTTCGGGGTGCTGTCGCTCAGCAAGTCGATTGGCGTGCCGTTGCTGCCCACTGCCTATCGCGGCGCCGTCATGATGCTGACCGATGAGATCGGCGGCACGCTGCCGCTGGGTATCGATGCGGTGGGGGGCCAGATGGAGCTGTACCGGGCGGGCAAGATCCGTTTCCTCGGCGTCACCGGGACCCGCCGGTCGGCGCTGCTGCCTGATGTGCCAACGCTGGCGGAGGCGGGCGCGCCGGGTTTCGAGGCGGCGTCAGGCTGGTACTCGGCTTTTGTGCCGGCGGGGACGCCGCCGGCTGCGGTGGCGAAGATCGAGAAGGCGCTGCTGGACGCCGTCAAGGATCCCGTGGTGCGCGACAAGATGTCGGCGCTGGGCATGGAGATGAACGGCAAGCCGGGGGATGCCCTGCGCAAGCTCATCCAGGCGCAGCGCACGCAGTGGGGCCCGGTGGTCGCGGCTTCGGGCTTTACGGCCAGCGAATGAGGCGAGCGGGCCAGGCGACGGTGGCGCGGGTATCGCTTGCTGCCTACCCTGATTGCGCAGGGCCGTGCCGCAACAGCCGGCCAACCCGCTCACGCAACATCGGCAGCACCTCGTCCTCAAACCAGGGATGCTGCTTGAACCACGGCTGGTTGCGCGGTGACGGATGCGGCAACGGCACGAAGCCGGGCGCGTAGTCCTTCCATGCCCTGACGGTCTCGGTCAGCGTTGGCTTGCGGCGCGCCCCGAGGAAATGGCGCTGTGCGTACTGGCCGACCAGCAAGGTCAGCTCGATCGACGGCAGTTGCGCCAGCAGCCGGTCGAGCCACAATGGCGCGCATTCGCGGCGCGGCGGGTTGTCGCCGCTCTTGCCGCGTCCGGGATAGCAGAACCCCATCGGGATGATCGCGAACTGCGATTCGTCGAGGAAGGTGGCGGCATCGACCCCGAGCCACTGCCGCAGGCGGTCGCCGCTTGCATCGTTCCAGGGAATGCCGGTTTCATGCACGCGTATCCCCGGCGCCTGGCCGACGATCAGGATGCGCGCGTCGGCCCCGACGCGCACGATCGGGCGCGGGCCCAGCGGCAGGTGTGGCGCACAGGCGCGGCAAGCCCGCACTTCGGTCAGCAGGGCATCGAGCGAGGCGTAGCGGGGCCGGCTCATCGTCACTGCGCCATCACGCGTGGTTGCCTGCCACCTGCCGCGACAGGAAGCTGCAGGTGGCCACCAGCACTTTCGCGCACTCAGGGATGCACGTCTCCATCCGGTTCTTCGGCCCTGCCACGGCAATGGCCAGGGTCTCATTGTTCAACGTGAGGAAGGTCGCGACGGCCCAGACGTCGCTGACGTTCTCGCCGCGCGTGACGAAGTAGCCGGCGCGCCGGCTTTCCTGGATGTCGCGCACGAGGGCCTCCGGGTCGGTCTTGGTGGCCATGGTGATGGCGGGCAGTTCCCGGCCGGCCAGCCAGCCGCGCAGCTCCTGCTCCTTCAGGCCGCCCAGGATGGCCTTGCCGATGGAGCTCGAGTGCAGCGGCTTGAACTCCCCCGGCTTGGCCGTGTAGCGGATCGCGTGCACGCCTTCGATGACCTGCAGGTAGATCACGGATTCACCCTGCCGCTTGCCAAGGATCACGGTTTCCCGCGTGGCGTCGCGCAGCCGCTCCAGCACCGGCGTGGCGCGTTCCACGAACGGGTCTTTCTCGGTGATGTCGCGCGCCACGTCATAGATGCGCCGGGTGGGATAGAGCGCGCGCGGACGGGTGAGGGAATAGAGGTAGCCGCGTGCCATCAGGGTCGAGACGATGGCGTGGCAGGTGCTCTTGGGAATGTCTATCGCCTCCGCCAGCTCCGTCAGCGACAGCGGCCGCTGGTTTGCCTGGAAGGCTTCAAGGATATCGATCACCCGCTCGATGGCGGTCACCGTGACGCCGGACATAGTCCCCTCCTTTCGCTTGCACCTGGCTGGAAGAAATTCGGCCGGCTGAACAAACGCCGGCGGCGTGGCCGTATTCCGCTGCATTGTACTCATTTGTTCGAGATACGGAACTAGCGTTCTTGTGCCGGAATAAGCCCCCGCCTAGCATCGATTCAAACCAGTCGGGAGGCAGAACAGCGTGTACGCAGCTAAGGACATCACCGTGGAGGAGCGCGCCGGCGGCGCGCTATGGATCACGATCGACCGGGCGCAGAAACACAATGCGCTGGCCCGCCACGTGCTGGCGGGATTGGCGCAGGTGGTGAGCGCCGCGGCGGCGCAGCCCGGGGTGCGCTGCATCGTGCTGACCGGCGCCGGCCAGCGCTTCTTTGCGGCAGGCGGCGATCTGGTCGAGCTGTCCGGCGTGCGCGACCGGGAGGCTACGCTGGCCATGAGCGAGCAGGCGCGCGGTGCCCTGGATGCGGTGCGCGACTGCCCGCTGCCGGTGCTGGCCTACCTGAACGGCGATGCCATCGGCGGCGGCGCCGAGCTGGCATTGGCCTGCGACATGCGGCTGCAGTCGGCGAGCGCGCGCATCGGCTTTATCCAGGCGCGGCTGGCCATCACCTCGGCCTGGGGCGGCGGCCCCGACCTGTGCCGGATCGTCGGCGCGGCGCGGGCCATGCGCATGATGAGCCGTTGCGAGCTTGTCGATGCGCAGCAGGCGCTGCAGTGGGGCTTGGCCGATGCGGTGGTCACGGACGGACCCGCCGGCAAGGACATCCACGCCTTCCTGCAACCGCTGCTGGGCTGCGCCCCGCAGGTGCTGCGCGGCATCAAGGCGCAGACCGCGGCCAGCCGGCGCGGCGAGTCGCATGACGCTGCCCGCACCATCGAGCAGCAGCAACTGTTGCATACCTGGCTCCATGCGGACCATTGGAACGCTGCCGAGGGCATCCTCTCCAGGAGGGCCCAATGAGCAACGCTGAGCTGTCCATGACGGATGCGGGCGCCGAGCCGGCCTTGCGGCCGGTCAGCCAGAGCGGCATCGAGGTTCCGGCGAGCGTGGATGCGGCGGCGGTCCATCCGGACAGGATCGGGGACCCCGGCAGCTACCCGTTCACGCGCGGCATCTTTCCCGATGGCTACCAGGGCCGGCTGTGGACCATCCGCCAGTACTCGGGATTCGGCACCGCGGAGGAGTCCAACGAGCGCTACAAGTTCCTGCTGGCGCAGGGCCAGACCGGCCTTTCAGTGGCGCTGGACCTGCCGACCCAATGCGGCTTCGATCCGACCCACCCGATGGCCCGGCCGGAAATCGGCAAGGTCGGCGTGTCGCTGTCGAACCTGAGCGAGGCCGAGATCCTGTTCGACGGCCTGGACCTGTCAAGGATCTCGACCTCGTTCACCATCAACGGCACGGCCGCGATCGTCTATGCCATGTACCTGGCCGTCGCAGACAAGCAGAACGTGCCGCGCAGCAAGCTGACCGGCACGATCCAGAACGACATCCTGAAGGAGTACGTCGCGCGCGGCACCTGGATCTTCCCGGTGCGGCCGTCGATGCGGCTGATCGCCGATTCGATCCTCTATTCGAACGAGGTCTCGCCACGCTTCAACCCCATCAGCATCGCCGGCGCCCATGTGCGCGACGCGGGGGCCACCGCGGCCGAGGAAATGGCGTACACCCTGGCCAACGGACTGGCCTATGTGGACGAGCTGCGTGCCCGGGGCGGCGACGTGGAGAAGTTTGCCAAGCGCCTGTCCTTCTTCTTCTACGTGCACATGGACTTCTTCGACGAGATCGCCAAGTTCCGGGCGGGCCGCCGGCTCTGGGCGCGCCTGATGAAGGAGCGCTATGGCGCCAGGGATGCGAAGGCCCAGCATTTCCGCTTCGGGGTCGTCTGCGGGGGATCGTCGCTGGTGGCGCCCCAGCCTTACAACAACGTGGTGCGGGTGGCGGTGGAGACCATGGCCGCGGTGCTGGGCGGGGCCCAGTCGATCTTCACCTGTGCCTTCGACGAGGCCTTCCAGATCCCGACCGAGTTCTCCGCCGAGCTGGCCGTGCGCACGCAGCAGATCATCGCCTATGAAAGCGGCATCGGCCGGACCGTCGATCCGCTGGGCGGCAGCTACTTCCTGGAGCAGCACACCGACCGGATGGAGGCGCAGATCGTCCACGTGATGGACGAGATCGAGGCGTACGGCGGCGTGATCCCTGCCATCGAGGATGGCTGGATCCAGATGCGGCTGGCCGAGCGGGGCCTGCAGCGCAAGCTGGACACCGATTCCGGCCAGACCGTCATCGTCGGCCAGAACCACTTCAGGAAGGAGGGGGAGGAGATCCGGGTCGGCGAGGTGTTCACGCTGGATCCGACCGTCGCGCAGCGGGCCCTGGAGAAGTTCCAGCGCGTGCTGGATACGCGCCAGCAGTCAGCCGTGGACGCATCGCTGGCCCGGCTGACGGCCGCGGCCGCCAGGGACAGCGAGAACGTCATGCCCTATCTGGTGGATTGCTGCCATGCCTATGCCACGGTCGGAGAGATGGTGGCTTGCCTGAAGCAGCAATGGGGCGAATTCAAGGAGCCGGTGAACCTATGAACACCTTGCAAGCCGCCGGCGCGTTGTCCGGCAAGCGGATACTGATTGGCAAGCCCGGCCTGGACGGCCACGATATCGGCGCGAAGATCATCGCGCTGACGTTGCGCAATGCCGGTGCCGAAGTCATCTACACCGGCCTGCGCCGCAGCCCATTGCAGATCGCGCAGGTCGCTGTCGACGAGGGCGTTGACGCAGTCGGCCTGAGCATCCTGTCTGGCAGCCACAAGGAGCTGGTGGGGGAGGTCATCGCCCAGCTGCGCGAACTCAATGCGCATGACATCAAGGTCTTTGTCGGCGGCACCATTCCCGCCGAGGACCAGCCCTTCCTGCGGACGCTGGGGGTCACCGCTGTGTTTACCGCCGACATGCCGCTGGAGACGGTGGTCAGCAATCTGGGCAGGAGCCTGGCGTGAGCGCGCCCCTTGCCGGCATCCGCATCATCGAAGTCGGCCACATGCTTGCCGGGCCCTACTGCGGGCTGATGATGACCGACCTGGGCGCCGAGGTGATCAAGATCGAGACCCCGGAAGGTGATATCGGCCGCACCATCAGCCCCCATTTCATCGGCCCGCACAATGCCTACTTTGCCAGCCTGAACCGCAACAAGAAAAGCGTGGTGCTCGACCTCGCCAGCGAGGCAGGGACGCTGGCACTCGGGCGGCTGTTGCGGCAATCCCATGCGCTGGTGACCAACCTGCGTCCGGCGGCGGTGCGCAAGCTCGGGCTCACCTACGAGGTGCTGCGCCAGTGGAATGAGCAGCTGGTCTGCGTGGCCGTCACCGGCTACGGCCTTGACGGCCCCTATTCGGACAGCCCGGCATACGACTATGTGATCCAGGCCATGACCGGGGTCATGGCCTTGACGGGAGATCCGGCGGCACCGCCCACCAAGGCCGGCTACTCGGCGGTGGACAACTCGGCTGGCCTGGTTGCCGCAGTGGGCTTGCTTGCGAAGATCGTGCAGGGGCGGGGTGGGCAGGTGGACGTGGCCATGTACGACGTGATGCTGTCACAGCTCAACTACCTTGCCGGGGCCGCCCTGAACGCGGGGGAGACCATCGAGCGGCTGGCCGACTCGTCGCATCCCTACCTGGTGCCCGCACAGATCTTCCCGACCGCCAAGGGCTGGCTGACGCTTTTCATCACCCATGACCGCTTCTGGAAGACCTTCTGCGAGGAGGTGGACCGGCCGGCGTGGACCACGGATCCGCGCTTTGCCACCATGGCGGGCCGCCGCGCGCACCGTGCCGAGGTGATACCCGAGATTGCCGAGGTGCTGCGCTCCGCCCCGGCGGCGCAATGGGTGCGGCGCCTGGGGCCACAGGGCGTGGTGGTGTCGGAGGTGGGCACATTGAATGAGGCGTTGGGCAGCGACATCACCGCTGCGCGCTCGCTGATCGTGGCGCTGGGGCAGGGCGAGTTGCCGCTGCGCGCGGTGGCAAGCCCGATCCGCTTCTCGGATTACGAGCCGAGCTATGGCCTGCCGCCGTTGCTTGACGAGCATCGCGATGAAGTCCTGGGCAAGGTGGCGCCATGAACCCGTCCTCGCTCGACCGGGGCGCGCTGGGCCGGACGCTGACCCGCATCGCCAACGCCACGCCCGCGGAGCTGGTGCAGCGAGCGCAGCGGGATACCCCGCTGCATCCGGCCAGGCGCATCGGCATGACCGGTGCGCCCGGCGCGGGCAAGAGCACCCTGTTGGGCCACCTCGCCATGGCGCGCGCGTCTAAGGGGCGCCTCGGCGTGCTCGCGGTGGATCCCAGCAGTCCCAGGAGCGGCGGCGCCATCCTCGGGGACCGGATCCGCATGGATGAGCTTGGCACCAGCCCGGAACTCTACATCCGCTCGCTGGGCTCGCGCGGCACCTCGGATGGCCTGGCTGACAACCTCCCGGAGATGCTGGATGCGATGGATGACTTCGGCTTTGCCGAGGTGCTGCTGGAAACGGTCGGTGTCGGCCAGACGGAATACGCGGCGCGCGCGCAGGTCGATACGCTGGTGCTGCTGTTGTTGCCGGACAGTGGGGACATGGTGCAGGCGATGAAGGCGGGAATCATGGAAATGGCCGATATCTTCGTCGTCAACAAGGCAGACCTGCCGGGCGCCCAGCGCATGGCCACGGATATCCGGCGCATCGGCGCCATCACGCGGCATGCGCAGGGCGCGTGGGTTCCGCCGGTGCTGCTGACCGCGGCATCGCGTCCCGCCTCGGTCAGTGCCCTGTCCGATGCCATCGACCGGCACCAGGCGTGGCTGGCTGCCGCCGGGCGGCAGGCGGCCTTGCGCAGGCAGCGGGCCCGCTACCGGCTGAAGCGCCTGCTCGAGGTCCAGGTCGCCGAGGTGGTCGCCAATCAGGACGATGAATTCCTGGCCCTGCCACTGCGGCAGCAGCTGTCCCAGGCCTGGACCCAGCTGGGCAAAGCCATTGGCGCGTAGCGCTGCCAGTCCGAACAACGCCGGAGCCGCAAGCACCATGTCGCGCGAAAGAATCAAGGCACTCAAGAAAACCATCCGCACCGCCGGCCGCGCCGAAACCCCGGCGCACCAGGTGCCAGATGTGCGGGCGGCCGCGCTGGCGCTGCTGCGGCACAGCGTCAGGATGCGGCACGAGCGGCTGGCGGTAATCCGCCTGCTGGACGCGATCAGGCTGCGTGCCGACATAGACGGGGAACTGTGGCGCTATTTCGAAACGGTGGAAAGCGTGCGGGCAAATCCGGGGCAGTTGCGCAGGCTCAGGAAAGCGCACCTGTCCGCATTGGCCAGCCCGGCCGGGGCAGAGGCAGCGCCACCAGGCGGGATGCGGGCGTGAACGGATGCAGTGCAATCTGTCGACAGGAGGGGAGATGCGGATAAATAGAAAACGAGTGCCTGAAGGCCGGGCAAGGCGGATCAGGTGGCCGGCTGCGTTGCTGGGCATGGCCGGCCTGGCCCTGGCCGGACCGGCTGCGGCCCAGTTCAGCGACGAGTCGGTGAAGATCGGCGTGCTGGCGGACATGTCAGGGCTTTACTCTGACATGGGCGGCAACGGCCTGGTCGAGGCAGTGCGGATGGCGATTGCGGATGCCGGCGGCGAGATCAACGGCAAGCGCATCGAGCTGGTCCACGCCAACCATGCCGGCAAGCCCGATACCGCGGCCACGCAGGCCCGCGAGTGGTTCGACCGGCAAGGGGTGGACATGATCATCAGCGGGCCCAGTTCCGGCACCAGCCTGGCGGTGGCCAAGGTCGCAGCGGAAAAGCAGCGCCCGGTCATGGTGACCGGCGGCGTGGCGGCGCAGCTGACCAATGAGGAGTGCTCGCCCTATACCATCCACTATCTCTATGACACCGTGGCCCTGGCCAGGGGCACCGGTGCCGCCATGACCAGGCAGGGCGGACGGTCGTGGTACTTCCTGACGGTGGACTATGCCTTTGGCGCCTCGCTGGAGAAGGAGACCGCGGCGGTGGTCACCGCCGGCGGCGGCAAGGTCCTGGGCAGCGTCCGGCATCCTTTGTCCGCCTCCGATTTTTCCTCCTTCCTGCTGCAGGCCAAGGCATCGCGGGCCCAGGTCCTGGGGCTGGCCAACGGCGGCGGCGACACCATCAATGCGATCAAGGCGGCCAACGAATTCGGCATCTCCAGGTCGATGAAGATCGCGGGGCTGATGCTGTTCATCACGGATGTGCACGCCCTCGGCCTGGGACTGACCCAGGGCATCACCCTGACCGAAGCCTGGTACTGGGACCAGAGCGATGACTCAAGGAAGTGGGCAGGGCGGTTCCAGGACAAGATGAAGAAGAAGCCCACCAGCATGCAGGCGGCCAGCTACTCGGCGACACAGCACTATCTGCGCGCGGTGAAGGCTGCCGGCACGGACGCCGCCGCGAAGGTGATCGCCGGCATGAAGGCCACCCGCATCAACGATATGTACGCCCAGAACGGCTATATCCGCGGAGACGGACGCATGGTGCACGATCTGCGCCTGATGGAAGTGAAGAGCCCGGCTGAATCACGCCAGCCGTGGGACTACTACAAGGAGGTGCAGCGGATTCCCGGGGAGCAGGCCTTTGCTTCCAGGGCGGAATCCCGATGCGCGTTCTGGAAGTGAGATGTGTGCAGTGGAAGTTTGATCAAGCCGATCCACCGTATCGGCGGGCAAGGCAGCACGTTCCCCGTATCAGTCAAACCATAGGAGACACCGATCATGACAGCAATGCCATCCCGGGCTGCGGCCCAGCCGTTGCAGGCCGCTCCCTCAGAGCAGGTGCGCGCAGCCATAGCGCGCGGGACCGACCTGCCCATTCTCGACCTGGGCCCCTACCTGGCTGGCGTGCCCGGCGCGCTTGAGCAACTGGCCGCCGACGTCAAGCTGATCCAGGAGGAGCTGGGGTTCTTCTCGGTGATCAATCACGGCATCCCGCACGCCCTGATCGACGAGTCGTTCCGCCAGACCGCCAAGCTCTTCGAGATCCCGATGGAAGAGAAGCTCAGGCACCGGGTCGGCTATCACCACCAGGGCTACCTGCCGCCGAAGGCATCCATCCTGAAGTCCGAGGCGATCCGGACCAAGATTGCGGAGAACACCAAGAAGGATACCAATTCGGCCTGGCTTTTCATGCGCAACCGCACCGAGGACGACCCCAAGGTGCGGGCCAATGTGCGTCATCGTGGCCTGAACCAGTGGCCGGAGAGCCTGCCGGAGTTCCGCCAGACGCTGTACGACTACCAGTTGTCGATGGAGCGCCTGGCGCTGAAGTTCCTGCCCATCTACGCCAGGGCGCTGGAGCTGCGCGCGGACTATTTCGACAGCATGTTCAAGGCGCCGGAATACTACCAGCGCTGCGCCTACTACCATCCTGAGGAACACCTCGACGAGGGCCAGTACGCGCTGGCGCCGCATTCCGACGGCAGCTTCCTGACCTTGCTGCCGATGACCCCGGTGCCCGGCCTGCAGGTCATGACCCCGTCGCGCGAGTGGCTGAGTGTCAGCTACGTCAAGGACGCGCTGATCGTCAACACCGGCCAGATCCTGAACCGCCTGTCCAACGACCGCTTCATCGCCACGCCGCACCGCGTGGTCAATCCGCCGATGAAGCGCTATGCGCTGACCTTCTTCTTCTACCCGGACGATGACGCCAATGTCGGGCCGATTCCGGAATGCGTCAGGCCCGGGGACGAGATCAGGTATGACTCGCGCTCGTTCTATGACTTCTTCGTGCCCTACCTGGACGATCTCTATCACTACAACGACGCGGAGTTCATGAAGGAGTCGGAGTCGCCGGGCTCGCTTGCGCGGAGCCAGTAGGGGAGCAGACCGATTTCCATGGGCTGAGGCGGTACCGCTGGCCTGCGCGAGGCGCACAGGCCGGGAGTGGCCGCGGTGACGATTGATGTGCTGTTCAGGAGCGGCGGGTGAAGACGTTACTCATCGGAGGGAAATGGCTCGGCGCCATCGATGGCGAGACCATCGACGTGATCGATCCCAGTGACGGCATGGCGTTTGCGAAGATCAGCCGCGGCCGCGCCGCGGATGTGCAGCAGGCGGTGAGCGCGGCGCAGGATGCCTTGCAGGGCGAGTGGGGCAGCAAGACCGCGACCGAACGCGGGCGCATCCTGCAGCGGCTGGGACAAGGCATTCTCGATCACGCGGAAGAGCTGGCGGCAATCGAGGCGCAGGACACCGGCAAGCCGATCTCGGCCGCGCGCGCCGATGCCAGGGCGGTGGCCAGGTACTTCGAGTTCTACGGTGGCGCCGCCGACAAGGTCCACGGTCAGACGATTCCGTACCTGGACGGATACAACGTGAGCGTGGTGCGCGTCCCGCATGGCGTGACCGCCCACATCATTCCCTGGAACTACCCGGCGCAGATGATGGGGCGCACGCTGGCGCCGGCACTGGCGATGGGCAATGCGGCGGTGCTGAAGCCATCGGAGGATGCGTGCCTGAGCGTGATCCGGATTGCCGAGCTTGCCATGGAAGCCGGGCTGCCGCCCGGAGCCCTCAACCTGGTGACCGGGTATGGCGCGGAGGCAGGCGCCGCGCTGACATCGAACCCCGGCATCCATTTCGCCACCTTTACCGGCTCGCCCGAGGCCGGCGCCCTGGTGCAGCAGGCAACCGCGGCCAACCACGTCCCCTGCGTGCTTGAGCTGGGCGGCAAGTCGCCGCAGATCGTCTTCGACGACGCGGACCTGGACAAGGCGGTGCCGGCCGTGGTCAAGGCCATTGTCCAGAACGCCGGGCAGACCTGCTCGGCGGGCAGCCGGCTGCTGGTGCAGCAAGGCATCTACGATCGCTTCGTCGGCATGGTGGCGCAGGCCTTCCGTGCCCTGCAGGCGGGCGTGCCGGCCGCCGATCTGGATTGCGGGCCGATCGTCAGCGAGCGGCAGTACCGGCGTGTGATGGGGCTGGTGGAGGCCGCGCGGGACAGCGGCGTGCCGGTTATCGCCGAAGGCGGGTTTGCGGCGGATTTGCCCCGGGGTGGGTACTTCGTCAGGCCGGTCCTGTTCGGTCCGGTGCCGCGCGACCACGCGCTGGCGAATATCGAGGTATTCGGGCCAGTGCTGTCGGTGATGCCGTTCACGGACGAAGAGGATGCCATCCGGCTGGCCAATGCCACCGACTACGGCCTGGTCGCCGGCGTGTGGACCGAGAACGGCAGCCGGCAGATGCGGGTCAGCCAGCGGCTGCAGAGCGGGCAGGTCTTTATCAATTGCTACGGTGCCGGCGGTGGGGTCGAACTGCCCTTCGGCGGCGTCAAGAAGAGCGGGTACGGCCGGGAAAAGGGCTTCCTTGCGCTGGAAGAGATGAGCACCACCAAGACCATCGTGCAGCACTACCAATAGGGAGACGACATGTCGGAGCTATCAGACCAGGTTGCCATTGTCACGGGCGCAGGCAGTGGCTTTGGCGCCGCGATTGCGCGGGCCTTTATCCAGGCGGGAGCGAAGGTCGTGCTGGCCGATATCGATCGCGATGCCGTGCAGAGACTGGCGGACGAGTTGGGGCCGAATGCCAGTGCGGCCGCGTGCGACGTCACCAGCCCGGCGCAGATCAACGCCGCGGTGCAGCACTGCTGCGACCATTTCGGCGAGCCGGACGTGGTCGTCAACAATGCCGGCACCACGCATCGGAATCAGTCGATGCTGGAAGTCGACGAAGCGGTCTTCGACCGCGTCTTCGCCGTCAACGTCAAGTCGATCTACCACATGGCACGCGCGGTCGTGCCGCTGATGAAGCAGCGCGGCAAAGGCGTGATCCTCAATATCGGCTCGGTCGGCAGCCACCGGCCGCGCCCGGGGCTGACCTGGTACAACAGCTCGAAGGGCGCGGTGAGCGTGATGTCGAAATCGATGGCTGTTGAACTGGCCGCGCACGGGATCCGGGTCAACCTGATCTCGCCCGTGATGGCGGCGACCGGGCTGCTGCAGGACTTCATGGGGGTTGCCGACACCGCCGAGAACCGCGCCCGCTTTGTTGCCACCATACCGCTGGGGCGAATGTGCGAGCCGGCCGACGTGGCCAATGCCGCGGTCTTCCTGGCAAGCCCGGGTGCCCGCTTCCTTACCGGCATCGACATGCCCGTTGACGGAGGCCGGGCCATCTGAGCGAAGCCGGCGGCGTTTCCGGCATCGCTCATGCCGTCTGGAAACTCATCCGCTTTGCCTGCGAGATCGACATGGCCGCCACTTGCACATGCGGGGCCAGCTTGGCCTGGGCGGTTTCCAGCGTCCAGCGCGTGGACGGGACTGAGATATTGATGGCCCCGACCGGCAGCCCGCGGTGGTCGGTGATTGCGGCTGCGACGGAGATGTCGCCGACCACGGTCTGGTTCATGGCCACGGCATAGCCGCGTTCACCGGCCTCGCGGATCGCCGTCATCAGCTTGTCGGGGTCGGTTTCAGTGAACGGCGTGATGGGGTTCAGTGCGGTCGCCCGCACCACCTCCAGGCGCTGCGCTTCGGGCAGCTTCGACAGGATCGCAATCCCGGACGCGGTGTACACGGCCGGGAGCCGGTACCCGACCCCGAAATCGACGTTGATCAGGTGCTGCCCGGGGAAGCGGGCCAGGAACACGATTTCGTGCCCGTCGAGTTCCTGCAGGTTGGCGGTTTCTCCCAGCGTGCGGCTGATATCGAGCAGGTAGGGCGATGCGCGCTCGACCAGGTCGTTGGAGCGCAGGTAGTTGTACGACAGGCCCAGTGCCTTCGGCGCAAGCCCATACATCGCCGAATCGGGCAGGCGCCGGATGTAGCCCAGCTGTTCCAGTGTGTGCACCAGCCGCTGGGTGGCGCTGCGGTCGAGATCGGCCGCCCGGGCGATTTCCGCCATCGACATCAGGCGGCGGTCCGGGCCGTGGAAGGCTTCCAGCACCTGGAAGGCCTTTTCCACCGAACCGACGAACAGGGACGAACGCTCGCGCCTTGTGCGCAGCCCGTTGCCTTCATTACCTGAATCCACACAACCTCCTGCTCGTCCTTGTCATTGTTTTCATGGCTTACAGTGCGGCCAGCCGCGCGGCATGGTCGTCCGAGAGCGCGGCAGCGTCCAGCCTGGCTGCCTGCGGAACGCCGAGCAGCCGCAGCGTGGTCTCGAATTCTCCACGCAGGATGGCCAGGACTTCCGCCACGCCGCGGGGACCGCGCGCCGCCAGCCCGTACAGCGGTGCGCGCCCCACCAGCACGCCGCGGGCGCCCATTGCCAGCGCCTTGGCGATGTCGGCGCCGCGGCGCACGCCGCCATCGACGAATACGTGCATCCCGCCCGCCGCCGCGACGATGGCGGGCAGCATCTCGACCGCGCTGGGCGCGCCTTCCAGCTGGCGGCCGCCGTGGTTGCTGACCACGATGCCATCCAGGCCCTGGCGGGCGGCGATTTCCGCGTCGGCCGGCGTAAGGATACCCTTGATGATGACGGGCCCGTGCCAGTGCCGGCGCAGCCAGGCGATGTCGTCCCAGCACAGCGACATGTCCATCTGCCGGCTCAATCCCGCCGCCTGCGCCTTCAGGTCGTTGGCCATCCCGCTGCTGCGGGCCAGGTTGACCAGCTGCGGCGAGCCGCCCTGGCGCAGCATGCGCAGGCACCACCGCGAATGTGCCGCGAGGTCGGCCAGCAGCCGCGGCGTCCACGGCACCGGCATGCGAAAGCCGTTGCGGATGTCATGGTCGCGCTTGCCGTGCACCATGGTGTCGACGGTCAGCATCAGCGTGCTGAAGCCGGCGGCGCGTGCGCGCGCCATCATGCTCTCGGCGATGGCGCGGTCGCGCTGCACGTAGAGCTGCAGCCACAGGTCGCCGTCGCTGGCTGCGCGCACGTCTTCGATCAGCGAGGTCGATGCAGTCGACATCACGAAGGGCAGTCCTTCAGCGTGTGCGGCCCGTGCCAGCGCCTCTTCTGCCTTCGGCCAGTACAGTCCGTTCAGCCCCGTGGGGCCCACCAGCAACGGCAGGCGGTACTTGCGGCCGAAGATCTCCATGCCGGGATCGATCTCCGTGACGTCGCGCAGCACGCGCGGCCGGAACAGCAGTGCCTGATATGCGGCCAGGTTGCGTGCCAGCGTGCGCCCGTCCTCCGCGCCTCCCTCCAGATAGTCGAAGGCGAAGCGCGACAGCCGGCGCCGCGCCAGGTCCCGATAGTCCTTGATGGCCGGCAGCATGATCGTCGGCGCCTCAGGCGAGGGCGGCCTCGGCTTGCAGCCGCTGCGTCAGTTCGGCACGCAGCTGTGCTTGCAGCCCGGGTGCCGGCGCTACCAGCGGTGCCAGTACCTTAGGCGCGGTCACGCCCACCAGGTCGAGCACGGATTTCAGCGGCCCAGGATTGGTTTCGGAGAAGGCCAGGTCCAGCAACGGAATCAGCTGGCGGTGCAGGCGTACCGCTTGCGCGGTATTGCCGGCCACGCCGAGCTCATAGATGGCGCGCCAGGTGCGCGGCAGCACGGAGGCGGTCACGACCACGCCACCCCTGGCACCCGCCGCCATGTGCAGCGGGAACAGGCTGTCCTCGCCGCTGAACACGCTGAAGCTGTCGTCGACACCCGCCACCACCTTGAGGAAGTGGTACATGTCGGTGTTGCAGGCTTTCATGCCGATGATGTTTTCGTGGCGCGACAGCTCGTGCAGCACCTCGGGCGCGATCGCGATCCGCGTGCGGTAGGGGATCTCGTAGATCATGACCGGCACCGGAGAGGCGTCGGCATAGCGCAGGAAGTAGTCGCGGATGCCTTGCTGGGTCGGCGAGGTGTAATAGGGCGTCAGCACCATCAGGGCAGAGGCGCCGACGCCGGCAAAGGCCTTGCCCGCATCCAGCGCATCGTGGAACCCCGGGTCGAGCACGCCGGGAATGACGGGAACCTGGCCAGCCGCTGCTTCGACACAAAGGGCTGCCATGCGGACGCGCTCCTCGCGCGACAGGGCACCGTATTCGCCGGTGCCGCCCAGCGGCACCACGCCGGCAACGCCGTTGGCCAGCAGGTAGGCCATCAGCTTGCGCGTGGCGTCCTGGTCGATCCTGTCGTCGGCCGTCACGGGCGTCGGGATGGCGGGGAAGATGCCGCGCAGGTCGGCGGCGGTAAGCTTGTTGTTCATGGATAAGGTTCTCAGCGCCCGGCGCTCTTGCGGCGCAAGCGCTCGGCGCAGGTGATCAGGAGGGTAACGAAGACGAACAGGCAGGTAGACACCGCAGCAATCACCGGTGAAAGCTGCAGCGTCACCTCGTCCCAGAACTGCTTGGGCAGGGTGGCGCTCAGTCCGCCAGAGGCAAACAGGGCGATCGTCAGCTCATCGAACGAGGTGGCGAAGGCGAACAGGAAGGACGAGAACAGGCCGGCGGCGAGGATCGGCAGCGTCACGTAGCGCAGCGTCTGCCAGGGCCTGGCGCCCAGGCTTTGCGCCGCCAGGTCGAGCCGCGTGTCGTAGTTGCGCAGCACCGCCATCATCGTCATGACGACGTAGGGCACGGCAATGACGGTGTGGCCGATCATCAGGCCGAGCGAGGTGCCGACCAGCCCGACCCTGGCGAAGAAGTAGAACATCCCCACCGCGATGATCATGCGCGGGATGATGATCGGCGACAGCACGAACGCCAGCAGCAGCGACTTGCCCCGCATCTGCGAGCGCGCCAGCAGGAACGCCACCGGCGTGCCGACCAGCAGCGCCAGCACCGCGGCGCCAAGGCCGACCAGCAGCGAGCGCAGCCCGGCCTGCATCCACAGCGGCGAGGCGAGCATGTCCTGGTAGTGCTGCAGCGTGAAGCCGCGCGGCGGCCAGTTCAGCCCCGACTTGTCGGCGAACGACAGCGGGATCATCAGCAGCGCCGGCACGCTCAGGAACAGCAGCACCATCAGCACGATCGTGCGCAGCGGCAGCGAGTCGCCCGGCTGCGGCTCGCGCCGGCCGCGCGGCACCAGTGCCAGCAGCTTGTCGCTGACCGCTCCCAGTGCGCCCAGCACGCTGTCACCGAGCCGATGCAGCACGCCATCGTGCGCGGCCGCGGAGCGGGTGCGTTGCTCCGCTCCGCCTGCCATCGACGAGAGCCCGAGCACCTTGTCATACAGGGCGAACACCGCCAGCACGACCAGCAGCAGCAACACCGAGATCGAGCCGGCGAAACCCCAGTTCATGGTCTGCTGCACCTGGTCGATGATCAGCTGGGCGACCATGATCTCTTTGCGTCCGCCCAGCAGCGCGGGCACGATAAAGAAGCCGACGGCGGTGACGAACACCATGATGGCGCCGGCCGCCACGCCCGGCATCGAGAGCGGGAAGTAGACGCGCCAGAACGCCGTGCCAGGCCGTGCCCCAAGCGTAAGCGCCGCGCGCGGGAGGTTGCGGTCGATGTTCTCCATCACCGACAGCATGGTCAGCACCGCCAGCGGCATCAGCGCGTGCACCATCGCCACCAGCACGGCACCGAGGCTGTACAGCAGGTTGGAAGGCGCATCCTGGATGCCGGCGGCGCTCAGCAACTGGTTGACCACGCCGTTGCGGCCCAGCATCACGATCCAGGCAAAGGCGCGCACCAGGAAGCTGGTCCAGAACGACAGCAGTACCCAGAACAGCCACTTTGCCTTCCTGTCCTTTGACAGCGAGGAGATCAGGTAGGCCACCGGATAACCGGCGACCACGGAGAGCAGCGTGGTCCAGAGCGAGATCTTCAGCGTGATCAGCATCACGTCGACGTAGACCGACGACGCAAACAGCTGGCGGTACTTGGCCAGCGTGAAGGCACCGTCGCTGTAGACGCTCAGCAGCAGCAGCTGGCCGACCGGGTAGACCAGCAGCACCACGAACAGGAGCACCAGCGGCGCGGCCAGCAAGGCGGGCCGCAGCCAGGGTAGGGGTCGGCGTTGCAGGGCGACGGCGGTCATAGCGAATCCGGGACGGCGACAGCGTCGCTGCGCTGCCAGGTAAGCGTGACTTGCTGCCCGACCGCATGCCGGGAAGCGCCCATCGAGGTGGGGTAGGACAGCACCACCGGGGCCTGGCCGGCGGCATCGGATTCCACGTACAGCTTGGTCAGGCTTCCGGTGATCATGCTGTCAAGCACTTTGCCGCTGACCGCATTGGCGGCGGTGACGCCGTTGGCCATGGCGATGTTCTGCGGCCGCACCATGACCCGCACCTTGCCCCCGGCGGCCACCGGCGCATTGGTGACCGCGTGGGCGACGGCGCCGCCCTGTGCCAGCGCCACCTCCACGTGGTCGCCGCGCACTTCCGTGACGGTGCCCTCGAACAGGTTCGATTCGCCCAGGAAGTCGGCCACGAACAGCGTGCGCGGGCGGAAGTACAGGTCCGACGGCGTGCCAAGCTGCTCGATCTTGCCGCCGTTCATCAGGCAGATGCGGTCAGACATCGTCATCGCCTCTTCCTGGTCGTGGGTGACATAGACGATGGTGGTGCCCAGCTCGCGGTGGATGCGCTTGATCTCCAGCTGCATGTGGTCGCGCAGCTTCTTGTCCAGGGCGCCCAGCGGTTCATCCATCAGGATGATCGATGGCTTGTAGACCAGGCAGCGGGCCAGCGCGATGCGCTGCTGCTGGCCGCCCGAGAGTTCCTTCGGGAAGCGCGCCGCGACGTGGGGCAGGCGGACCATTTCCAGTGCTTCCAGTGCCTGGCGCCTGGCCGTGGCCGCGTCGACCCGGCGCATCTTCAGCGGGAAGGCGATGTTCTCCGCGATCGTCATGTGCGGGAACAGCGCGTAGTTCTGGAACACCATGCCGATATCGCGCTCGTAGGGGGCGCCAAAGGTCACGTCCTTGCCATTGATCAGCAGCTGGCCGCCGTCCGGCACGGCCAGCCCGGCGATCAGGCTGAGCAGCGTGGTCTTGCCCGAGCCCGAAGGGCCCAGGAGGGTAAGGAATTCCCCCTCGGCCACTTCAAGGTCGGTCGGGGCCAGCGCGACGAAGTCGCCATAACGCTTGGTCAGCCCGGAAATCTTGAGTTTGAAATTCGGCATCGTGTCGTTGCTTGTGGTGTCTGGTGAAGAGGTTCAGATCACTTGAGGATCCAGCCGTTGAACTTCTCCATTACCGCGGCCTGGTTGTCGAGCCAGTACTTGGCGTTGATCTGCACGCCCGACTTGATGTTGTCGGGGTGGGTCGGGCAGTTCTTCGCAACCTCGGGCTTGATGTACTTGAAGGCATCCGGCTGGGTCACGCCTGCCGGGAAGTACTCCACCAGCGAGGCCATGCGCTTGGGGTCGGACGCGAACTTGATGAATTCGCGGCAGGCTTGCGCATTCGGCGTGCCGGCCAGGATGGACCAGTTGTCCACGCCCCACAGGTTCTGGTTCCAGACGATGCCGACCTGGGCACCGGAGGCGGCCGCGCTCTGTGCGCGCGACACCCAGGTGGCCACCATGTCGACCTCGCCGGACTTGAGCATCTGCTCTACCTGGGCGCCGGAGTTCCACCACACGTCAACGTTGGCCTTGATCTTCTCCAGGTTGGCGATGGCCTGGTCGACATTGAGCGGATAGAGCGCGGAGGTCGCCGTGCCGGCGGCCATCAGCGACTCTTCCAGCGTGTCGAACGGGTGCTTGCGCAGGGCGCGGCGGCCGGGGAAGTCCTTGACGTTCCAGAAGTCGGCCCACGACGACGGTGCCTTGCGGCCCTTGAAGGCGTCGGTGCGATAGGCCAGGACCGTGCTGTAGACGTTGGTGCCCACGCCGTAGGGCGACATGAAATGCGCCGGAATGGTCTTGATGGTGGCGTCGCCCTCCAGGCCGTGCTTCTCCAGGTAGACCTTGCCGCCCTGCGTCAGCAGCAGGATGGCCGGCTGGCTGATCTTGGCCATGTCCCAGGTGTAGTTCCTGGTCTCGACCATGCTGCGGATCTGCGCCACCGGTTCGGCGTTGGCCTGCACGCCCACGACCTCGATGCCGGTCTTCTCGGTGAACGGCTTGTAGTACACCGCGCTGTAGGCCTTGGTGTAGATGCCGCCGTCGTCGCGCACCACGATGCGCTTGGACTGCGCGCGCGCATATTGCAGCACTGCGGGCGCGGCAAGCGTGCCAAGGCCGGCAGCGGCGACCTTGAGGGCACGCCGGCGAGAAGAGTTGATGGGGCTGTGGTCGTTCATGCGAGCTCCTTGATTGCCGTTATTGCTGGGAAGGTGGGGACGGCAGCAGCCGGCCGGGGTTGAACAGGTCGCGCGGGTCGAGCATGCGCTTGATGCCGTGCATCATGGCGATCTCGACCGCCGGCTTGAACTGCGCCATTTCCTCGGTCAGGACCTGGCCGATGCCATGTTCCGCGCTGAAGGTGCCGCCCAGTTCGTAGGCCACCTGGTCGATGGCGTGCTTGATGCGGGCGGCCACGGCATCGCGCTCTGGCAGCGCTTGCCACTGCGGGAAAGGCACCAGCGGGATGAAGTGGACGTTGCCATCGCCCAGGTGGGCCACGACGATGATCGGCAAGTCCGGCAGGACCGCATGCGCCGCCGCGGTGGCGCGCTCAATGAACTGCGGCACCGCCGAGACCGGCACGGCGCAATCGGTGTTCAGGCCCAGGCCCGCCTTCTTGTTGCCTTCGGAGACGCTATGCCGCACCTGCCACATGGCTTCGCGCTGCGCGCCGCTGGCGGCCACCACGGCATCGTCGACCAGGCCTTCGGCTACGCCTTGCTCCAGCACTTCCTGCAGCACCTCGTCGAGCAGCTCGCGCCGGCCGGTGTCGGCAAGTTCCACCAGCACGTGCCAGGGATGGCTGGCAGGCAACGGCGCACGGCGGCCGGGCACGTGATCGAGCACGATCTGCAACTGCACGTCATTGAGCATTTCAAACGCGGACAGGGTGGCGCCACAGCGCTGCTGGAAGCGTCCCAGCATCTCCAGCGCCGCCTGCGGCGTGCTCACCGCCAGCCACGCCATGGCGTGCGCGGTGGGCAGCGGGTGCAGCTTGAGCGTGGCGGCGGTGATCACGCCCAGCGTGCCTTCGGAGCCGATAAACAGGTGCTTGAGATCGAGGCCGGTGTTGTTCTTGCGCAAGCGGTACAGGCCGTTCCAGACCTGGCCGTCGGGCAGGACCACTTCAAGGCCGAGCACGTTGTCGCGGGTGTTGCCATAGCGCAGCACGCCGGTGCCGCCCGCATTGGTGGCGATATTGCCGCCGATCTGGCAGGAGCCTTCGGCGCCCAGGCTCACGGGATAGAGGCGCCCCTGTTCCGCCGCCGCCTGCTGGATCGCGGCCAGCACGCAGCCTGCCTCGACTTCCATCGAGTTGTTGGCCGCATCGATGGCGCGGATGCGCCGCATGCGTGCCAGGCTGATGACGATGGGCGGCGTGCCGTCCGGGGCCGGCACCGCGCCGCCGCACAGGCTGGTATTGCCGCCTTGCGGCAGCACGGGCACGCTGGCCTGGACCGCGGCCTGCACCACCGCGGCGACTTGCGCGGTGGAGGCCGGCAGCACCACGCACAGCGCCGGGCCCTTATAACGGCCGCGCCAGTCCTCGATGTAGGCGGCTACGTCCGCGGGTTCGGTGAGAACCGCATCGGGTCCCAACAGGTCTTTCAGCTTCAATACAAGTGACATCGCTTTGTGCCCTCGTGCTCGATTGAAGCCATACTAGTCGATTGTCATGAGCATAGGTATAGGTGAAATCCACATACTAGTAATCGCAATGCGATTACTTTGTCGATCGACAGGCAATGGGCTGCAGACCAGATGTCGGGGTTCCTTGTGCGAACGGCCTTCCGTGACAGCGGCCCGGCGGCGTGCCGCCCTACAATCTGATCCTGTCCTGACAACGAGGCTCACCATGTTCACCGCCTGTCCCACAGAAAGAAGCCGTGTCATTGCCGATCGCGTCGAGCGCTTTGTCCGCGACGTCGTGGTGCCCTATGAGCGCGACGTGCGCTGCGAAGCCCATGGCCCGACGGCCGGGCTGGTCGCCGAGCTTCGCGACCTGGCGCGCGCGGCCGGCGTCATGACGCCACATATCCTGCCCGACGGCTCTCACCTGACCCAGCTCGAAACCGCGGCCGTGCTCAAGCGCTCGGGCTTGTCGCCCCTCGGGCCGGTCGCGGTCAACACCATGGCCCCGGACGAGGGGAATATGTTCCTGCTGGGCAAGGTCGCCACGGAGGCACAGCAGCAGCGCTTCCTTGCACCGCTGGTCAGCGGCGAGGCCCGCTCCGCATTCTTCATGACCGAACCGGCGGAAGAAGGCGGGGCCGGTTCCGATCCGTCGATGCTCCAGACCACCGCGGTCAGGGACGGCGACGAATGGGTGATCCGCGGCCGCAAGAAGTTCATCACCGGAGCCGAAGGGGCCAGCGCCGGCATCCTGATGGCGCGCACCGGCGATGGTGAGCGCGCGCAGGCCACCATGTTCCTGGTCGACCTGCCGCATCCGGCGATCCGCATCGAACGCCTGCTCGACACCATCGACAGTTCCATGCCGGGCGGACATGCGCAGGTCCTGATCGACGGCCTGCGCGTGCCGCAGGACCAGGTGCTGGGCGAGGTGGACGAGGGCTTCCGTTATGCGCAGGTTCGCTTGTCGCCGGCGCGGCTGTCGCATTGCATGCGCTGGTTCGGGGGTGTGGCGCGTGCCGACGAGATCGCGCGCGCCTACGCCACCACGCGCAAGGCTTTCGGCAAGCTGCTGATCGACCACGAGGGCGTGGGCTTCATGCTCGCCGAGAACCTGATCGACCTGCAGCAGGCCGCACTGATGATCGACTGGTGCGCCGGGGTGCTCGACGGCGGTTCCCTGGGTACCGCCGAGAGTTCGATGGCCAAGGTGGCCGTGTCCGATGCCTTGTTCCGCGTGGCCGACCGCTGCGTGCAGATCCTCGGCGGCATGGGCGTGTCGCGCGACACCATTGTCGAACAGGTCTTCCGTGAAGTGCGTGCGTTTCGCATCTACGACGGCCCGACCGAAGTCCACAAGTGGTCGCTGGCAAAGAAGATCAAGCGCGATACCCTGGCAGCATCGCATCATGGCTGAGCGCCGCCCTGGCGCCGGGCCTGCCTGAGGGGGCCCGGCAGGTGCCATCGCGCCCATCCCCGATCCAGCGCGCCCTGGCCGTGCTGCGCGCGCTGTCCGATCCGGAAGTGCGCCGCATGAGCGACGTGGCGCGCGCCACCGGGCTCGATCCGGCCACGGCTTCGCGCATGCTCGACCTGCTGGTGCAGGAGGGGTTCGCCACGCGCGACCAGGCGCGCCGCTACGGCATCGGGCCCGAGATCTTCCAGCTGGCAGACGTGGCGCAGCGGCGCGTGGACTTGCGCAAGCTGGCGCGTCCGGCGCTGGAGCGGCTGGTGGAGGCGTTCGAGGATACCGCCGTGCTGACCGAGGCCAGCCGTGGCGAGGCGGTGTGCACCGACCTGGAACCCGGCACGTATGCGATACGGGCGAACTACGTGACGGTCGGCACGCGCCGGCCGCTCGGCGTGGGCGCCGGCAGCCTGGCGGTGCTGGCATGGCTGCCCGCGCCCGAGCGCGCGCGCCGGCTGCAGCAGACCACGCGCAAGCTTGGCAAGCACCCGCGGCTCGATGCCGCGTGCATCGCCGCGGAAATCGAGGCAGCCCGCGCGCGCGGGCATGTGCTGTTTCTCGATTGGGTGGTCGACGGCATGGGCGGCATTGCGGTGCCGATTCTCGACTATGAGGGCCGGCCGATCGGTGCCTTGAGCGTGGCGGCGACGAGCGCGCGTATCCGCTCGCGCGAGGCCGCGCTGGCACGCAAGCTCAAGCAAGAGGCGCGACGCATCACCAGCGCCTGGACGCGCACCGTGATACCGCCGCGGGCCGACGCATGCACCGACGGCCGGCGTGCCAGGGGGCGCCAGTCCGGCGGTGGCTGACGCCTACCCCGGCGAGCCTATGACGCCGGCCCGCGCAGCAGGCCGGCCAGCGCGTCAGGTATCTCGACTTCGAAACGCAGCACGGCACTGGCCAGCGCCTTGCCGTAGTTGTCGATCGCGAGGCTGCGCGACACACCGCCGCCGAGCGCGCCCTCCGCGACGAAGTTGAGCACCTGCAGTCCATCCACTTCATGGCGCGTGACCGCGCCTGTGATCAGCGTGCCGTACAGCGCCTTGAACGCGGGTGCCGTCAGCTGTGCCTTGATATGCGGGTAGAACTCCGGCGCGTAGGCGATGACCGCCGTGTTCGAAGTATTGCCCTTGTCGCCGGAGCGGCTGTGTGCGAGACGTCGCAGTGGTACACGCATGGCGAATCCTCAGAGATAGTGGACCTGGGAGGTGATCAACGCGCGCGGCACCAGTGCCGACCAGACGCCGATGATCTCGCGCGTGCGCTCCTGGTGCGGCACGCGCTTGCCGGTGGAGGCCAGGCCGCAGACCGCCATGCCGTCGATCTCGCGGCCAACCTTGGCGGCTTCGTCGCGCGTGCGGGTGCGCGCGGCGACGCGGACCGCGATTTCGTTGGGCTCGCAGACAGGTTCGGGCGAGGCCGCGCCGTGCACGGCGTTGACGCCGAGGAAGTCGATGCGCACCTCATCCGCCTGCAACCTTGCCATGGCAAAGCGCGCTTCGAGGATGCGTTTGGCCAGCCTGGCCTTTTCCAGGCAACCCGGCCCCGCGTAGAAGAACATGTCTTCACCGATATGCCCTTCGGTGCAGCCCAGCGACACCTTGAGCGTATCGGTGCGCGGCTGCCCGCTCACACCGCTGATGCGCACGCGGTCCGGCCCTACCTGTTCGAGCACCGCGGTCGAGAAGTCGACCACCACGTCCGGCGTGATGTAGCGGCGCGGGTCGTGGACCTCATAGAACATCTGCTCCTTGACGGTCTGCTGGTCGATGCGTCCGCCGCTGCCATCCACCTTGCCGATCACGGCGCTGCCGTCGGCCTCCACCTCGGCGATCGGGAAGGCCAGGTTCCATGGTTCCGGCACATCCTTGTAGCCGGGGTCGCCGAAATATCCCCCCGTCACCTGCGCGCCGCACTCGAGCAGATGGCCGATGGCGCTGCCGCGCGCAAGCCGAGTCACGTCGTCCGGCGACCAGCCGAAATGATGGATCATCGGCGCGAGGAACAGCGACGGGTCGGCCACGCGCCCGGTGATCACGATCTGCGCGCCCGCGCGCAATGCGGCGACGATCGGTTCGGCGCCTTCGTATGGTTCGGCGCTGATCAGGGTTTCACGCAGCGAGGAAACCGGTGCGCCGCTTTCCAGCAGGGTGAGATCCAGCTCGCAGATGCTTCCGGTCAGGTCCGTAGTGGTGACCGCGGCGATTCTGACGCCGGGCAGGCCCAGTTCCTCGCAGAGCTCGGCCACGCGCCGGGCCGCGCCGAGCGGATGAATCCAGCCCTGGTTGCTGATGATGCGCGTGCCATTGGCGATGCACGGGGGCAGCACTGCGCGCATGCGTTCGTCGAGATAGGTGTCGTAGCCGGCGAAGGCCGGGTCGCGCCGCTTGCGCACCTGCGCGGCGGATACCGTGGCCTCGGCCATGGTCTCGAAGCACAGGTAGTCGAGCTTGCCCAGGCGCGCCGAACGCTCGGCCGGCTCGACGCGGTCGCCCCACCAGCCCGATCCCGAGCCGATGCGAAGGGTGTTGGTCTTGGTCATGATTGTCCTGTGTCAGGGGTTGGCGCTGCCCAGCCGCGTCATTGCGGCTTGATGCCGGCGGTCTGGATCACGCGCGACCATTTTTCCGTATCGCTCCTGATCTGCGCCGCGAACGCGGCGGAGCCTTCGCCGCCCGGCTCGGCGCCAAGCTGTTCGATGCGCTTGCGCACGTCGGGCGTGGCCAGCACCTTGTCCACCGCCTGCTGGAGCCGGCGCACGCGCTCGGGCGGCGTGCCGGCCGGCGCGAGCAGCCCGAACCAGGAATTGACTTCATAGCCCGGCAGCCCCGACTCGCGCACGGTCGGCACGGAAGGCAGCACCGAGGCCCGCCTGGCACTGGTGACCGCCAGCGCCGTCACCTTGCCAGCCTGGATCTGTGCGAGCGCGGACGGCAGGTTGTCGAACATCAGGTTGACCTGGCCCGCGAGCAGGTCCGTCATGGCGGGGGCGGCCCCTTTGTACGGCACGTGCTGCATGCTGACGCCCGCCATCATGTTCAGCAACTCGCCTGACAGGTGGGGCGACCCGCCGGTGCTGGTCGAGGCATAGTTGATCTTGCCCGGCTCGCGCCTGGCCAGCGTCACCAGTTCGCCCACCGACCTTGCGTTCAGCGTGCTGTTGACAAGCAGCACGTTGGGGGAATTGGCGACCAGCGTCACGGGCACGAAGTCCCGGGTGCTGTCGTACGGCATGCGCGGGTAAATGAACTGGTTGGTCACCTGCGTGCCCAACGTGCCCATCAGCAGCGTATAGCCGTCAGCTGCACTGCGCGCCACGGCCTCAGCGCCGATGTTGCCGCCCGCGCCCGGACGGTTGTCGACCACGATCTGCTGGCCCAGCGCCTCGCCGGCCTTCTGCGCAACCAGGCGCGCCAGGATGTCAGTGGTGCCGCCGGGCGTGAAGGGCACCACCAGCCGGATCGGACGCGAAGGAAATGCCTCTGCCGCGCAGGCCGGTGCGGACCAGGCGCACAAGGCAGGCAGGGTGGCGAGCGCCGCAACTATGGCACGCCGCGGGCGGGAATGACGCTGCATCGGGTTGTCTCCTGGGCGCGAGGCGGTGCGCGCGCATCTGGTTTCGTTGAGGGAAACTCTGTGCGGGAGATCTTAGGGAGGGGAGCGAACGAGCGTCAAACGAATGCCATATATTTTCATTGGTTGAAAATTTCAGGCGATTTCAAGCGGACCAGTGCCGTGGGCGCGTGGCGATGGAGAGCTGAACATGAAGCCTCGACCTGCGCCGGAAGATGCACCATGGTGGCGGGCGGATGCCGCCATCTGCAAGAGTGACCAGCGCAGCAAGCTTGTGTCGTCCCTCGCCATGCTGGCCCGGGAGACCTGCGACTTCGGGCAGAAGTTCCCGACCGGGTGGTCGGCTGGCGTGCGTTCGGCCTGGCCGTATGGCCCGTTCGATAAATCCGGATTGTCCTCCGGTGCCGCTATCCCGCACTCTAGCGCTGTTTGATAAACCGACCGGCGCGACACAGTCAGCGTGCCGGCGACATGGAGACGGTGATATGTGCGTTCAAGCGGGCAAGGCCACGCTGGCCGGTATGAAGTGGATCACGTGCGGAGCGCTTGGACTGGCGTTTTCCGCGGGGGCGCTGGCAGCGGATGCCTATCCGTCCAAGCCCATCACGCTGGTGGTGCCGTTCTCGGCCGGCGGCCCGACCGATGTGGTGTCGCGGGCCCTTGGCCAGGCCATGTCGAAGGATCTGGGACAGAGCGTTGTCGTGGAGAACAAGCTCGGCGCCGGCGGCACGGTGGCGGCCGCATTCGTGGCGCAGGCGCAGCCCGACGGCTACACCATCCTGATCCACCACAATGGCATGGCGACGGCGCCGGCGCTGTACAAGAAGCTCTCCTACAGCCCGATGAAGGACTTCGAGTACATCGGGCAGGTGGCGGATGTGCCGATGACGCTGCTGGGCCGCAAGGACCTGCCGCCGGCCAACGCGGCGGAGCTGATCAAGTATGTCTCGCAGAACAAGGAGAAGGTCTCGCTGGCCAATGCCGGCCTTGGCGCGGTTTCGCAGCTATGCGGCCTGCTGTTCGAGGAGGCAGTCAAGGTCAAGATGACTTCCATTCCCTACCAGGGCACCGGCCCCGCGCTGACGGCATTGCTGGGCGGGCAGGTGGACCTGCTGTGCGACCAGACCACCTCGACGCTGCCGCATATCAATGCCAACCGGGTCAAGCTGTATGGCGTGACGACGCCTAGCCGCATCAAGGCGCTGCCCAATGCGCCGACGCTGCAGGAAGGCGGCCTGAAGGGCTTCTCGATGAAGGTCTGGCACGGGATCTATGCGCCCAAGGGCACGCCGCCCGAGGTCACTGCCAGGCTGACCAGGGCGCTGCAGCAGGCACTGAAGGATCCCGCCGTGGCCAAGCGGCTTGACGACCTGGGTGCGGAGGTTGTGCCGGTAGACAAGCAGACGCCGGAAGGGCTGCGCACCTGGCTCAAGGCGGAAAGCGACAAGTGGCAGCCGCTGCTGAAGACGATGAAGGTGGAGGCCGACTGACATCCTGCAGGCGGCAAGCGCGCCAGCGCTTGCGTTCCGTTGCACCCTGAATGTACGCCGCGCGACGATGGCTGCGCGGCGTACTTGCGCTTACGCGGCGCCCGCGGAGCAAGCTTCGGGTTAACACCGCAGTAGAAGCCCCAGGCATGCCGCCCCTTGATAGCAGCAGCGGAATTTTCTATTTCACCGTCGCCACGGTTGCTCGCTACCATCGTTTCAAAGGGTGTCGACGCGCAATGCGCCACCCAACCAAAACTATCTTCGTGGAAGAGACATGAAACGCTTGCTTGCTCAAGTAGGGATCGGTGCGCTCATTTCGTTCAGCGCGCACGCCTAGGCTGCTTATCCTGACCATCCCGTCCGCCTGGTCGTACGCTTCGCCGCCGGCGGCAGCACCGACGTGGTGGCGCGCATCGTGTCGAACAAGCTCGGCGCCTTGCTCGGGCAGCCAGTCGTAGCCTGGAGATTCCGGCGGAGAACCTGATCGGCGAGGAAGGCAAGGGCTTCAAGTACATCCTGGATGGCCTCAACGCCGAGCGCACCCTGATCGCCGCCGAGTGCATCGGCGACGGTTACTGGTTTATCGACAAGGTGACCAAGTACGTCAATGAGCGCATCGTCTTCGGCCGGACGATCGGCCAGAACCAGGGCGTGCAGTTCCCTATCGCCAGGGTCTTCGTCAACGTGGAAGCGGCCAACCTGATGCGGTTCAAGGCGGCCAAGCTGTTCGATGCGCACCAGCCCTGCGGCGCCGAAGCCAATATGGCGAAGCTGCTGGCCGCGGACGCATCGTGGGAAGCGACCAATGCCTGCCTGCAGTATCACGGCGGCTTTGGCTTCGCGGCGGAGTACGACGTCGAGCGCAAGTTCCGCGAGACCCGCCTCTACCAGGTGGCGCCGATCTCGACCAACCTGATTCTTTCCTACGTCGGCGAGCCCATCCTGGGGATGCCGCGGTCGTTCTGAGGCTTTGCTTCAGTGGTCTCTGCCCCTCGTGCCCCCCCACAGAGTCCGCGTTACCGATTGTGTGCTCGCTCTCCCGCTTGCGGGATAGGGTCGGGGTGAGGGCCAGGGAGGTCAACGAAGTCAACCCCCCAGCGTTTGCAGCAAAGCTCAGTTCTCCTGCCACGGCATCTCTTTCCACAGCTGACGGAAGCCCGTCTCCCCGCGCTCCAGCTCCGCGCTGTAGGCGGCCGGCGCCAGATAGTGCAACGGCGCATACATCGCTTCGGCCTGCTGGCGGAACTGCGGATCCGCGACCACGCGCGCCATCGCCTCCACCAGTTTCTTCCTGACCGGCTCAGGCAGGCCCTTGGGCGCCGCCAGGCCGCGCAGCGAAGCCAGCTCAATGTCGAAGCCCTGTTCGCGGAAGGTGGGCACGTTCGGGGCCAGCGTTGCCCGTGTTGCGCCCATTTGGCCAAGGAACTTGATCGGCGAGCCGCCTTTCTGGTACTGCAGCGCTTCGCCCACGTTAATGGCCCCGATGGTGAGCTGCTGCCCGACCAGCGCCGCACGCACGTCGCCTGCGCCCTTGTAGCCGACATGGGTGAGCTTGACGCCCGCGGCCCTCTCGAACAGCAGCATGGCGAGGTGGTCGTCCGAGCCGACGCCGGTGGTGCCGACTGACACCTCCCCCGGATGCGCCTTGGCATGGCGGATCAGCGCGGCCAGCGAGTCGATGCCGTTGCTGTTGTGCACTGTGAAGCCGCCCGGATCGTCGACCAGGTTGCCGATCAGGTCGAAGCTGCGCCAGGTGAAGGTGGTCTTGCGCTCGATGGGAATGGTCAGCAGGTTCGGCGTATTGATAAAGCCGATGGTGTAGCCGTCCGGCGCGGACCGTGCCAGTTCGGCGAAGCCGATGGCGCCGCCCGCGCCGGGCTTGTTCTGCACCACCACCGTGGCGCCGCCGAGTTGCTTCTCGAGGTGGCGGGCCAGCAACCGTGCCACCAGGTCCGTCCCGCCCCCGGGACCGTAGGCCACGATCATCTGGATAGGGCGGTTGGGATAGGGCGCCTCTGCCTGTGCGCCGGTCGCGGCGGCGAGGCCGCAGGCCAGCGCGAGCGCGCCGGCCAGGCGAAGGGGAAAGCGCCGGCGCCATTGGTCTTGGGTCGGGTGCATGGTTGGTGTCTCCTCGCCGGTCTGGTATGCCAGCGTGTTATGTGTAAAGAATAGTCTGCGGAATCGCGGGCTAAGGTGTGACCGATGACAGGGCGGCAGCCTGCATCACCGCCGCAATGCGCAGGCGCGCTCGCGGCCAGACTTCGGGATTGACCAGCCGCTCGGGCCGCTCGCCACTGGTCAGCAGCGTGACGATTTGAGTGGCGGCCAGTTCGGCGTTCCTGCGCCGTGCCTCGTGAGTAACGCCAGCGGTGTGGAAGGTGGCGACGACGTTGTCCAGCGCGAGCAAGGGGTGGGCGCGTGGTGGCGGCTCCTGGTCCCACACGTCCAGACCGGCGCCGGCAAGATGGCCGCTGGCCAGCGCCGCATGCAGCGCGCCCTCATCGTGGATGCCGCCGCGCGCGGTGCTGACGAAGATGCTGCCCGGCCGCATCGCGGCAAAGGCGGCGCCATCCATCATGCGCAGCGTGGTGGCATCGCGCGGGCAATGCAGCGAGACGATGTCGGCACTGCGCAGCAATTCCTCGAAGGACACGGCCTGTGCGCCGCGTGCGGACAGCTCCGCCGCATCCAGCGCCGGGTCGCACCCGATCACGCGCATGCCCAAGGCGCGGCCGAGTGCGGCGACGCGGCGGCCCGCGTGGCCCACGCCGACCAGGCCGAGCGTGCGGCCGCGCAGTTCGTGGCCCATCAGGTCCTCACGGCTCTCGCAGTTGTGCGCGCGCAGGCTGCGGTCGGATTCGGCGATGCGGCGCAGTACCGCGAGCATCAGGCCCAGCGTCATCTCCGCCACCGAGTCGGCGTTGCCGCCGGCCTGGTTGAGCACCGCGACGCCGGCCTCGGTGCAGGCATCGATGTCGATGGTGTCGCAGCCGGAGCCGCTGGACGACACCGCCAGCAGGTTCGGGCAGCGCGCCAGCAGCGCGGCGTCGGCGAACCAGCGGCGCGGGATCTCGTCCTTGGCGGCCGAGATCTGGTAGACATGGGCGCCGGACAGCCGGTCCCAGGCGGCCGCGTCGGCGCCTTCGCGGGCGCAGGTGTGCAGCGTCAGGCCTGGCGTGGCCGTAATGATGCGGTCAAAGGCTGCGTCCAGCCAGTGGTCGAAACGGACCACCGTGCCGGCGGCAGGCATCAGCAGGACGGGCGCGTTCATACGACCACCCCCTTTTCGCGCAGCGTGCGCTCGACCCAGCTCCGATCGGCGCGGCCTTGCGCGATCGACTCGAGCACCGCTGCTTCGGTGCGTTGTACGTTCTCCACGCGCGCGGCGATTTCCTCGGCATCCTCGGCCGCAACGACCAGCAGGCCGTCGCCATCGCCCAGCACCAGGTCGCCGGGGCGCACCACCATGCCGTCGATGCAGACGGGCACATGCAATTCGCCGGGACCGTCCTTGTAAGGACCGCGGTGCGAGACCCCGCGCGCATACACGGGCAACGTCTCCTTGCCGATCGTATCGCTGTCGCGGATCAGGCCGTCGATGACGAAGCCCGCTGCGCCGCGCGCGATCGCCAGCGCCAGCATGATCTCGCCGATGATGGCATTGGGACCGGCGCCGCCGGCATCGACGACGATCACATCGCCGGGTCCGCAGAGGTCGAGGGCCTTGTGCACCATCAGGTTGTCGCCCGGGCGCGTGCGCACGGTGAGGGCGCGGCCGGCCATGACGCCATCGCGCCGGTGATAGGGCCGCAGCCGCGTGGTGCCGACGGTGCGGCACATTGCGTCGCTGACATTGGCCACCGGGAAGCTGCGGTAGCGTTCCAGCAGCGCGTTGCTGACAGTCGGCGCCGGCTTGGGGTGGATGCGAAAGCCGTGAAGCGTGCTCATCGATAAGTCTCCGGGTGAGGGGGCATGTGGGGTAGTGAAGCGGCAGGCCGGATGCAGGCAGGGCCGATGTCTGCCAGCCGGGTCAGGCCGAGCATTGCCATATCGCGCGAGATCTCGGCCTGCAACAAGTCGATGGCGTGCGCCACGCCGGGGGTGGACCCGACCGTCGCCGCATAGGCGAACGGCCGGCCGACAAAGACGCAACGCGCGCCGAGCGCGAGCGCCTTGATTACGTCGGTGCCGCGGCATACGCCGCTGTCAAGCATCACCGGCAGGTCGGGCACGGCGTGCACGATCTCAGGCAGGACGCGCAGCGGCGCGATGGCGCCGTCGAGTTGCCGGCCGCCGTGGTTCGAAACGATGATCCCGTCCACACCGTGCCGACGCGCCAGCAAGGCGTCTTCCGCGGTCAGGATGCCCTTGACCACCAGCGTGCCTTGCCAGCGCCGGCGGATGGCTTCAAGGTGCGTCCAGGTGAAATGCGCGCGGTCGGAGAAGTCGCGCAGCACGCGCGATGACAGGATAGGCGCGCCGCGGTGCGCATAGGCGTTCTCGAAGTGCGGCATGCCGTGCCGCAGCAGCGTGCGCGCAAAAGTGCCGAGCAGCCAGCGCGGATGCGTGATGCCTTGCCATGCCAAGCGCAGGCTTGGCCGCAGCGGTGTCGAGAAGCCGGCGCGCACGTTGTTCTCGCGATTGCCCGCAACGGGCGTATCGACGGTGATCACCAGCGTCGACACGCCTGCCGCCTCGACGCGCGACAACAGCCCGTCGATCTGCGCCACGTCGCCGGGGAGGTAGGCCTGGAACCAGGTGCCGGGCGCGGCTGCCATCACTTCTTCCAGCCGGATCAGCGATGAACCGCTCATGATCGCCGGCACCGCGGCCTGCTGCGCGGCCTGCGCGAGCACGATATCGCCGCGGTAAGCGAACAACGCGGCGATGCCCATGGGCGCAACGCCGAAGGGGGCGGCATAGCGCCTGCCGAACAGCTCGAAGTCCAGTTCGCGCGTGGCCACGCCGGCAAGCACGCGTGGCCGCAACGCGATCTCGGTGAAGGCGCGGCGATTCTCCGCCAGCGAGACGCTGTCCTCCACCGCACCGCTGACGTAGGCGTACAGCGGCCGGGGCAGGCGGCGGCGGGCGAGCGGTTCAAGGTCGTTCAGCGAAAGCACTTGGCGGCGCAAGGTACCTGCGCCGCTTGCGCTTGCAGTCGTCACGCGCGGCGCGGAAGCGGTGCCGACGGCATCTGTGGCGCGGTCAGCGGCGTTTTCTGCAGCAGGGGCATGAAGAGCTGACATGATCGATAGGGGGCCAAGGCGACGACGAGGCTTCAATCTAGCAACCGCAAGGAATCGATAAAAGCGAAAAATAACGAAGCTATAATTTCGCTTTTAGGAAACTAATAATCGCCGCCCGCGGCGCGGATCCCATGACCCTCAAGCAACTGGAAGCCTTCTACTGGGCCGCGACCTGCCTCAACTTCTCGGTAGCCGCCGACCGCTGCCATCTGTCCGTGTCTTCGCTGTCCAAGCGGGTGGCCGAGCTTGAAACCTCCCTCGGCGTGCAGCTGTTCGACCGAAGCGGCCGCCGCGCCGAACTGACGGCGCAGGGCGAGCAGATGCTGCCGCGCATCCGCGAATTGCTGCGGGTCGCGGCCGAGTTGCAGCAGTCAGCGGGGCAGAGCCGTGGCCTGCAAGGCCGTTGCCGCGTGGGCCTGGGCGAACTGAGCGGCCTGACCTGGCTGCCCCGGCTGGTACGGCAGACGGCCATCCGGCACCCCGAGCTTCAGCTCGAGCCCTACGTCGATATCGGTCAGGTGCTGGAGCAGCGCCTGGAAGATGGCGAACTCGACCTCGCGGTGATCGCCGGGCCGTCATCGCGCAGCAGCCTCGCGTCGGAGCGGATCGCGCAGGTCGACTTTGTCTGGGTCGCGAGCGAGTCTTTTATCGACCAGACCGGCACCGACGATCCCCGGCGGCTGATGGCGGAGCAATTGCTGCTGTCCCTGCCGGTCGGCGCGGGCGGCACCCGGGTGCTCGACCAGTGGCTGGCCACCCGTGGCATGGCGGTCAACCGTCGCCTGGTGTGCAACAGCTGGGGCGCTGTGGTCGGCATGGTGGCGGAGGGGCTGGGTTTCGCCTTCATGCCAAGGCAGTGGGCCGAAGCGCTGGAAGCGCGCGGGGTGTTGCAGATCCTGACGAAGGGCGGCGCGCTGGAACCGCTGCACTATGTCGTGCAATGGCGTCGCGACGACGCGCGCCTGCTGATCACGGAGATGCGCGATGTCATCAAGGACGTGATCGAATTCCAGGCGCCGCGTTGCCTGGTGTAGACCGCGTCTCGCAGGGTAGATTTGGCCCAAGGTGTGCAGATTTCGCACGCGGCAGTACAACCGTCGCCTCTATGAGTGGCAGTGGCGCGCCAGTTGCACGCCTGGAACGACATTTGCGAGGGATTTTTTTAACCCGCCGGCAGATGGCGGGCCCTGAACAGCGCCGCGGACATTGCATCTGCCATGGCCCGTGCCGGATGACCGCGGCCGTCATGGAGACGACCATGCCAAGGGCATCGAGCATAGCCCAAGCCAGGGCAGACAAGAGAGCAGGCAAGTCGCCGACCACCCAGGCCGGCCATTTCGTTCACGACGAGATCGAAGCCGTGCGAAAGGGTAAGCACGGCGTGCGCTCGGCCAAGCAGGCCATAGCGATCGGTTTGTCGGAGGCACGCCGCGCTGGCGTCGATGTGCCGCCAAAGAAGGGCGCGACCAAGGCGGAAACCAAGGCTGCTGCCGCCAAGGCTGCACCGCGACGGGCGAGTTCAGAAAGCACGGCCAAGCGGTCCCAGGCCGCGCTCAAGGCACTCAAGCGCGAGAGCACCGCCGGTGCTTCTCCCAAGGCGCTGTCTGCCCAGGCCAAGAGCGCGGCAAGCAAGCGCACGGCGACCGATCGCTCGGCTGCCGCGAAGAAGGCCGCCAGCACCAAGGGAGCTGCCGGTCGCTCCGAAGCGGCCCGCAAGGCCGCTAGAACGCGTGCGGCAAGGAAGGAGTCAGCCCGTTAGCGAACCAGCGTACCGCTGTCGGCAAGCTGCGCGCCTGGCACGCCGCGTTCTCCGGCGTTCACCGCACTGAACCGACACGGAGGTAAGCCACCCACTCTCTCGCCGGCTTCGACTGTGCGGTCGAGCAGCGAGTAGGTCTCTTCGGCCAGGGGGCTGGCGTAGAATCTGTCGGTGCGCCCTCGGAGCCCGGAACGCCGGGGACACCGGCTTCGATCATGGCGCGTTTGGCGCTGACCTTGTCGCCCATGCGCCGGATCGAAGCCGCGGTAGGCCCGATGCCCAACCCGTCCCTTCCAACGGCTTCGGCAAAATCCGCGCTCTCGGACAAGAACCCATATCCGGGATGCGATGGTCTTTCACGTCGTGTGTCCGAGGCTTCCCCCAACGGAAGCAACTTCTCCGACCCCCCTGAATTGAGAGCCATAGATGCGATCGCCCCGCAAGCTGTTTCACATGGCCGCCCTGCTGGCCTCACTTGCCGTCGTCGGCCAGGCGCCCGCGGCGCCCTACCCGGATCATCCTGTCGAACTCGTGGTGCCAAGCACGGCGGGCGGTGGTACCGACACGGTTGCGCGGGCCTTCAGCGAAGCCATGCGAAAGTACCTGCCGCAGCCGCTGACCGTGGTGAACAAGCCAGGTGCCAGCGGCGCCATCGGCATGACGGAAGTGGCCCGCGCCAGGCCCGATGGCTACAAGCTCGGCATCATCATCGCGGAAGCCGTGATCGTCCCGCATCTCGGGCCGACCACCCTCGACGCCGCCGAGCTGGTGCCGATCGCGCGCCTGAATGCCGATCCGTCGGCGATCACGGTCAAGGCCGACTCGCGCTGGAACACCATCGAGGCGTTCCTGGCATTCGCCGCGGCGCACCCGGGGGAGGTGCAGGTCGGGAATTCCGGCCCGGGCTCGATCTGGCACCTGGCGGCGACGGCGCTGGAGGACAAGGCGCACGTCAAATTCAATCATGTGCCGTTCTCCGGTGCGGCGCCGGCCCTGGTGGCGTTGATGGGCGGGCATATCGACGCGGTGGCCGTCAGTCCGGCCGAAGTATCGGCCTATGTGGCCGCAGGCAAGGTGAAGACGCTCGCGGTGATGGCCGGGCAGCGTGTCAGGGGCTTCGAGAACGTTCCGACGCTGCGTGAGCGCGGTATCGACCTCTCGATCGGCACATGGCGCGGACTGGCCGCGCCCAGGGGCACGCCACCTGAAGTGCTCGAAACCCTCGCGGCCGCCAGCCGCAAGGCGGTGGCGGACCCTGTCTTCGTGGCGGCGCTGGGCCGGCAGAACCTTGGGATTGCCTATGCCGACGCGGCGACCTTCAAGGCGATGATCGCGGCAGACAACGCGGTGATGAAGGTACTGGTGGCCAGGACCAACCTGCGGAAGTGAGGCAGCGTGTCCGTATCAGGCGGCTGCCCGGGCGGCAAAGGCCGCGAGGTCGAAGCGCGCGGCGGGCTGCCGCCCGGCGAGCGCGTCCAGCAGGTTGCGCGTGGCGAGTTCGGCCATGGCGCGCCGGGTCTCATGCGTGGCCGAGCCGATATGGGGCAGGGCTGTCACCCTGGGATGGCTGCGCAGCGGTGAATCCTGCGGCAGTGGCTCGGTGGCGAAGACGTCCAGCCCGGCCGCGCGCAGGTGGCCGCTGTCGAGCGCCGCGAGCAGCGCGTCTTCCTGCACGATCTGGCCGCGGGCGCCGTTGACGAAGATGGCGCCCGGCTTCATCAGCGCGAACTCGCGCAGGCCCATCAGGCCACGCGTGCTGTCGGTCAGGGGCAGCGTGACGGCGACGATATCGGCTCGCTGCAAGGCATCGTCGAGATCCGTCCGGGTGGCGCGTCCCACCAGGTCACGCGGTTCCGCCGCGGTCTCGTTGACGTAGAGCACCTCCATGCCGAAGCCGAGCGCCGCGCGTCGCGCCACGGCCTGGCCGATGCGTCCGAAGCCCAGGATCGCCAGGGTCTTGCCGTGCACGTCCCAGCCGAACAGGCCCTCGCCGATGTTGGCGGCCCAGCGGCCTTCGCGCACATGCGCCGCAAGCTCGACCAGGCGGCGGCTCGTGGCCATGATGAGCGCGAAGACAGTGTCGGCGGTGGTCTCGGTGAGTACGCCGGGCGTGTGGCACAGGGTGATGCCGCGCCGGTGCAGGCAGGGAAGGTCGTAGTTGTCGACTCCGACCGAAATACTCGAGATCACCTCCAACTGGCCCGCTTCGGCCAGTTCCGCTGCGCCCAGCTTCACGCTGGAGCCGATCAGGCCATGGGCGTTTGCCAGCGCGGCGCGGAAGGCAGGCAGTTGTGCCGGCTGGCGCGGGTCGGCCACGATCACATCGTGCTCCGATTCGATCCTGGCGAGCAGGTCATCAGGAATCGGGCGGAACACCAGGACATTCTTGCGCATGGGTAATCCTTGCAGTGGCTTCACAAACTGGCGGCCGCCAGCTGGGCATGGGTCGGCAGGCCTTCGGTATCGCCGCGCACCTGCACCGCGCGGGCGCCGATCCAGGCGCCGCGCCGGACGGCGTCGCGCACTGGCCGGCCCTCCAGCAGCGCGCTGATCACGCCGACGGCAAAGCCATCGCCGGCGCCAACGGTATCGACAACATGCTCGACGCTGAATGCCTCGACATGGCCGGTGCCGGCCTCGCCATCGAAGTAGGCGCCGTCGGCGCCCAGCTTCACCACCACCAGCCTGGCGCCGCGGGCACGGTAGAAGGCGGCAATGCGTTCCGGCTCGGCGTGGCCGGTGAGGAAGCGGCCCTCTTCGATGCCGGGCAGCACCCAGTCGCACTGCTGCGCCAGGTCGTTCAGCGTCTCCCGCATCAACTCGGGCGAGGCCCACAGCGTGGGCCGCAGGTTGGGATCGAATGAGATCGTGCGGCCGGCGGCCTGCATGGTGGCGATGGCCTGGCGCGTGGCGGCCTGCGTGCCTGCGGCCAGCGCGGGGAACACGCCGGTGACGTGCAGATGCCGCGAGCGCCGCAGCCACCTGCCGTCCAGGTGCTCCGGGTTCATGCGGCTCGCCGCCGAGCCGCGGCGGTGGTATTCGACGGGCGGATCGCTGCCGTCGTCGACCCGGCCCTTGAACTGGAAACCGGTGCGCTCACCGGGCTCGCACACCACCTGGCTGCAATCCACGCCTTCGCGCTGCATTTCGCCGAGCAGGTAGCGCGCCATCGAGTCGTCGCCCAGCCGGCTGGCCCAGCCAACCTTCAGGCCCAGGCGCGACAGGCCGATGGCCACGTTGGTCTCGGCACCGGCGGTGCGCTTGTGGAAGGTCTGCGCGCCTTCGAGCGGCCCGGCTTCGCCGGCGACCAGCATCAGCATCGCCTCGCCCAGCGTGACCACGTCAAGATCGGTGCTCATGCGGGAACCTCCACCGAACGCAGCAGTTCGACATGACCGCGCGTGACCTGCACCAGGTCTTCGCCTTGCAGCGGGAATTCGATCGCACGCGCAACGTGCGCTGGCAGGCGACGCAAGACGCTGCGCCAGGGTGCCGCCGACTGGTCCAGCGGCACCGCGATCCATTTGGCAGGCGTGCGCTGCACGCCTTTGCAGTGCACGTAGCCGACGCCGGCGCCGAAGACCTGCGCGGCGTCGAGCGGGTCTTCGCCGGTCCAGTGCCAGTTGCCCATGTCGAAGGTCATCGGCACGTTCTCGCCGAGCGCCGTGATACGCGCGAAGAAATCGCGCAACGGCGGCACGGTGCCGGCCTGGGCGGTCTGGTCGTTTTCCACGACGAGTTCGATGCCATCGTGCCGCAGCCAGGGAAGCAGTGCTTCCAGTGCCGTGCCTTCCCGATAGCCGCCAAGCGACATCTTGACCCGGGTCGCACCGAGCGCCAGCGCGGTCGTGAAGGCACGGTCGAGCGCGGCGGCATCGAGGCTGCCGGCTTCGCTCCAGAGGCCTTCCGGGCTGGACCAGACCACGCTCAGCCCATGCTGCCGGGCGACCTCGCGCTGTTCAATGACTTCATCCTTGTGTCCGCGCTGGAGTTCGCCGCGGAATTCCACGCCGTCCGCGCCGGCTGCCGCGGCAATCCGCGCGAGTGCGGCCTGTCCGTCGCGCAGGGCGAAGTCGGCGCCATAGGCTGTCAACGAGATCAGCACCGGCGGGCGCGAAGCACCATCTGCTTGCCAATGGCTCATTTCAGTGCTCCCGCGCCGAGGAATTGCTGCAGTTCCGGTGTCCGCGGCTGCGCGAACAGCGCCTTCGATGGCCCCGCCTCGTGGACCTTGCCCTGGTGCATGAAGATGGTGGTATGCGCCATGCGGCGCGCGAACTCCATTTCATGCGTGACCAGCACCATGGTCATGCCGGAGGCAGCGAGGTTCTCCATGACCCGAAGCACTTCCGCTGTCAGCTCGGGGTCGAGCGCGGAGGTGACCTCGTCGAACAGCATCACCTTGGGCTCCATCGCCAGCGAACGGGCGATGGCCACGCGCTGTTGCTGGCCACCCGAGAGCTGCTCGGGGTAGCAGTCCTTCTTGTCGAGCAGGCCGACCTGGGTCAGCACCTGGTCGACGATGGCGTCGATCTTGCTGGCTGCCATCTTCTTCACGATGGACGGCGCCAGCGCGATGTTCTCGCCCACGGTCAGGTGCGGAAACAGGTTGTAGCTCTGGAACACCATGCCCACGTCGCGGCGCAGGTCGAGCAAGCGCTTGCGGTCGTGATCCAGCTTGTGCCCGGCGACGGTGATGTCGCCGGCGTTGATCGTCTCCAGGCCATTCAGGCAACGCAGCATGGTGCTCTTGCCGGAGCCGCTGCGGCCGATGATGGCGACCACCTGGCCCGGCTCGATCGCAAACGAAACGCCCTTCAGGACTTCGACAGCGCCATATGACTTGTGCACGCCTTGTGCTTCAACGATTGACATGGAGCCTCCTTTCCATGCGTCGCGCCGCCGCCGACAGCGGGAAGCAGAGCGCGAAGTAGATAAGTGCGACGACGACGAAGACCGCGAAGGGCTGGAAGGTCGCGTTGTTGATCAACTGGCCGGCGCGGGTCAGTTCGATGACGCCGATGATGGAAGTGATCGAGGTGTTCTTGACCAGCTGGACCGAGAATCCCACCGTGGGCGGCAAGGCCAGCCGCACGGCCTGCGGCAGCACCACGTAGCGCAGCTGCTGCCAGCGGGTGAGGGCGAGCGCTTCGCTGGCTTCCCACTGTCCTTGCGGCACGGCCTCGATGCAGCCGCGCCAGATTTCGCCAAGATAGGCGCTGGCGTAGATCGACATCGCCAGCATGGCCGCGACCATCGGCGACAGCTTGAGCCCGAGCACGGAGAGTCCGTAGTAGCTCAGGAACAGCACGATCAGCACCGGCGTGCCTTGCACGACCTGGATATAGGCCGTGCTGGCGAGGCGCAGCATCGGGCTTCTGGAGGTACGTGCCAGCGCCACCAGGAAGCCGGCCAGCGTGCCGCCGACGAAGGCGAGCAAGGTCACCCACAGCGTCCAGCGCGCTGCCAGCAGCAGGATTTCAAGATGATTCCAGGAGAACTCGGTGATCATTGCGCGCTCCCTGCAGCCGCTGCCGTCAGTTCCGCCTGCGCCATTGGCGCGATGCGGGCTGTGCGGGCCAGCTTTCGTGCGCGCGCCACCACGCGGCGCCGCTTGAACACGAGGTTGCCGATCAGGCCGAATATGGCGCGCAGCATCAGTGCCAGGCCGATATAGACGAACATGACCAGGATGTAGCTCTCGAAGGTGCGGAAGGTCTGCGAATCGACCTGGCTGGCGACCGCTGTCAACTCTTCCACCGAGATCGTCGACACCACGCTCGACGTCAGCATCATCAGCGTGAACTGGCTGGTCAGGGCCGGATAGACCTTCTCGAAAGCCGGCACCAGCGCGACGTGGCGGATCAGCTGCCAGCGTGTCATGCCCAGCGCGGCGGCGGCCTCGAGTTGCGAGCGGTGAACTGCCTGCAGGCCGGCCCGGATGATTTCCGTCGAGTAGGCGCCGAGGTTGACGGTCATGGCAATCACCGCGGCGGTGACGGCATCGATCTGCAGGCCCACGGTTGGCAAGCCGAAGAAGATGATGAAGAGCTGGATCAGGAAGGGCGTGTTGCGGATGGCTTCGACATATGCCCTGGTGGCACGCTGCAGCCAGGGGCCGCCAAAAGCGGCGGCAATCGCGCCGGCGCTGCCGACCACGGTGCCAAGCAGGATCGAGCCGAAGCTGAGCGCCAGCGTCATCGCCGCGCCTTCCGCGAAGCGGTCCAGCTGCGACAGCACCGGGTTCCATTCGAATTGGTAGTTCATGCGGGTCTCCTGGCACGCCGGCTGGCGCCGGCGCGCAACTTCAGACGGCCTGGTTCAGAACGCTTGCAGCGCAGGCAGCGCCTTGCCGGTCCACTTCTGCGCGATGGCGTCGAGTTCGCCGTTCAGCTTGATGTAGGAGATGGTGGTGTTGAGCCACTGGCGCAGCTCGAAGGCGTCGCGGCGCACGGCCATCGAATTGGGCTGCACCGAGAACGCGAACTTGGCGTCGAACTTGCCGGCACCGCGCGCCTTCATGATCTCGTTGCCGGTGGTATTGGGCAGGGCAATGGCTTCGACCTGGTTGCTGATCAGCGCCTGCGCGCAGGTGGCATCGTCCTCGAAGCGGACGATGTTCATGCCGGGCACGGCCAGCCGGGTCAGCGCGGTGTCCTGCGTGGTGCCGCGCGTCACGCCCACCTTCTTCTTCCCGAGTTCCGTCAGCCTGGCGTACTTGGCAGCGACGGGCGCGAAGATGGTCAGCTCGAACGCGCTGTAGGGTGCACTGAACATGATGGCCCGCGCCCGCTCGGGCGTCGGCGCCAGCGTGGCGACCAGGAAATCGACCTTGCCGGCCTCCAGCGCCGGAATCCGGCTGGGCGAGGTGAGCGGAACGATATCGACCGGCACGCCCAGGTACTTGCCGAGCAGGTTGGCCACGTCGACGTCATAGCCGGCGGGCTTGCCGGTGGCGTCCGTGGTGCCGAAGGGCGGGGCGCCGGTCACCACGCCGATGGTGACCCTGCCCTTCTTGACGATCTCGGCGACGGTCTGCGCCTGGGCGGTGAAAGCGGCGCTGGTCAGGACCAGCAGAGTCAGCACGGGCGCGGCTGCGCGGCGCAACAAGCGTTGGACGTTCATCATGTCTCCTGCACGTTTATGGAATGTGTCGCTGGCGTCGCAGCGTTGGGCAAGCACCGTCTTGAAACCGGTTTCAGGATTATAGGAAACCGGTTTCAGAGATCCAGCAGTGGAAACCCTTACGGTCAAAAACTGCGTTTGGCGGATGTGGAAACAGGCACGTCAGGCACCCGCTGGAGGTGCGCAGCGGGTGCAGGCGTGGATCAGGCGGGCACGGCGGGCGCCGGTGGGGAAGGGCTCTGCGATCAGGCGCGGCGGGTCGATCCGCGCGTGACCAGCGTGCCGGGCAACAGCACCCGGCGCGGCGGCAGCTGCGTGCCTTGCAGGCGCTCTATCAGGCAGTTGGTGGCAACGCGCCCGATATCGTCGGTGGGCTGGGAAATGGCGCTGAGGCCGGGACCGACCAGTGCAGCCCATTCCGGATCATCGAAGCCGATCAGGCCCAGGTCGGCGCCAAGCTGCCACCCTAGTCTGGCGGCCGATGCGGCCACGCGCAGCGAGATCACGGCGTTGGCCGCCAGCACGGCAACGGGTGCCTGTCCGGCGCCACGGCGCAGCGCGCGCAGCGCTTCATCCAGGGCATCGTCGTCACCCCGCTGGGCTTCAAAAACGGTCCCTCCAACCGTGTCCACGTGTTCGGCGACAAAGGCCTGGAACGCGCGCGCCCGCTCGTTGCGCGAGCTGATGGCCTTGATCGGCTCGCTGATGAACAGCAGGCGCCGGTAGCCGGCTTCGACCAGGTGGCCGGCGGCTTCCTGGACGGCGGTCTGGTTGTCCAGGGCCACCAGGTCGACTTCGGCATCGCCGACCTTGCGGTCGACCAGGACCACTGGCTTGCCCAACTGCGCCGCATCGGCCAGGGCGCCGGCATCGTGGCCCAGCGTGTGCAGGATAAAGCCCTCAACCCGGTAGGCCGACAGCGAGCGAATGGCTTCGCGCTCCAGTTGCTCGTCATTGCCGAGGTTGAACAGCATCACCATGTAGCCGGCGTCGCGACAGGCCTTCTCAACGCCGCGCAGCACGGCCACCGAGAACGAATTGGAGACATCCGCGACCACCAGGCCGATCAGGCGCGACTTGCCGCGCTTGAGCCCCTGCGCCATCGGGCTGGGGCTATAGCCGAGCGCGCGGATGGCCGCGGCGACGCGCGCCTCCACGTCCGCGGAAAGCTGCTCGCCGCCCCGGTTCAGGTAGCGCGATACGGTTGCCTTGGACACGCCCGCATAGTCGGCAACGTCCTGGATGGTGAGTTTCTCTGCAGGTTTCTGGTCGGACACAGGTCGGATAACAGGGCGCGGCATAGGGTTCGGGTCTCGGTGAAACCAGTTTCACGATTATGCCTCGGGCGTGTCGGGATGTGCCAGCCTCCGGGGCGATTGGGCTCCGATACCTGGTGCGGCAAACCGTCGAAGGGCCAGACCCTTCGACGGTTATCCCGAATGAGCCAGCGCTACCGCATCGGCACCTGCCGGAAACCGAAGCAGCCCGGACCTGTCGTTGGCGGCACGCCAAACCGCTTCGGCCACCTCGGCCTCGGTCGTCACCGCTGCCGGTTGCGAGAGGGAAGCAAAGATGCCCTGCGCGCAAGACGCGTATGCCTCGGGGATCAGGCCCTCCATGCGCGGTCCCCCGTTGCTGGTAAAGCGCGTGGTCGGTCCGTAGCCTGGCTCGACCAGCTTCACGCTCACGTTGAACGCTTCGAGCTCGAACGCGAGCGATGCGGTGAAGCCTTCGATGGCCATCTTGCTCGCGGTGTAGACGGCTACCATCGGCATCGGCGCCAGCGTCGTGCTCGAGGTCACGTTCACCACCACGCCCGACCTGCGCGCACGGAACTGGGGCAGCACCGCCTGGGTCATCGCCATCACGCCGAACGTGTTGGTCTCGAACACCTCGCGCGTCGTGGCCATCGGAGTGGCCTCGAAGGCGCCAAACAGGCCGATGCCCGCGTTGTTGACGAGCACGTCGATGGCTCCGCTCGCTGCAAGCGTGGCGGCGATGCTGTCGGGCTTCGTCACGTCGAGCGCCAGCACGCGGATCCGGTGGGATCGGGGCAAGAGTTCTTCGTTCGGCGTTCGCATGGTGGCGATGACGTTCCAGCCCTGCGCGTGGAAGTGGCGCGCGGTTTCAAGGCCATAGCCAGAGGAGCAGCCGGTAATCAGCACGGTTTTCATGAGGGTTTCGGTGGTGGTTTGGATGCCGGCAACGATAGCGGGGATGCGACGGACTGCCTACAATGAAAAGTCCAGATTTCATTTGCAATCGTCCGGCGATGAGCGATCCCCTGTCAGAAGTCATCTCGCTGCTTCAGCCGCGTGCCGTGTTCTCGAAGTCCATCAGCGGCGCCGGCCGCTGGGGTGTTCGCTACGCTGACTTCGGCCAGCCAAGCTTCTGCGCCGTGCTCGAGGGCAGTTGTCGTCTCGCCGTCGACGGCCAGCATGCCCTCACGCTTGAGACGGGCGACTTCGTGCTCCTGCCGGCAACGCCGGGCTTCACCTTGTCGGGCTTTGAGCCGGTGGCGCCCGAGCGCATCGACCCCAAAGTCACGCCCGCGCCGATGGGCGAAGTTCGTCACGGCAGGCGCGGTGGACGCCCCGATGTGCGACTGCTCGGCGGCTACTTCGTCTTCGACTCGTCCAATGCTGCGTTGCTGGTGTCGCTGCTGCCGGCGCTGGTGCATGTGCGCGGCGCCGAGCGGCTTTCGGCAATCGTGCGGCTCGTCAGCGAGGAATCGGGTGAACGGAGGTCGGGGCGCGAGCTCGTGCTCACGCGCCTGGTGGAGGTGCTGCTGATCGAAGCGCTGCGCTCAACTTCGGGGGAGGACGCGCCCCCGGGGCTGCTGCGTGGCCTGACCGATACGCGACTCGCGTCAGCGATGCGGCAGATGCACGCCGATCCCGCGCGCTCGTGGACGGTGGCCCAACTCGCCAGGAAGGCAGCGCTGTCGCGCTCGACCTTTTTTGAGCGCTTCACGCGCGCCGTGGGAATGCCACCGATGGAATACCTGATCGCCTGGCGCATGGCCGTGGCGAAGGACCTGCTCCGTCGCCATGACATCGGGATCGCCGAAGTGGCTGAACGGGTCGGCTACGGCTCGGCAACTACCTTCAGCACCGCGTTCAGCCGGCACGTCGGCCAACCACCGAGTCTCTACGCGCGCAAACGCTAGAACGTCGTGTTCCACGCAGGGGCGAAGAAACCCTGATAGACGCAGATCGACTCACCGTCGAGCGCATCGCCAGCCTGACGGGCTTCACCGACCCGAACGCATGCGGCGGGCATTCCTGCGAATCTTCGGCGAACCCACCTGCACGAAGACCTCTCGGTTGAAAGGCTCGCAGATTCCGTGCATATGAGCCCACGCCACTTCGGCCGCGAGTTCCGGCTGAACACCGGTCAATCACCCGCACGTGCAGTCGAGCAGCTGCGCGTTGAAACGGCGCGCATCCTGGCAGCCAGGAAGATAAAGATTGCACTGCCAGAGAACGTGGCCATCGACGCCGAAGTCGACCTCGGCATGGCGGGCGATGCGTATTGCCTGCAGGCGCGCCTCAACGTGCACGTCCCAGGCGTGGAGCGCGAGACCGCGGAGGCCCTGGCGCACGAGGCGCATCAGACCTGTCCGTATTCCAAGGCCACGCGGGGCAACATCGACGTCACGATCAACGTGGTCTGAGGGGCGCGCGCGTGAAAGCGATAGGCGATCCCGCGCCGGCTCGGCTGAGCGTTGCCTGCTCGGCGCAGACAAGCCGGCTCAAACTGCGCGCGCCAGTCGCGCCTGCAGCACGTTGCTGATACCGGCGCCGATCGCGCCGAGCACACCGGCAGCGGCCAGCGCCCCTAACAACATCAGCGA